>NZ_VICE01000076.1 GCF_006546775.1 Marilutibacter aestuarii
CGGGGTCGCGCTCAGGCCCGGCGTGGCCGGCGCGGATCCGGACGGCGCGCCCTGCGACGCGGCCGGGACTTCGGCCATCACGCCCAGGTCGTTGGCGGCGACATCCGCCAGCCTCGCGCCATGGGTGGCCTCCCAGGCCATGTAGAACGTGATCAGGAAAAAGGCCACGGCCAGCCACTTGGTGGCCTTGGTGAGGAAGCTGGAGGAGCCGCGCGCGCCGAATACCGTCGCCGACGCGCCACCGCCAAAACCGGAGCCGGCCTGCGCACCCGCGCCACGCTGCATCAGGATCAGCGCGATCATCGCGATCGCGACCAATACGAAGATGACGTTGAGGATCAACAGCATCGGAATCAGGACTCTCGTTTCGTTACCGGGGCGCCGCCGCCGAAGCGATGGCGTTGAAGTCGGCGGCCACCAGGGAGGCGCCTCCGATCAGGCCGCCATCCACGTCCGGCTGCGCAAACAGCTCGGCCGCGTTGCCGGCCTTCACGCTTCCGCCGTAAAGAATCGGAAGCGAGCCCGCAATTCTAGCATCGCGCGCGGCGATTTCGCTACGGATGAATGCGTGGACCTGCTGGGCCTGTTCCGGGGAGGCGGTCTTGCCCGTTCCGATCGCCCAGACGGGCTCGTAGGCCACGATGGCGCCGTCGAAGGCCTCGACGCCGCCCAGCTCGATGACCGGGCCGAGCTGCTCCTCGAGCCGCCATTCGGTCTGCCCGCGTTCACGCTCGGACAGGCTCTCGCCAATGCAGAGGATGGGGGTGAGGCCCGCTTCCCGGGCCGCCATGAACTTGCGCGCGACCCATTCGCTGGTCTCGCCGTGGTACTGGCGACGCTCGGAATGTCCCACCAGGCCGTAACGTGCGCCCACGTCGATCAGCATCGCTGCTGACACCTCGCCGGTATAGGCGCCTGACTGGTAGGCGCTCACGTCCTGGGAGCCGAACGCCAGGCCACGCTCGCCATAGCGGTCGACCAGGTCGCCCAGGATCGGCAGCGGCGGCAGGATCAGGCGCTCGACACCCGCGGGGACCGGTGCGGCGACGATCTCGTCGAGCAGGTCCCAGGCGAACTTGCGGTCGCCGTGGAGCTTCCAGTTTCCTGCAACGATCCTGCGACGCATGGGGACTCCTGAGGGTGGACGGCGCCCGGGCCGGAGCCGGGGCGCGGCATTCTACCCCAGTGGGCCGGAAAAGGATGGCTACAATCGCCCGTGCATGCCCTCCTCCCACGTCCCGACCCCCAGCGCACCGACCCTGCACGGCTTCCCGCCCATCCTGGGCAAGGCGCCGCGGGTACTGGTGCTGGGCTCCATGCCCGGGGCGGCTTCGCTGGCGGCGCGCGCCTATTACGCCCACCCGCGCAACCTGTTCTGGCCTTTCATGGCCGACTGCCTCGGCTTCGCGCCCTCGCTGCCGTACCCGCTGCGCGCCCGCCGCCTGGTCGATTCGGGCATCGCAGTCTGGGACGTGCTCGCCCGCTGCGAACGCGAGGGCAGCCTCGACAGCGCGATTCGTGACGAGACCGCCGCGGCAAACGATTTCGACGCCCTTTTCGCCGCCCATCCCGGCATCGGCAGCGTCCTGTTCAATGGCGCGAAGGCCGAGGCCAGCTACCGGCGACTGGTGTTGCCGGGCCGGGCGGGCGACGGCCGCCGCCTCCTTCGCCTCCCCTCCACCAGCCCGGCGAACGCCTCCCAGCGGGTCGAGGCCAAGCGCGAGGCATGGCGACGGGCGCTGCAGGAGGCCGGCGTGGCGGTCACCGCCGGCGCGGGCGATCCGCCCCCTACTTCAGCTTGATCTCGCGCAGGCGTTCGTCCAGGTACGCCTGAGCGGTGATCGGCGCGTCGTAGCGACGGGGGTTGTCCGCCGTCACGCACCCCGGGAGGACGTCGATCAGGAAGTCCGGGTTGGGATGCAGGAAGAAGGGCGTCGAATAGCGCGGCTTCCGGGCCGCCTCGCCCCGCGGATTGACCACGCGGTGCGTCGTGGACGGATAGACGTGGTTGGTCAGGCGCTGCAGCATGTCGCCGATGTTCACGACGATGGTGTCGGCATCGGCGGTGAACGGCACCCACTCGCCCCGCCGCGAACGCACTTCCAGGCCGGCGGCGCTGGCACCGACCAGCAGCGTGATCAGGTTGATGTCCTCGTGGGCCCCGGCGCGCACGTTGGGGATGTCGTCGCTGGTGATGGGCGGATAGTGGATCGGCCGCAGGATCGAATTGCCCTGGTCGGTCTTGTCGCGGAACCAGTCCTCGGGCAGGCCGATATGCAGCGCGAGGGCCGACAGGACCGAGCTGCCCAGCGCATCCAGGGCCTGGTACAGGCCATAGGCGTGCTCGCGGAAGCCGGCGACCTCGTCGGGCCAAAGGTTGGGCGGCATGTACTGGGCGTAACGCGAATCGCGCGGGATCTCCCTGCCCACGTGCCAGAACTCCTTGAGGTCGTGGTGCTTGGAGTCCTTGGCCGTCTCCACGCCGAAGGGCGTGTAGCCGCGCGCACCGCCGGTGCCGGGCAGGTGGTATTTCATCTTGACCGGCTCGGGCAGCTCGAAGAATCGCTGGAATACGTCGTAGGCCGCTTCGATCCGCGCCTCGCCGATCCCGTGCCCGCGGATGCCCGCGAAGCCCCAGGCCTCGTAGGCCCGGCCGAGTTCGGACACGAACGCGGCGCGGTCGGCGGCGCTGACCGGCTGGGTGAACCTGCGGATGTCGAGGGTGGGGATCTGCGCCTGGCTCATCGTCTTCATCTTGTGCGGGGTGGGACCGCCGGCACGCGCGTGCCGGACGGTTGTCAGGAAGCCGCCGCGCGCACGGCCGCGGCCAAGGCGTCGAGCGTGGCCTGCATCAGCTCCGGCGAGTCGGCCTCGACCGTGACGCGCACGACCGGCTCGGTGCCGGAGGGCCGGAGGAAGGCGCGGCCCCGGCCAGCGACCGCCGCCTGCGCTTCGGCCAGCGCGGCCTTCACCGACGCCGCCTCGACCGGCTGGGCCTTGCCGGCATCGTAGCGGACGTTCACGGTCTTCTGCGGCACCTTGCGCAAGCCATCGAGGGCCACGCCCAGGCGGACGCCACGGCGCTTGAGGACCTCCAGCGCCTGCAGGGCGCTGACGATGCCGTCACCGGTGCTGACCCGGTCCAGGCACAGCAGGTGGCCGGAGGTCTCGCCGCCGAGCACGCCACCGTGCGCCATCAGTTGCTGGTGCACGTAGCGGTCGCCGACCTTGGCGCGCACGAAGCCGATGCCGCGCTGCTCGAAGGCCTGTTCGAGCCCGAAGTTGGTCATGAGGGTACCGACGACGGGCCCCTGCAGCCGCCCGTTCTGCCGCCAATCGGTCGCCAGCAGGAACAGCAGGTCGTCGCCGTCGCGGACGGTGCCGGACTCATCGACGAGCAGGACGCGGTCGCCATCGCCATCGAAGGCGATGCCGATGTCGGCGCCGCGCGCGCGGACCTGTTCGGCCAACGCCTCGGGGTGGGTGGAGCCGACGCCGTCGTTGATGTTGGTGCCGTTGGGCTCGACGCCGATCGCATCGACCCGGGCACCGAGCTCGCGGAACACAAGCGGCCCGATTTCGTAGGTCGCGCCATGGGCGCAATCCATGACGATGTGCATCCCCTTGAGGTCGAACCCGCGCGGGACGGAGTTCTTGCAGGCCTCCACGTAGCGCGCGACCGCGCCGCGGGTGCGCACCGCCTTGCCGAGCTGATCCGATTCGACCGTGCGGAAGGGCGTGTCCAGTGCCGCCTCGATGGCAAGCTCGGTGGCGTCGTCGAGCTTCTCGCCATCGGCCGAGAAGAACTTGATGCCGTTGTCGTAATGCGGGTTGTGCGAGGCCGAGATGACGATACCGCCGTCGGCGCGCAGCGAGCGGGTCAGATGGGCCACCGCCGGGGTCGGCATCGGCCCCATGAGCTGCACGTCGACGCCGGCCGCCACCAGCCCGGCCTCCAGCGCGGCCTCGAACATGTAGTTCGAAATGCGCGTGTCCTTGCCGATCACCACCTGCGGCTTGTGGTCCCGGCAGGCCTGCTTGAGGACATGGCCGTAGGCATTGCCCAGCCTGAGCACGAAATCCGCCGAGATCGGCCCCTGCCCCACCCGACCGCGGATCCCGTCGGTCCCGAAATACGTTCGACTCATGTTCAAGCGGCTCCTTCAGCTGGGTTGCCCCACGTCACGGCAACCGCGGCGTGGAGCGGCCAACCGTTCATGCGGCGTCCACGTCCGCCTCGGGCGCGGGCTGGCGCATCAGCAGGGCCAGCAGGTCTGCCAGGCGGTCGCGCATCTCGCGCCGGTCGCAGATCTGGTCGATGGCGCCATGCTCGAGCAGGAACTCCGAACGCTGGAAGCCCTCGGGCAGCGTCTCGCGCACGGTCTGCTCGATGACGCGCGGACCGGCGAAGCCGATCAGCGCCTTGGGTTCGGCGATGTTGATGTCGCCCAGCATCGCGAACGAGGCCGAAACGCCGCCGAACGTGGGGTGGGTGAGCACGGAGATGAACGGCAAACCCTTTGCGCGCAGGCGCGCCAGTGCCGCGGAGGTCTTGGCCATCTGCATGAGCGAGAACAGGCTCTCCTGCATGCGCGCGCCGCCGGTGGCCGAGAAGCACACGAACGGACACCCCTGCTCGAGCGCGGCCTCGGCGGCGCGGGCGAAACGCTCGCCCACCACCGAGCCCATCGAACCGCCCATGTAGGCGAAGTCCATCGCGCAGGCGACCAGCGGCCGCTGCTTGAGCAGGCCCTGCAGGGCGACCATGGCGTCGCGCTCGCCGGTGGAACGCTGCGCGGACTTGATCCGGTCGGCGTAGCGCTTCTGGTCCTTGAACTTGAGCACGTCGGTGGGGCCCAGTTCGGCGGCGATCTCGGTGGTGCTGCCGGCGTCGAACAGGGCCGTCAGGCGCGCGCGGGCGCGGATCGCCATGTGGTGGTCGCACTTGGGGCAGACCTCCAGGTTTTCCTCCAGCTCGGGGCGGTAGAGGACCGCGCCGCACTGGTCGCACTTCTCCCACAGGCCCTCGGGCACGCTGCGCCGCTTGGCGGTGCCGGTTTCGGTGCGGATGCCGGAGGGCATGAGTTTCTTGAGCCACGACATGCGTTGGATGTTCCTGTATTGCGGTGGGCCGGCCTTGGCATGGATGCCGACCCGCCTGGAAGCGGGGCCGGCAGTTTAGCGCAGGCGCTTCCTCAACCTGCCACGGTATCCAGTGCCGCCCTCAGCGGGCGCAGGAAGGCCCGGGCCCGGTCCGCGGCATCGTCGGGGCTGGACGCCCCGTCCAGCGCCGACACCAGGGCGCTGCCGACTACTACCCCGTCGGCTTCGCGGGCCATTGCGGCGGCGCTGGCGGCGTCCTTGATGCCGAATCCGGCCACCACCGGCACCCGGCTGCCCGCCATGATGCTGTGCAGGCGGTCGTTGGCCGCACTGGTGTCCAGGCGGTCGGCGCCGGTCACGCCCGCGTAGCTGACGTAGTACAGATAGCCTTCGCCCTCCGCGCAGAGCTGGCCGATCCGCCCCGGCGAGGTGGTCGGCGAGGCCAGCAGGACGAGCTGGAGCCCGTGCGGCCGGAACCCGGCGCGGAAATCCGCGGCCTCTTCCGGGGGCAGGTCGACCAGGAGCACGCCGTCCACGCCTGCCGCGGTCGCGGCACGGGCGAAGGCCTCGGCACCGCGGATCTCCACCGGGTTCAGGTAGCCCATCAACACCACGGGCGTCTCGCCATCATGTTCGCGGAAAGCACGCACCGCCTCGAGCACCCAGGACAGGCCCGCACCGCGCGCGATCGCGCGCTCGGAGCTGCGCTGGATGGTGGGGCCGTCGGCCATCGGATCGGAGAACGGCACACCGAGCTCGATCACGTCGGCGCCGGCCTCGACCAGGGCGCGCATGACCGGCACTGTGGCTTCCAGCGAGGGATCGCCGGCGGTGACGAAGGGGACCAGGGCCTTGCGGCCAGCGGCCTTGAGGGCGGCGAACCTGCGGTCGATGCGGCTCACAGTTCGATCCCCTCCCGCGCGGCGATGGTGTGCACGTCCTTGTCGCCGCGACCGGAGAGGTTGCACAGGACCAGCGCGTCCTTCGGCAGTTCACGCGCCAGCTTGATCGCCTGTGCGATCGCGTGGCTGGACTCCAGCGCCGGCAGGATGCCTTCGCTGCGCGTCAGCTGGTGGAACGCGGCCATGGCCTCCTCGTCGGTGATTCCGACGTACTCGGCACGCCCGGTGTCCTTGAGGAAGGCATGCTCGGGACCGACGCCGGGATAGTCCAGGCCCGCCGACACCGAATGGGTCTCGGTGATCTGGCCATCGTCGTCGCACAGCACGTACGTGCGGTTGCCATGCAGGACACCGGGGCGCCCCGCCGCGAGCGAGGCGGCATGGCGCGGCGTGTCGATGCCGTCGCCGGCCGCCTCTGCGCCGACGATGCGCACGTCGCGATCGTTCAGGAAGGCATGGAAGATGCCGATGGCGTTGCTGCCGCCGCCGACGCAGGCGGTCACCGCGTCGGGCAGGCGCCCGTACTCGGCCAGCATCTGCGCACGCGCCTCGCGGCCGACCACGGCGTTGAAGTCGCGGACCATGCGCGGATACGGGTCGGGGCCGGCGACCGTGCCGATGATGTAGAAGGTGTCCTGGACGTTGGTCACCCAGTCGCGCATCGCTTCGTTCAGGGCGTCCTTCAGCGTCGCCGAACCGCTGCTGACCGGCACCACCTTCGCGCCGAGCAGGGTCATGCGGTAGACGTTGATCTTCTGGCGCTCGATGTCGGTCGCGCCCATGTAGACCACGCATTCCAGGCCCAGGCGGGCCGCCACCGTGGCCGACGCCACGCCATGCTGGCCCGCGCCGGTCTCGGCGATGATGCGGGTCTTGCCCATGCGGCTGGCCAGCAGGGCCTGGCCGATGGTGTTGTTGATCTTGTGCGCGCCGGTGTGGTTGAGGTCCTCGCGCTTGAGCAGGATGCGCGCGCCGCCCACCTCGCGGCTCAGGCGATCGGCAGCGTAGATCGGACTGGGGCGCCCCACGTAATGGGCCAGGTCGTCCTCGAAGGCGGCGATGAAGTCGGGATCGACCCGCGCGGCGTCGTAGGCGGCAGCCAGTTCCTGCAGCGGACCGATCAGGGTCTCGGCGACGAAGCGGCCTCCGAATCGTCCGAAGTGGCCATCGGCATCCGGGAAGGCATGGAAATCGGTGGGGGCATCAAGCGTCATGGTGGCGTGTGATCCATTCGAGCCGTCGCGTCCGTCGGGGCATTGCGACGTAATTGGACAGTGTAACGGCCCGGAAGCGCGCTGCCGATGCCCCGGCCGTCGCCGGCGAGCGACTCAGCCGCGCACCGACAGGTCCGCGCGGCGGACTTCCTCGACGAACCGGCGCATCCGCTCGCCGTCCTTCAAGCCCGGTGCGCTTTCGATGCCCGAGGACACGTCCACCCCCCAGGGCGCCACCTGCTCGATGGCCGCATGCACGTTGTCCGGCGACAGTCCCCCGGCCAGCAGGGCCGGGCGCGACAGGCCGGTGGGGACCGTCGCCCAGTCGAAGGCATGCCCGCTGCCTCCGGCCTCGCCACTGGCGTGGCTGTCGAGCAGGAAGCCGCTCGCTCCCGGGAATGCGCCGAACAGCGCATCCTCGCCGCGATCCACGGTGCTGCCGCCCATCGCGATGGCCTTCAGGTAGGGCACGCCGAACTGGCGGCACCAGGCGTCGTCCTCGCTGCCGTGGAACTGCAGCAGGTGGGGCCCGACGATGCGGACCACGCGCCGGACGTCGTCGGCCGGGGTGTCCATGAACAGGGCCACCGCGCTGACCATGGGGGCCAAGGCCTGGCGAAGCAGGCGCGCCTGCTCCGGCTCGACGCGGCGGCGGCTGCGCTGGGCGAAGACGAAACCGATCGCGTCCACGCCCAGCTCGCAGGCCAGGCGGACGTCGCCTGGGCGGGTCAGGCCGCAGAACTTGATGCGGGTACGCAGGTGCGAACGTTCCATCGCGGGCACGGCCTCAGGCGTCGGACAGGGTGACTTCGGCCGGCAGGCCGCATGCCGGGGGGTATAACGGGTTGAGGAACATCAGCCCACCCGGCGGCGCGGTCGGCCCGGCGACGGTCCGGTCCCGACCGGCCAGCAGTTCGGCGATCCAGGCCTCGGGCTTCTCGCCCCGCCCCACCACCAGCAGGCTGCCGACGATGTTGCGTACCTGGTGGTGCAGGAACGCATTGGCCTGCAGTTCGAAATCGATCACCTCGCCGTCGCGGTGGACGCTGATCTCGTGCATGTTCCGGCGCGCATGCGGCGCCTGGCAGTGCACGGTGCGGAAGGCCGAGAAGTCCTGCTCGCCGAGCAGCGCCTGGGCGGCGCGGTGCATGGCCCTGGCGTCCACGGGCCGTCGCTCCCAGACCAGGTACTCGCGCATCAGCGCGGGGCGCACCGGACGATTGAGCAGGCGATAGCGGTAACGGCGCGCGCGCGCGGAGAAGCGGGCATGGAAGTCGCCGGCGACGGGCACGCACCATCGGATGCACACCGACGGAGGCAACCGCGTGGTCGTGCCGAGCACCCAGCCGCGCGGGTCGCGGGCGACCGGACTGTCGAAGTGGATGACTTGGGCCCGCGCGTGCACGCCAGCGTCGGTCCGGCCCGCGCAGACCGTCGCAATCGGCTGGCCGGCGACGAATCCGAGGGCAGCTTCCACCGCCTCCTGGACCGTCGCCTCGTCGCGACGCCCTTCCTCGCCCGGCCGGGTCAGCCGTTGCCAGCCGGAGAACGCGCTGCCGTCGTACTCGACCGCCATCGCCAGCCGCTGGACGGGCGATGCTGGCCGCCCGGCCTCATCCACGTCCACGGCCCGCCATCCCGATCACTCCAGGTCGCGCAGCATCTGCATGGCCTGCTGGCGCGCGGCCAGGTCGCCATGCAGGCGCACCTCGGCCAGCAGTTGGCGCGCGCTGTCGCGGTCGCCCAGGGCCATGTACGCACGCGCCAGCTCAAGGCGTTCGTTGCCCCCGCCGCCGCCTGCCACGGGGACCGCGTCCTCGTCGATGGCGTCGGACGCAACCGCGTCGCCGGTGTGCCAAGCCGGGGTAGCGCCGGCGGGCGACCAGGGATCTTCGTCGACGGCGGGTGTGACCGGGGCTTCGTCGTCGAGTTCACCCGCCTCATCCACATCGACCGCCACGGGGGCCGCGGCGTCGGCCGGAGCCGGCGCGTCGTCCCGGTCCGTGCGGGGGCCGTCGGTTTCCATTGCGTCGGCGTCCGCGCGATCTTCATCGAAGAACTCGTCGATGAGGTCGATGTCGGCGGCATCTTCGTCGTCGGCATCCACCGCATCGTCCACGTCCACCCCGCCCGCGCTCGCCGTCGCGGCGACGCTGGCGCCGGGGAACGCATCGGCCAGCGAAGACCGGTTCGAGGGCGTGTCGGGCGCCCGGAACACGCTTCGGGCGGGCCTTCGACGCAGTGCCAGCCCGGCCAGCAGGCCGAGGACGACCAGACCGGCGCCGGCGAGGATCCAGGGCATCACCGATCCGCGAGCGCTTTCGGAGGTGCTGGCGTTCCCGGCAAGGCGCTGCTGCGCGGCCGCCAGTTCACTGTCCTTCAGCTCGATCAGTTGCTGCTGCTTCTGCTGGAGGGCCTCCAGTTCGGCCAGGCGCGATTTCATCTCCGCCAGTTCTGCATCGCGCGCGGCCAGGGTCTCACGGGCCTCGGTCTCCTGGCGCAACTCGTCGCCCTCGCCCCCGGCGCTGGCACCGGACTGGTTGCCGGCCTGGGCATTGGCCGCCGCACCGGCCGGCACGATTTCAAGGCGCGCGTCGGCGCTGGCCGTTCCCGCGCCCGCCGAGTCGGAAGGCGTCGAAGGCGCAGCGGTTTCGCCGACGCTGCCGGCCGCCGCCGGCTGCGGGACCGCGGTGCGTCCCTGCCGCCATTGGCGGGTCTGTTCGCGGACGAGCGCGTTGGCCTCGTTCGCCCCGATCGTGAATACCTCGTCCACGCCGGGCACGCGCAACACCGCGCCGGCCTTGACCCGGTTGACGTTGCCGTCGATGAAGGCATCGGGATTGGCATGCAGCAGCGCGATCATGGTCTGGTTCATGCTCAGGCCGCGCAGCCCGCGCATGCGGCTGGCGATGCCCGAAAGGGTGTCGCCCCCCTGGACCCGGTAGCTGTCGCCGTTGATCTCGCCGACCGGGCGCGCCGGACGCGCGGCGACGGGCGCCGGGGCCTCGGGCTCCACGGTCGCGACCGGGGCGTCGTCGGCCTGCTCGCCTTCCACGGCCAGCGGCGCGGGCGTGCCCTCGGCCCCGGCCTCGGGGCCGGGCTCGACAGGCAGGGGCTCGGGACCGCGCTCGACCAGGTTGGGCTGCGAGACGACCGGTGCGTCGATCGCCGGCTGCACCGGGGCCGACACCGTCCGCGGCGTGTCCAGCAAGGCGGAATACTCGCGCACCAGGCGCCCCTGGCCCCAGTCGACCTCGACCAGGAAGGTCAGCATCGACTCGCTGACAGGCTGGCTGCTGGTGACCCGGATGACCGGATGACCCGCATTGTCCAGCGCGACCATGAAGCGCAGGTCGGAGACCACGCCGCGGGGAGGCTCCAGGCCCACCCGGGCGAAGGTCTCCGGCGACGCCAGCCCGGCCCGCAGTTGCTCGAGCTCGCTCGGGTCGCTGGAAACGATCGGGATCTCGGCCAGCAGGGGCTGGCCAAGCCGGGAATGCACGACGATCTCGCCCAGGCCCAGCGCCGCGGCCGAGCCGCTGGCGACGAGCAGGAGCAGTGCCAGCGCATGTCGCATGAATGACTTCATCAATCCCGTTTCCTCGTTCCCCGGGGCGACTCTAGCCGCCGCCGCCCTTGCCGTGCAATGCGGCGGCGTCCGTCGTCAGCCTTCGGCGACGACCAGCTCGGCCAGCTGGACCGCGTTGAGCGCGGCGCCCTTGCGGATGTTGTCGGACACGATCCAGAGGTTCAGGCCGCGCGGGTGCGAGAGGTCCTCGCGGATGCGGCCCACGTATACCGCATCGTTGCCCGAGGCATGCGTGACCGGCGTCGGATAGCCGCCGGGCTTGCGCTCGTCGACGACTTCCACGCCCGGCGCGGCGCGCAGGATCTCACGCGCGCGCTCGGGCGTGATCCTGTGTTCGGTCTCGATCGCCACCGCCTCGGAGTGGCCGTAGAACACCGGCACGCGGACGGCGGTCGGATTGACCATGATGCCGTCGTCGCCAAGGATCTTCCGGGTCTCCCAGACCAGCTTCATCTCTTCCTTGGTGAAACCGTTGTCCTGGAAGTCGTCGATGTGCGGGATCAGGTTGAAGGCGATCTGCACCGGGAAACGCTCCGGGCTGGGGTCCTGGAAGTTCAGCAGCGCGCCGGTCTGGCGGCCGAGTTCCTCCATCGCCGAGCGCCCGCCGCCGGAGACCGACTGGTAGGTGGCGACGTTGATGCGCTCGATGCGCGATTCGCGGTGCAGCGGCGCCAGTGCGACCAGCATCTGCATGGTGGAACAGTTGGGGTTGGCGATGATGCCGCGCGGGCGGTTGGCGACCTGCCCGGGGTTCACCTCGCTCACCACCAGCGGCACGTCGTCGTCGTAGCGGAAGGCCGACGAGTTGTCGATCACCACCGCGCCGGCCGCGGCGAACTTCGGCGCGTATTCACGCGAGACGTCGCCGCCGGCCGAGAACAGGGCGATGTCGACGCCGCCGGGGTCGAACGTGGCCAGGTCCTGGACGATGTACTCCTCGCCACGGTAATCGATGCTCTCGCCCGCGGAGCGCTCGCTGGCCAGCAGGTACAGCTCGCCGACGGGGAAGCGCCGCTCGGCGAGGATGGCCAGCATCGTCTCGCCCACCGCACCGGTGGCTCCGACGACCGCGACGTTTACCTTCTTGCTCATGACTGGTGTTCCTTGGATTCGTTTCGGGTGGGCAGGCTGGCCGCGCGCCGCGCGTGCCGCCCTGCCGATGGAAGGGGCGTCCGGGCCGTCGTCTCCATGCGGCGCAGCCGGAACGGCGGGCCTCCGCGCCCGGGGGCGGAGGCGCCTGTCGGCTGGCCGCTATCGTTTGTCGTCCGCCTCGCCGGCATGGCCCGGGATGCGCGGCGCGACCGCGCCCACGTCGCCGCACTGGGCGCGATGGCGCAGCGCCTGGTCCATCAGCACCAGGGCCACCATGGCCTCGCAGATGGGGATCGCGCGGATGCCCACGCAGGGATCGTGTCGACCGGTGGTCACCACTTCGACGACGTCGCCGCGGACGTCGACGCCATCGACCGGCAGCCGCAGGCTGGAGGTGGGCTTGAACGCCACCGAGCAGCGCAGGTCCTGGCCGGTGCTGATCCCGCCGAGCACGCCGCCGGCATGGTTGGAGATGAAGCCTTCGGGCGTCATCCGGTCGCGGTGCTCGCTGCCCTTCTGGGCCACCGACTCGAAGCCGTCGCCGACCTCGACGCCCTTCACCGCGTTGATGCTCATCAGGGCCGCGGCCAGCTCGCCGTCGAGCTTGCCGTACACCGGCTCGCCCCAACCGGGCGGAACGCCGCGGGCGACCACGTCGACCCGCGCACCCACCGAATCACCGGACTTGCGCAGGGCGTCCATGTAGGCCTCGAGCTCGGCCACCTGGCCGGCATCGGGCCAGAAGAAGGGGTTGCCTTCGACCACCGACAGGTCGATGCCGGTCGGGTGTATCTCCCCAAGCTGCGAGAGGAAGCCCTGGACCTCGATGCCGTGGCGGTCGGCCAGCCACTTGCGGGCGATCACCCCTGCCGCGACCCGCATGGTGGTCTCGCGAGCGGACGAGCGCCCGCCGCCGCGCGGATCGCGGATGCCGTACTTCTGCCAGTAGGTGTAGTCCGCATGGCCGGGACGGAACTGCTCGACGATGCTGCCGTAGTCGCGGCTGCGCGCGTCGGTGTTGCGGATCAGCAGGCCGATGGGCGTCCCGGTGGTCACGCCTTCGTAGACGCCCGAAAGGATCTCGATCTCGTCGGCCTCGCGGCGGGCCGAGGTGTGGCGGGTCTTGCCGGTCGCGCGGCGGTCCAGGTCGCGTCGGAAGTCGTCGGCCGCCAGGGCGATCCCGGGGGGGCAGCCATCGACCACGCAGCCGATCGCCGGCCCATGGCTCTCGCCGAAGGTGGTGACGCGCAGCAGCCGGCCGAAGCTGTTGTCGGACATCGCCGTCGCCCGTCAGCCGCGCGCGTCGGCCAGCGCGCGGATCCGGTCGTGGTGCTCGACCAGGTCCTGCCGCTCGACCACGAAGATGCCCATCTGGCCGACCTTGAACTCGACCCAGGCCATGGGCAGTTCCGGCAGCAGCGCGACCAGGGCGTGTTCGGCCTCGCCAACCTCGCAGACCAGCAGGCCGTGCTCGCCCAGGTGGGCCGGCGCATCGCGCATGATCCGCAGCGCGAGGTCCAGGCCGTCGTCGCCGGCACGCAGGCCGAGCTCGGGCTCGTGGGCGTACTCCTCCGGCAGCGCGTCGGTCTCGTCGTGGGTGACGTAGGGCGGGTTGGTCACGATCAGGTCGTAGACCTCGCCCTCGAGCGCGGCGAACAGGTCGGACTTCAGGAACTCGACGTTGTCGGCGTGCAGGCGCGCCTTGTTCTCGGCCGCGAGCGCCAGGGCGTCGTCGCTGATGTCGATGCCGTGCACCTCCCAGTTGGGGTGGTGGTGGCCGGTGGCGATGGCGATGCAGCCCGAACCGGTGCACAGGTCGAGCACGCGATGGACCTCGCGCCCGCCCAGCCAGGGCTCGAAGCCGGTTTCGATCAGTTCGGCGATCGGCGAGCGCGGCACCAGTGCGCGGGGGTCGGACTTGAAGCTCAGGCCCGCGAACCAGGCCTCGCCGGTCAGGTAGGCCGCCGGCACGCGCTCGCGGATGCGGCGCTCGAACAGGGCCAGGACCCGCGCCTTTTCCTGCGTGGTGACGCGCGACTGGCCATAGACCGGGCTGAGGTCGTGCGGCATGTGCAGGGCGTGCAGGACCAGCTGCGTGGCCTCGTCGAGGGCATTGTCGTAGCTGTGCCCGAAGGTCAGGCCCGCGTCGGCGAACAGGCTGCCGCCATGACGGATCAGGTCGACGATCGTGACCTGTTCGAAGTCGGCGGTCAGCGGGGCAGCGCTCATGGCATGTTCACGGCGGGTCGGGGGATGACCGGCGATTATAGCCGTCGCCGGACGCGCGTGGCCGGTATGATTCGTCCGCGCCTCATTCGGAACGCTCATGTTCAACCGCACAACTGTTTATATCCTCGTCGCCGCGCTGGCCGCCGGCCTGGGCCTGTGGGCCTCCACCCACCATTTCGGCCCCGTGACGGCTTCGGCCGAAGCGCCCGCCCTGCAGGCGGTGCGCCTGTTCGAGCCGGCCCGCGAACTGCCTGCCTTCGCGCTTGCCCAGTCCGACGGCACGCCGCTGGAGCCGGCCGAGTTGCAGGGGCACTGGACCCTCGTGTTCCTCGGTTTCACCCATTGCCCCGACATCTGCCCCACCACCCTGGCCGAACTGGCGCGCGCGCAGAAGGCCTGGGAGGCGACCCCGGAGGCCACCCGCCCGCGGGTGCTGTTCCTCTCGGTCGACCCTGAGCGCGACACGCCGGAGCTTATCGGCCAGTACGCGCACGCCTTCCACAAGGACACCCTGGCCGCGACCGGCAGCCTGCCGGCCGTCGAGGCCTTCGCCACCTCGCTGAGCATGGTGTTCTCCAAGGCACCGCCGCCGGAGGGCTATCCGGCCGACCAGTACACGATCAACCACAGCGCGACCATCGCCGTGCTCGACCCGCAGGGGCGCATGGCCGGACTGGTGCGTCCGCCCTTCGAGCCGATGAAGATCGCCGCCGACCTCCAGGCCCTCACCGCGGCGGGCGCGCCATGAGCCTGCTGACCACGCTGACCCATGCCCTGCCCCACCGCCTGCTCTCGTCGATGGCACGGTCGCTGGCGTATTCCGACAACGTGCGGACCAAGCAATGGCTGATCGACACGGTCACGCGCCGCTTCGGCGTCGACCTGTCGGAGGCGGCGCAAGCCGATCCCACCGCGTACCCGACCTTCAACAGCTTCTTCACCCGCGCGCTGAAGCCCGGCGCGCGCGTCGCCGACCCGGATCCGCGCGCGTTCCTGATGCCGGCCGACGGCCGCATCAGCCAGTGCGGCGCGATCGAGGGCGACGGACGCATCTTCCAGGCCAAGGGCCAGTCATTCACCGCCGCCGAGCTGCTGGGCGACGCCGCCCTCGCCGCCCCCTTCCATGGCGGGGTCTTCGCCACGGTCTACCTGTCGCCGCGCGACTACCACCGCGTGCACATGCCCTGGACGGGCACCCTGCGCGAAACCGTGCACGTCCCCGGCCGGCTCTTCAGCGTGGGTCCCGATGCCGTGCGGCGGGTACCGCGCCTGTTCGCCCGCAATGAACGCCTGGCCTGCCTGTTCGACACCGATTTCGGCCCCATGGCCTCGGTCATGGTCGGCGCGTTGCTGGTCTCGGGGGTGGAAACCGTGTGGAGCGGCGAGGAGATCCCCGAGTACGGCGACCGGATCACGCGCAAGGACTACCGTGGCGAGGCGATCCGCCTGCAACGCTTCGAGGAGATGGCGCGCTTCAACTACGGCTCCACCGTGATCGTCCTGCTGCCGCCCGGGGTGGCCACGCTCGCCCCCGGCCTGCAGGCCGAAAGCGCGGTCCGCCTGGGCCAGCGCCTGGCCACGCGCGACTGAGGCCGGGCCAGCGGAAGAACTGCGCCCGGGCCGGTCGGGCGCCGGCCGGGCCGGCGCGAGCGGTCAGTTCTGGCAGCCCTCCAGGCTCAGCCGCTGTCCGGGACGGATGGTGTAGCGCGGCGCGGAGATATTGTTGGCGCGCGCCAGCTGGCCGGTCCCGCACTGGAACTTGCGGGCGATCGAGGTCAGCGTCTCGCCGGCCTTGACCCGGTATTCGCGCGGCGTGCCCGCCACCGGGACCGGGGCCGCGGGGGTGAGCGCCGGCCGGCTGCGCACGATGGCCGAGTCCGGATCGCTCGACACCAGCGTCCGCGCCAGTTCGGCACGGGCGCCGCGCGTGCACCAGCGGTTGTACAGCCCGACCATGCGCGTGGTGGCATCCAGCCGCGTGCCCGCGGGCAGCAGGCTGTCGGCCTGGTAACGGGGATTGAGGTTGCGAAGCACGCGCATGTAGCCGTCGCGCGTGCCGCCATTGCCCAGGCAGATGGTCAGCTCGTAGATCGACGCCGGCTGTTCGAGCACCAGCGTCGCCCGGCGCGCGTCGACCTTGGGGAATTCGATGCCGTACTGCTTGGGATGCAGGAACAGCCAGGCCGCGGCGATCACCATCGGCACGTAGTCGCGGGTCTCGGCCGGGAACTCGTTGTAGACCGACTCGTCCCAGAAATCCTTGCCCAGGTGCTCGCGGTGGACGCGCCGCGCGCGTCCCTCGCCACCGTTGTAGGCCGCAAGCGCCATCTCGATGTTGCTGTTGAGTTCCCGCATGCGCTCGTTGAGGTAGCCCACGCTGGCCTGCGAGGCCGAATAGGGGTCGTAGCGGGTGTCGAAGCCGGTGCTGTCCTCGCCCAGGCCAAAACGCTTGCCGGTGGCGTACATGAACTGCATCGGGCCCGCGGCCCCGGCGCGCGAACGCGCGTGGACCTTGCCGTTGGATTCCTTGGCCATGATTCCGAACAACAGCGCTTCGGGCAGGCCCGCGCGCTCGTATTGCGGCCACATCAGGTGGCGCAGGTACTGGTAGTTCTCGTAGCTGTTCATCAGCGACGGCCGCATGTCGGTCAGCCAGCGGCGGATGCCGGCCTGCACCGCCGGGTTGTACTTGACCATGTCGTCGAAGCGGTGGCGGCGGTCGTTGAGCAACGCCGCGGCGCGCGCGGCCTCGGGCACGTCGGCCGCCAGCGGATCGGACTCGCCCTCGGCCAGGTCCACGTGGTCGGGATCGACGTCGCTGGGGTCGACCGCGTCGGCGAACGGGTCGGCGTCGTCGAGGTCGTGCTTGAGCAGGCGCTTGTAGGTCGCCAGCAGCGTGGTCGGCGAGCAGCCTCGCTGCTTGACGCAGGCGGCCAGGACGTCCTCCATGTCCTCCAGCGCGGCGTCGCCCATCTTCACGCCTTCCGGATCGGCATTGGCGGTCTTGACCAGTCCCTCGCGATACTGCGCCTCGGCCGCGGCCATGCGCTGGTTGAGGACGTCGACGGCGGCCTGGTCGCGCCGCGACAGCGCCGACGCATCGAATGGAGCCCAGGACAACAGCAGGGCCAGCGGGCACGACAGGCCGAGTGCCAGCGGCGATACGCGAGCAAATACAGGCATGGAAAGCAACATGAAGCCAAGGTGATGCCGCAGGGTATCGCCTGCGCGGGGCATCCCACAACAGGGCTGACGCCGGTCACGGAAACGGGCGCACGCGCGGCGTCGACGAGGCTGCGGCGCGGCCCGGCTTGCCACTAGAATCGTGCCTGACCTGAATGGAGCGGCGCATGGATCCCATCCTCATCGGCAAGGCCATCACTTCGCCCGACGCGCTGGCCGCGAGCGCCGGACACGTGGTGCTGCAACCGCACCTGGGCAACCGCCATGGCCTGGTGGCGGGCGCCACCGGCACCGGCAAGTCGGTGACCCTGATGGTGCTCGCCGAGGGGTTCTCGCGCATCGGCGTGCCGGTGTTCATGGCCGACGTGAAGGGCGACATCGCCGGACTCGCGGTCGCCGGCTCCATGAACGACAAGCTGCAGGCCCGGATCGACCAGATCGGCATCGATGGCTACGCCAGCGAAGGCAGCCCCACGGTGTTCTGGGACCTGTTCGGCAAGCTGGGCCATCCGGTGCGCACGACCGTCAGCGAGATGGGCCCCACCCTGCTCGCCCGTATCCTGGAACTCAACGACACCCAGTCCGGGATCCTGGAGATCGTCTTCCGCCTCGCCGATGACCGCGGCCTGCTGCTGCTCGACCTGGAGGACCTGCGCGCCCTGCTCAACCTCGTCGCCGCCGAACGCAAGGACATCTCCACGAAGTACGGCCTGGTGACCACCCCCTCGATCGGCGCGATCCAGCGGGCCCTGCTGCGGCTGGAGGGCGAAGGCGCCAACATGTTCTTCGGCGAGCCGGCACTCGACCTGGCCGACCTGATGCGCACCACGCCCGACGGCCGCGGCGTGATCAACCTGCTGGCGGCCGACACCCTGGTGCTCAAGCCACGCCTGTATTCGAGCTTCCTGCTGTGGCTGCTGTCGGAGCTGTTCGAGCAGTTGCCCGAGGTCGGCGACCTGGACAAGCCCCGGCTGGTGTTCGTGTTCGACGAGGCCCACCTGCTGTTCGACGACGCGCCGGCGGCCCTGCGCCAGCGGGTCGAGCAGGTGGTGCGGATCATCCGTTCCAAGGGCGTGGGCGTGTACTTCTGCTCCCAGTTCCCCGACGACGTCCCCGACGAGATCCTCGGCCAGCTCGGCAACCGCTTCCAGCACGCCCTGCGCGCCTATACGCCGCGCGACCAGAAAGCGGTCCGTACCGCGGCGGAGACCTTCGTCGCCAATCCGGCGCTGGACGTCTCCGACACCATCTCCCGCCTCGGCACCGGCGAGGCACTGGTGTCCACCTTGCAGGACAAGGGCATCCCGATGCCCGTCGAGCACACGCTGGTGGCGCCGCCGCGCTGCCGGATGGGCGCGATCACAGGTGCCGAGCGCGCCGCGGTCCGGGCGACGAGCCCGGTGGGCATGAAATACGACACCGCGATCGATCGCGAATCGGCGGCCGAAATGCTAGCCACCAAGGCGGAAACGGCTGCCCGCGAAGTGGAAGCGCCGCCCGCGCGCACGCGCGAACAGGACGACGCCGAGGACGGCGGCTTTGGCCAGGCGGTCAAGGACGCGGTGTTCGGCACCAAGCGCCGCCAGGGCATGCTCGAGACGATGGGCAAGCAGACCGCACGTACCGTCGGCAACCGCATTGGCCAGCAGATCGTACGCGGCCTGCTCGGCGGCCTGTTCGGCCGCAAGCGCTGACCCCCATGCACAGGAACCTCCCGATGCCCGCCATGCACCGCTCTTTCATCGCCCCCATCCTCCTCGCGCTGGCCCTGGCCGCGTGCCAGCGGGGCGAGGATGCCGCGCAATCGACGACGTCCACTGACACCGACCCGGAACAGACCCCCGCGGCGGTGCTTCACGAGGTCACGCCCGCCGACGCCGCGCCCGCCACCGAGCTCGACACCAAGGCGCTGGCCGGCCGTTTCCAGGGCACCCTGCCCTGTGCCAGCTGCGCGGGTATCGATACCGTGCTGGCGCTGCGGGGGGATGGCACGTTCGCGATCAGCGAGCGGTATCGCGACGAAGCCGGCACCCGCTTCGACGTCGAGGGCACCTGGAACGCGGAAGGAGACCGGGTCAGGCTGGACCCCAACGCCAAGGACGAACAGGACCGCCTGTTCCAGTGGTCGCCGCCCGACGAGCTGCGGCTGCTCGACAGTGAAGGCCAGCCGGTCTCGAGCGAGCCCGCGCAAAGCCTGGTCCGCGCGCCGGACCCGGCCTGAGGCGCCGGCGCGATGGGCCGCTGGCGACCGCCTCCGGAAAAGAGCACCGCGTTGATCACCCGCGAGGGGCACGATCGCCTCAAGCGCGAGCTCGACGAATTGTGGCGCGTCAAACGGCCCGAGGTCGTGCAGGCCCTGGCCGCCGCGGCGGCCGAAGGCGACCGTTCGGAGAACGCCGAATACACCTACCGCAAGAAGCAGCTCAGCGAGATCGACAGGCGCGTGCGCTATCTCAGCAAGCGGGTGCCAGCGCTGAAAGTGGTCGAGGGCCGCCCGGCGGACCCGCGCGCGGTGTTCTTCGGCGCCAGCGTCGAGGTGGAGCGGGTCGACGACGGCGAGTGCCGGCGCTACCGGATCGTCGGTCCGGACGAAACCGACGCCCCTCGCGGCTGGATCAGCATCGATTCGCCCCTGGCCCGGGCCATGCTGAAGAAGCAGCTCGACGACGAGTTCGAGGCCAGCCTGCCGACCGGCCCCGCGCGCTTCGTCATCGTGGACGTCGACTACGGTCGCTGAGACGCTCCCCCGCCAGCGGCGGACCCCGGGAACGAGAAAGGCGGGGATAGCGATATCCCCGCCTTTCGAGCGCGTCGGGGACCCGGTCCCACCGACGAGGTGCCATGCATTGGACGGCGGGTTCTTCGGGTCACCCGCCGCATCGAACCGTCCCACGCGCTGTGTGGTCCACGATACGCCCCCGGAGCCGCCTGCGGGCATCAGGGTTTCCCCGATAGCGCTCTAGGGGATTCCCCTACGACACCGGGGGTTCAGGCCCGCCCCATGCCAATGCGGCCCACGGCGTGCGACCCTAGCCGCATCGACAGCGCGAGGCATCCGGAACCGTCATGGAGATCGGCCTGCAGGGCATCACCACGGCCGCCGCGATCGGCCTGCTGATCGGGCTCGTCCGCGAGCGACATGCGGACCATGGCGCGGTCGCCCAGGCCGGCATCCGGACCCACGCCCTCATCGCGATCGCCGCGGCGGTCGCCATTGCGTTCGGCCCCTGGGTGCTGGCCGCCCTGATGCTCGGGGTGGGCGCGCTCGCCGTGGCCGGATATCGGCAAAGCCGCGCGCACGATCCCGGCCTGACCGGTGAGGTGACCCTGCTGACCACGCCCCTTCTCGCCGCGCTGGCGCAGTCGGCCCCGACCTGGGCCGCTGGACTCGCGGTGGTGGTGGCCGGGCTGTTGTTCGCCAAGGCGCCGTTGCAGGGCTTTGCCCGGCGCTGGCTGGCCGAGCGCGAGGTGCAGGACGGCCTGATGCTCGCGGCCGCCGCACTGGTCGTGCTGCCCCTGCTGCCCGATCGGCCGGTGGACCCCTGGGGCGTGCTGGTGCCGTCGGTGATCTGGCGCCTCGTCGTCCTGGTCATGGGCGTCGGCCTGCTGGGGCATCTCGCCCTTCGGCTGGTCGGCGCACGCTGGGGCTTGCCGCTGGCGGGCTTCCTGTCCGGCTTCGCGTCTTCGACCGCCGCCGTCGCCAGCTTCGGCCAACAGGCCCGCCAGACACCCGCCCGCTCCGCGTCGGCGGCGTCCGCGGCGCTGCTGGCCAACCTGGCCTCCCTGCTGCTGCTGGCGGCAATCGTGGGCGCGACTTCGCCCGCCCTGTTGCGCGCCAGCGCGTGGCCTCTTGCCGTCGCCGGCCTGGTCGTGACGGTGGCGGCGCTGCCGGGCCTGCGCGACCCGGGCGGCGCAGCGGGCACGCCGCCCGCCGAAGCGCCGGCGTTCCATGTCGGCCATGCGCTGTTGCTCGGCCTGGTGTTCAGCGCGGTGCTGTTGGCGTCGGCCGGCCTGAACCGACTGTTCGGCGATGCCGGGGCCATGGTCGCGGCCATGCTGGTCGCGCTGGCGGAGTTGCATCCGGCTGCGGCGAGCATCGCGCAGCTGGCCGGCGGCGGCGAGCTGGAAATGGGCCGTGGGCGAATCGGCCTTGCCGCGCTGCTGGTATCGGCGGGCGTGGCCAAGAGCGTGATCGCCTTCGCCAGTGGCACCCGGCGCTACGCCGTGCAGGTCGCCGCGGGACTGGCCGTGATGGCGACCGCGGGAGTGGCGATAGCGCTGTCGATGGCATGAGTCGGAGTATCTGCGCGCCTCGGCGATGGGACGCGGCCCCGGTTGCGCTTCGCTTGACCGGGCTACGTGGCTGCCAGCGCAGGCGCAGCGGACGAAAGCCTTTGACCTTGTCTGGGGATTCCACCCGATCGTGCGCCGTGTCCAAGCGCGATGGTGGGTATTGGGCTCGACCCACCCTGCGGCGACGCTGCGGCCAAATCCATTCGCCGGAGCCACAAACCGTCGTTCCAGAGAACGATGGGGGCCAGCCTTTGGCAAGGCTCGGCAGTTCTCCCCGGCCCAGCGCAGCGCGCTGGGCGTTCGCCCAGACCGCGCGGCAGTGCCGCGCAAGCGGTCCGCCTCACCCCGGCGTTCGCTGGGATGACGAGGCGTGGTGGCGCATCACCGTAGGATGGGTTGCGCGAAGCAAAACCCATCATTCATCGTGCATGCGAGCACGGCGGTGGGTTTCGCCTTCGGCTCTACCCACCCTACGGTCCTGCAGATCGCCGCCGGCCTGGCCGCGATGGCGACCGCCGCCGTCGCCCTGGCCCTGTCGATGGCGTGAGTCGGGATGGCGGCGCGCATCGAGGATGGGACGGCCCCCGGGTCCCCGGGTGCGCTTCGCTTACCCGGGCTACTTGGAGCGGTGCCGTTGCCGTTGCCGTTGCCGTTGCCGTTGCCGTTGCCGTTGCCGTTGATCTTGATCTTGATCTTTGCGACTTTGAGGCCACCGAGCACCGCAGGCCGTGGCGGTCGAAGAGGCGCCCTTGTTTGAGCGAAGCGAGTTTGGGCGCCGTGCCGCCACGACCGAGGCGCACAGGGAACCGGTGCGGCGAAGCCGGACCGGCGGCCGATGGAGCCGGCGGTTTTGGTTCCTTTTGACAAGACAAAAGGGACTCGCA
>NZ_VICE01000077.1 GCF_006546775.1 Marilutibacter aestuarii
CGCAGCAGTGCGCCGCCGCGCGCCCGCACGATCGACCGCGCCGCACCGGCCACCCAGGAACGCTGAACAGGCATACGCCGCCGCACGCACTGGACGTGACGGCCGTCGCTTGACGACAGCGCGTCCTCGGGCGCAAGCTAGACCCACCTGACCCAATGTGTCGCTTTCCGACGCAACCTGGGTCAGGCAGTGCCGCAAGCGTCGATGTCGGCGTTCGACGAGGAATCACGGATCCCCCCTGTTCCGTCCCCGTCGAGCGTCGGCGCCTTGCCGGCGAGACACCGACTTGGCCGCGCTCTGCGGCCATTTCTTTGCCCGTACGCCAGTGATTGCGCCGCGTCGGCTGCATATTCCCGACACGGATCACGACGCCCACCGTATGCGCGTCACAGGATCGGCGGACAAAAAAAAGCCAAAAAAAGGGCCGAACGTCCCCCGACATTCGGCCCTCTGCTTCCCCGGCGGGCACATGGCCAGCCCCTGTTCCAATTCCGGCCGGCGCCTTCGCGCCTGCCCCGTCGGGTGCATGGGTAGTAATGCAGAATGCGTGCCAACTTTTCCCACGTACGGGAAACAGACAGGCAAGCGCCTCCCGACTGGCCTAGAATCCAAGCCCTTGGCGGCCGCCGGCGGGCACCGCGGTGCCGGGAGTCGCCGACGAGGACCCTGGGAATGAGCAGCAGCTTCCATCGCTATGACGTGATCGTGGTCGGCGGCGGGCACGCGGGCACCGAGGCCGCGCTGGCCGCGGCCCGGGCCGGTGCGCGCACGCTGCTGCTGACGCACAACGTGGAGACCGTCGGCGCGATGAGCTGCAATCCCGCCATCGGCGGGATCGGCAAGGGCCACCTGGTCAAGGAAATCGACGCCATGGGGGGGATCATGGGCCGTGCGGCGGATGCCGCCGGCATCCAGTGGCGCCGCCTCAACGCGAGCAAGGGCCCGGCCGTTCGCGCGACCCGATGCCAGGCCGACCGCAACCTCTACCGGGCGTTCGTCCGCCGCGCGGTCGAGGACCAGCCCGGGCTCTCGCTGTTCCAGTCCGCGGTCGACGACATCGTCTTCGACGGCGGACGCGTGTCCGCCGTCCTGACCCAGGCCGGCCTGCGCTTCGAGGCGCCGGCCGTGGTGCTGACCGCCGGCACGTTCCTGGCCGGCAAGATCCATGTCGGCCATGCCACCCATGCCGCCGGTCGCGCGGGCGATCCGCCGGCCACGGTGCTGGCGCAGCGCCTGCGCGAGGGGCCGTTCGTGGTCGACCGGCTGAAGACCGGTACCCCGCCGCGCATCGACGGACGCACCCTCGACTACACCGTGATGGACGAGCAACCCGGCGACGACCCGCGACCGGTGATGTCGTTCATGGGCAGCAGCGCCGACCACCCGCGGCAGGTGTCGTGCTGGATCACCCACACCACCGAACGCACCCACGAGATCATCCGCGACGCGCTCGACCGGTCGCCGCTCTACACCGGCCAGATCGAAGGCACCGGCCCGCGTTACTGCCCGTCGATCGAGGACAAGGTGGTGCGCTTCGCCGAGAAGGCCAGCCACCAGATCTTCGTCGAGCCCGAAGGGCTGGGCGTTGCAGAGATCTATCCCAACGGCATTTCCACGTCCCTGCCCTTCGACGTGCAGCTCGAACTCGTGCGCAGCATCCGCGGCTTCGGGCAGGCCCACATCACCCGCGCGGGCTATGCGATCGAGTACGACTATTTCGATCCGCGCGGGCTGAAGACGACGCTGGAGACCAAGGCGGTCGCGGGCCTGTTCTTCGCCGGCCAGATCAACGGCACCACCGGCTACGAGGAAGCGGCCGCGCAGGGCCTGCTCGCCGGCGTCAACGCCGCGCGCTTCGTGCGCGACCTGCCCGGCTGGTCGCCCCGCCGCGACGAGGCCTACCTGGGCGTGCTCGTGGACGACCTGAGCACGCACGGCACCTCCGAGCCCTATCGCATGTTCACCAGCCGCGCCGAATACCGGCTGCAGCTGCGCGAGGACAATGCCGACCTGCGACTGACCCCGGTCGGGCGCGAGCTCGGCCTCGTCGACGACGCCCGCTGGTCGCGCTTCGAGGCCAAGCGCGACGCGGTCGAACGCGAGGGTGCGCGGCTGGGCAGCCTGTGGGCGGGGCCGAACAATCCCCTCGGCCGCGCCGTGACCGATACCCTCGGCATCGAGCTCAGCCGGGAGACGCCCGCGCGCGACCTGCTCAAGCGACCCGGGGTCGGTTACGCGGACCTCGCGTCGGTACCGGGCATCGGGCCCGCCGTCGAGGACGCCGCCGTGGCCGAACAGGTCGAGATCGGGGTCAAGTACGCGGGCTACCTCGACCGCCAGCGCGAGGACATCGAACGCGCGCGCCGCAACGAGGGCACCGCGATCCCCGCCGGCTTCGACTACGCCACGGTACGCGGCCTGTCGGCCGAAGTGCGGCAGAAGCTCGAGCGCGTGATGCCCGAGAGCGTCGGCCAGGCACAGCGCATCCCCGGCATGACGCCGGCGGCGATATCGCTGTTGCTGGTCCACTTGGCCCGGCATCGCGGCAGCCGGGTGGCCTGAGGGCGTTCGCTCGCGATCCGGCGGGCGCCGGCTTCGCCGGACTCAGGCCTGCCAGAAGCGCGCATGGCGCCGCGCCGCGGCCTCGATCCCTGCGAGCTCCGCGTCGGCAAGCGGCGCGAACAAGGACGGCGGCACGGCGGCACCCGTCCGCGACCAGGTGCCCACGACGCGTCCACGCACGACCACGCAGGGCTGGATGATGCCGTTGAGGGTGAACACCCGCCGGTGCTCGGCCGGCGCCAGTACTGGCGTGCGGTCCTTGTAGCCGAGCAGGTATTCGTCGAAGGCCGGCAGCAACAGCGGGCGCCGCGGTGACCGTGTCGGCGCGGCGTTCGCGCCGGCCAGGTCGAGATACGACACGCCGTCGAAGTCCACGGCCTCAACGGCGTCCCCGGCCAGGTGCAGCGCCAGGCTTGCGTCGCGCAGCGTCAGTCCCGACCACCACGCCAGGTCCTGTGCGGTCGCGGGGCCATGCCCGGCGAGATAGCGCACCGCGAGCCGGGCCAGTGCCTCTTCGCGCGCGACCGGCGGCGCCGGCGGGACCCAGGCATCGAGCCGGACGAAGCTGGGCTGGCGCCCGATCCTCGGTCCCTGGCAAAGCACGCCGTCGTGCACCAGGCGCAACAGGACGTACAGGCCGCGACCGCCCGCGGTGGCGATGCCGGCGGCCT
Source organism: Marilutibacter aestuarii (assembly GCF_006546775.1). GTDB lineage: Bacteria > Pseudomonadota > Gammaproteobacteria > Xanthomonadales > Xanthomonadaceae > Marilutibacter > Marilutibacter aestuarii. Next base: position 3,234 of record NZ_VICE01000077.1, read on the forward strand.
CCAGGGCCTCGTACAGCATCGGCCGCGGCAAGGGTCGACCGTCGCGCAGGCCATGTTCGATCGTGCGTCGCGCGGTCGCCAGCGTCCTGGCATCCAGGCCTCGCCCCCGTGCCTGTCGTGCGAGCTCGCGATCCAGGTAGCGCGTCGCCAGCAGGCCCTGGAGCCAGCGCAGGTCCTCGGCGGCGACGTAGTGCAGGGTGCCGCGCATCGGCCAGGTGCGGACGATACGGCCCTCGGCGACGGCCGCCTCGACCGCGGCCATGCCGCTTGCGCCGCTGCGCAGCCCGATCGCCCAGCAGGCCGCGACCGGGTCCTGTGCCTGCACCGCGAGCAGGCGTTGCACCGCCGCGAGCGGCGAGGCCGCCTGTTCCGCGCCCAGGTGCTGGGCCGCCAGGCGCCGTGCCCGCAGGCTGGCCAGCGTGCCCGTCAACGTTCGAGTTCGAACACCGCGGTGACCGACGCAGCGTAGCTGACCCTGGGCTGCAGGTAGCGGCCGGGTGCCTGCCCGCGGCTGCCGGTGACGATGATGCGGTCAAGCGATTGCGCGCCGTACCCGGCGCTGAAACGCGCGTTCACGCTGTCGACGCTGTACACCGGCCCCAGCGTCGCGCCGAACGAGCGCGCCACCTCCGATGCTTCGCGCCGGGCATCCTCAACGGCCTTCGCCTTGGCCTGCTGGCGCAGTTCAGGGGCCTGGCTGGACTCGAACTCGACCTGGGAAATCGCGACCGCACCGGCGGCCAGGCCGCCGTCGAGCAGGGCATTGAACCGGTCCAGGTCGTGCAGGGTCGCGGTCACCTCGCGACGGGCGAGGTAGCCGCGGCTGATGCGGCGGCCGTCGTCGTCGTAATCGACGTCCTCGGCGGCATCGAGGTCGGAGGCGGTGACGTCGGCGTCGCCGATGCCGAAGCCGGGCAGGGCCGCCAGCAGCCGGGCGACGCCCGCGTCGACCCGCTGCTTGGCCGCCAGCGGCGCCGGCTGCAGGCTGTTGAACTGGAAGGTGACGCGCACCTGGTCGGGCTTCGCCTCGACCTCGCCCTGGCCGCTTGCGACGATGTGCGGTGCATCGGGCAGGGGCGTGCCGGCATGGGCCGGCGGAGGCGCGGCGGACAACAGTGCATACAGGGCAAGCGTCGTGGCCAGGCGCATCGTGGACTCCATGTCGGGGATAGGCCGAGCTTACTTCTCCTTGCGCCAGTTGAGATAGCCGCGGCTTTCCTCGGAGCCGGACTCGATCTCGACATCGAAGCCCTTGCCGAGCAGGTATTTCAGGGTCAGCACGGTACCGTTGCCGAGCAGCGACACGCCGTAACCGACATACAGGCGGGGCGAGATGCGCTTGCCGAAACCGAAGACGCCGCCGGCGGTGCGGCTTTGCATGACGCCCGCGTCGTCGAGGCCGAGCCGGGTGCCCAGTTGCGAGGCCAGCACGCTGCCACCGGCCGACAGTGCCGCGTTGGCCGCGCTGAGCTGCTCGCTCTCGCTGTCGCTGGCCGAGGACAGCGGTCGGCCGAGGGTCAGGTAGGACAGCGCCTCGGACTGGGTGCTGGCCGGATCGGACCAGACCTCCACGCTGGGGCTGCCGACGCGCCCGCCGATGTCGACGCCGGCGGTGACGTCGCCGATCTCGCGCTCGGCGCGGATGTCGAGGATGGGGTCCGATACCGGGCCGCCGGACCAGCTCAGGGTGCCGCGGGTGATGGTGAGGTCCTGCCCGTAGGCCTTGTAGCGCCCGGCGACGGTGAGCGCACCGCGCGCGGTCATCTCGCGGCCGGGCGTGCTGCGCACGCGCATCTGTCCGCCCAGCCGGCCCTTCAAGCCGAAGCCATTGAGGCGGACGTCGTCGCCGAGGCTGATGTCCAGGTCCAGCTCCAGGGGCGTGCTGCCGGTCTTTTCCGGGTCCACCGGGTCGAGCACGACCACGTCCGCGGAGGGACTGACCGCGCCGTCCAGGCGCTCGAGGTCGAGCAGGGCCGAGGGCACCGCGACCTTGCCGGTGACGGTGACCGGTGCGTCGTTGGCGATGCGAATCTGCAGGTCGGGACTGGCCACGGCCCGGAGGTCGCGCGTGTCGGACACCAGCACGTTGTCACCGCGCACGTTGATCTGCAACGGCGGCGCGCCGCCGCGCCAGCCGAGCACGCCGTCGATGTCGAGCACCCCGCCGGCCTCGTCGCCATTGCTGCTGCGGATGCGGCCGTCGATGCGGGCCGTGCCGTCGCCCTGCGCGACCAGGTCGACCTGGCCGTCCTGCAGGACGATGCCCAGCGCCGGCAGCTCGGTGGTGAAATCGGCCAGCCGGGCCTGCCCTCCCAGCCGCGGTTCTGCGCGTGTGCCCGAGACCGTGAGGTTGCCCGACAAACGACCCTGCGGTTCGAGCAGGTCCGGCGAGAACAGCTCCAGCCAGACCAGTTCGTCGATGTTGAAGTCGGCGCTGCCCGACAGCGGCGCGTAGGCATCCCAGCCGGTCTGCAGGCGCGCGGCGAGGCGCCCGCTCTGGTTGATCGTGCTGTCCAGCGTGGCTTCGATCCGGGTGGGGTCGAACTGCGCGGACAGGCTCAGGTCGCTGTAGTTGAACGGCTCGCGCTGGGCGCGCTCGCGGAACTTGAAGCCACCGCTGGGCGAGCTCAGTTCGACATGGCCCTGCCAGGCATTGCCGGCCGGGCGCAGTTGCGCGTCGAGGGCGACTTCGCCGCGCATCACCCAGGGCCGGCCGTCGCCGCGTTCGGGCAGGTAGGGCTCGATGAGGAGCAGCGGCAGGGCCTCGCCCTGCACCGACAGCCCCCGGCGCGGCCAGTCCGCGTTGGCGCACAGGCGGCCCCCGGCACTGGAGGCCAGGCAGGCGGGGTCGAGGCGGCCGTTGCCGCCGTCCCAACGGAAACCCGCGGCCTGCTGCAATTGCCATTGCGCGCCCCGCGCCGGTGCCAGCCGGAGCCGCGCCAGTTCGCCTTGCCAGGCATTGCCCTGTTTGCGGGCTTGCCCGGCCAGGGCCAACTGGCCGATGTCGCCCTGGGCCTCGGCATCGAGCGACAGCGCTTCCACCGCGCCGCGCGCATCCACGCGCACGTGGTCCAGGGCCACCCCGGCCTCCAGGCCGCTCGCGCGCAGTGCCAGCGCACCCTCGCCGCGACGCCAGGGCAGGCGGCCCTGGACGCTCATGGACTGCGCGCTGTAGTCGCCGTAGCGCAGGCCGCTGCCGCGCAGCTCGGCCTCGATGTCGGGCGCCGCCGGCGCGCCGCCCAGCCGCACGCGCCCCTGGAGAGTGCCGCTTGCGGCAGGCAACAGGTCGGCGAGTTGCAGCGGCATGAAGCGGGCGTCGACATCCAGCGTGTCGGCGACCCGCCCCTTGGCTTCGATGCGACTGCCACCGAGGCGGAGCGCGAGTTCGCCGCGGTAGCTCTCGCCGTCGATCTCGACATGGCCCTTGCCGTCCAGGGGGCGGTCGCGCAGGCGGCCGCCGAGATCGTCGACCACGACGCTGGCACGCAGGCCGCCGGGATCGCGCAGTTCGCCTTCGCTGCGGACGCGGCCATCCACGGCGCCCGGCCAGTCGGCCGCGAAATAGCCCGGATCGAAACCGGCCAGCGCCGCCTCGGCGGTCCAGCCCAGCGTCGGCGTCCAGTGCAACTCGCCGTCGACATCGAGGGTGCCGGTGGGCATCGCGACTTCCAAGCGTTCCAGGCGCATCTGCCGCTCGTCGCCGCGACCGTCGAAGTCCACCGTGGCCTGTTCACCGTCTCGCGTCAGCGTGGCGCGGCCCACCGCCGCCCAGGCCTGCAGCGTGCCGGCGACGCCCAGGTCGGCATTGCCGACGATCGCGACCGGGGCCGGTTCGCCCGGCGCGGTCTCGGCACCTGTCCAGGTGATGCCGCGGGCATTGAGCGCCAGGCGCACGCGGGGATCCGCGGGGTCACTGAAGTCGCCGCGTCCCTGCGCGCGTACGCGGCCGTCCAGCGTTTCCAGTACCAGCGGATCGAGCTCGAGCACCTGGTCGCGGAGGCGCAAGGTGGACGGCAACAGTCGTGCCGCCAGCGTGCCCTGGCGGACGTTGCCGCGCAGGCGCGCTTCGCCGTCCTCGCCCTCGACCGCGAGCGACACGACCAGCGGGTCCTGCGCCGGCACGTCGCTGCCGGCCAGCAGGCCGGGATCGACTGCGTCGGCGCGGACATCGAGCGTCCAGCGCACCGGCGATTCGCCACGCAGGGTGGCGGTCGCGCGCAGCGGGCCGGGCACGGCACCGCCGATGCCGACGTCCATGCGCGCGAGGTCGCCGCGGGCGACCAGGCCGATGCGTGCCGGCGTGCGTCCGCGTGGCGCCGGCAGCACCGCGGTGGCCACCAGGTCGGTCCGGTAGTCGTCCCCCGGCCGGTATTCGCCGTCGACCGCGAAGCGGCCGCGATCGCTGGCGACCTCCAGGCCCTCGAGTTCCAGCACGCCGCTGCGTGCACGCAGGCCGCCGCGCAGGCGCCGGATGTCGATCAGCGGCACCGCCGCCACCGCCCTGCCCGGCACGGCCTGTTCCAGGCGGCTCACCGCGAGCCCGTCGACCTGGACGTCGTCGGCTTCGAGCGCCAACGGCGGCTCGATCGCCGGCAGCACGTCCGGCCAGCGCGGCAGTTCGAACGGCGTGTCCTCGGCGAGCGGCAACTGCAGGCTGGCCCCCTCGAGTTGCAATGCGTCGAGCCGGAGCGTGCGCCCGATCAGCGGGCGGATCGCCGGGTCGAGGGTGGCACGCTCCGCGTTGAAGACCAGTCCATCCATCTCGAAGCGCAGGCCGTGCAGCGTCATCGGGCCGGCAACCGGCCCCTCGGCATCGCGCCACTCCAGGCGGGCATTGGGAGGCAGGCGCGCGACCACCTGGCCGAGCAGCAGGTCGCGGCCGCCGACGGTGCTCAGCAGCCAGTACAGCAGGCCTCCCGCGAGCAGGCCGAGGCCCGCGGCGACCAGGCCGGTGCGGACCGCCAGGACCCGCATCCGCGCGCGGCGGCGCTGGCGCAGTTCGCGGATGCGCGCCTCGCGTTCTTCCGGCGTCGGTTGGGGCGTGGCGGGGACGGGCGGGCGGGCCATGGTCAGAGATCCGCGCCGATGTTGAGGTAGAACTGGTAGGACGAATCGGGGTCGTCCAGGCCATGGGCGATGTCGACCCGCACCGGCCCCACCGGCGAGCGCCAGCGCAGCCCGATGCCGACGCCGGTGCGCCAGTCGGGGGTATCGTCGAAGGCCGAGCCGGTGTCGACGAAGACCGCCGCGCCCCACGGACCACTGAAATAGTGCTCGTACTCCACGCTGGCCGTCGCCAGGTTCTTGGCGCCGGTGTAGTACTCGCCGAAGTCGTTCTCGAACGAGGGGCCGACCTCCTGGTAGGCATAGCCGCGGATGCTGCCATCGCCGCCGGCGTAGAAGCGCAGGCTGGGCGGCAGCGAGACCACCTCGTCGGTGTAGGTGTGGCCGGCCTCGCCGCGCACGATCAGGCGGTCGTTGTCGCCGAAGCCGCGATACCAGCGCGCGATGCCGTAGAGCTGGGCGAAGGAGGCGTCGGACCCCACGCCCTCGACCGCGCCCTTGATGACGGTGGTCAGGCTGAAGGCATTGCGCGGGAAGATGCGGTCGTCGGCCCGGATGTAGTGGGCGCGCAGGGACGGATAGAGGAAGGTGCCGTACTCGTAATCGGGCAGCGGGGCGAGTGCGCCGCCGCCATCGTCGGCCAGGTCGTAGCGCCAACGCTCGCGCAGGAAGTGCACCGAGGCCGTCGCATCCCAGTGCTCGTTGATCTGGCCGTTGCGCGAGCCCACGAACTCGACCCGCCGCGAGTCGACATAGTCCGTCTGCTCGTCGGCGTACTGCGCGCTGAGGGTGTACCAGCCATCGAGCCAGGCGAAGGCCGGGATCCGGTACTGCACGGTCGCGGCCTTCTTGCGCTCGGCCCAGTCGACCTGGGTCTTGAGCTTGTGGCCGCGGTCGTTGAGGTAGCGCCGCTCGAAACCCAGCCGCACGCCGAAGCCGTTGTCGGTGCCGTAGCTCAGGCCGGCGGTGTACACGCTGCGCTTGGCCGGCGTCAGGGTGACCGCGACCGGTACCTCGCCATCGACCGCCGCGGCGGGATCGGGCGCGATGTCGATCGCCGAGAAGTAGTCCAGCGATGCCAGCGACAGGCGCAGGCGGTCGAGCTTGCCCTGGTGGTAGTAACTGCCCTGTTCCCAGTACACCAGGCGCTCGAGGATGCCGGGGCGGATGATCCTGTTCGGCGCCTGCTCGAAGGTGATCGGGCCCATGTCGTAGCGACGCCCGCTCTCCCAGACCAGGTCGATGTCGGCGGCCTGCTCGGCGCGGGTGACTTCAACGCGCCGCGACACGAACTCGGCATCGAAGTAGCCGCGTTCGGCCAGTCGCCGGGTGATGCGCACCTTGCTCGTTTCGTATGCCTGATGGTCGAGGACGTCGCCGACCGCGGGCTTGAAACGGGCGAGGTCTTCCTTGAGGTAGCGGTCCTTGACGCCCTCGCCGAGGATCGCGACGTCGGTCCGGCGCACGCGCACCGGTTCGCCGGGCACCACCGTGATCGTCACCGACACCGTGTCGCCCTCGCGCACGCGCTCGACGGTGATCTGCGGATCGTAGTAGCCGAAGGGTTCCAGCGCGGTGCGGGTCTCGTCCTCGGCTTCGCGGACCAGGAAGCCGAGCCGACGGCCGCGCATCTCCTCGCCCTCGGCGTCGACCAGCGACAAGGATTCGCGGACGTTGGTGGTCATCGCCTCGTCCAGGCCGATGACGGTCACCTCGCCCACCTTCGCCGCCATCGCCGGGCCCGCGGCAATCGACACGATCAGCAAGACAAGGGCGCGGGGGGCGATGGGCATTGGGCGAGGATACCGGTAGGACGTCAAACGACCATGAACGATCGGCCCTGGGCGCGTTGCGCCGGGAATGGGGAATGGGGAATGGGGAATGGGGAATGGGGAATGGGGAATCGGGAATCGGGAATCGGGAATCGGGAATCGGGAATCGGGCGTCGGGCGTCGGGCGTCGGGCGTCGGGCGTCGGGAAGTTTCACCCGTCATCCCAGCGAACGCTGGGATCCAGCCTTTGCCCATGCCGGCACCCACGTGTCCACGTTGGAGCGGGCCGTCCCATCCTGCGCGGGATGGGTTTCACCAGGCAAAGCCCGTCAGCGATGGGGGCGATCGATGATGGGTTTCGCCTGCGGCTCGACCCCTCCTGCGGATCCTGCCCCGGGACGTGAGGGGAATGGAAAACGGTCGCCCGTCTTCCCGGCGGACGCCGGGATCGAGCCCCTGGATACCCGAATCGCGACGCCCCGTGCAGGCTCTCGTGCCAGGTCCGGAGCCTTTGCCTTGAGGTCCGCGTCCCGCCCGCCCGGCCCCGCCTGCGCGCCCATGGTGAACATCGGATCACGCGAGCCCGGGCGGGTGATGCCAGCCCTGCGTGCACCCGGGGGATGCACGCAGGGGATGGCATCAGACCGAGAGGTGCTCGATCGCCGCGACGCTGCCGAGGCGATCGCTGAGCCGCTTGAGCAGGGCGAGCCGGTTCGCGCGCACGGCCGGGTCCTCGGCGTTGACCATCACGCCGTCAAAGAAGGCATCGACCTGCGGACGCAGGCGCGCGAGGTGGTTGAGCACCGTCGCGTAGTCCCCCTTCGCGAGCGCCTGCCCGGTCTCGGCGTAGAGCACTTCGACCGCTTCGGCCAGGGCGCGCTCGGGTACCTCGCTGAGCAGGGCCGGGTCGATGGTGCCGCCGCCTGCATCCTCGGCCTTCTTGAGGATGTTGCCGATGCGCTTGTTCGCCGCCGCCAGGGCCTCGGCCTCGGGCAACTGGGCGAAGCTGCCGATCGCGTCGATGCGGCGATCGAAGTCGTACAGCGAGGCCGGGCGCTTGTCCGCCACCGCGCTGAAGTGCTGCGCGGGCACGCCCTTGTCGGCGTAGTAGCCGCGCAGGCGATCGAGGATGAAGTCGTGGAGCTCATGCCGCATGTCTTGCGTGTTGCGGTCGGCGTGCGGTTGCACGTCCACGGGCAACTGCGACACCGCGACGTCGACCAGCGCGGGCAGGTCGACGTCGAAGCCACTCTCGATCAGCGTGCGCGCCAGGCCCAGCGCGTTGCGACGCAGGGCGAAGGGGTCCTTGTTGCCGGTCGGCTTGAGCCCGGCGGCGAAACCGCCCGCCAGGGTGTCCAGGCGCTCGGCGATCGCGAGCACCTTGCCCAGCGGCGAGAGCGCGATGTCGTCGCCCGCGAAGCGCGGACGGTAGGCCTCGTCGATCGCCTCGGCGACTTCGACCGGCTCGCCCGCGGCAACGGCGTAGTAGCGACCGGCGATGCCCTGGAGTTCGGGGAACTCGTTGACCATGCGCGACTGCAGGTCGTTCTTCGACAGCTCCGCTGCACGGCGCGCGGCGTTCGCATCGGCACCGACCGCGGCGGCCACCGCCTCGGCCAGGGCCGCCACGCGCGCGACCTTGTCGGCCACGCTGCCAAGCCGCGCCTGGTAGGTGACCCCCGCCAGGCCATCGCCCATCGAGGGCAGGCCCTGCTTGAGGTCTTCCATGAAGAAGAACTTGGCGTCGGCGAAGCGCGGGCGGATGACGCGTTCGTAGCCCTTGCGCACCTCGGCTTCGTCGCGGCTCTCGATGTTGGCGATGCCGACGAAGTGCTCGGTCAACTTGCCCTCGCCATCGAGGATCGGGAAGAACTTCTGGTTGGTCTCCATCGTGGTGACCAGCGCCTCGGCCGGGACCGCCAGGAAGTCGTGCTCGAAGCTGCAGGCCACGCCCCTGGGCCATTCGACCAGGCCGTTGACCTCCTCGAGGATGCCCGCGTCGATACGCGCGCTGCCGCCGACGGCGCGCGCCGCCGATTCGACCTCGGCGACGATGCGCGCGCGGCGTTCGTCCGGGTCGACCAGCACGCGGGCGCCGCGCAGGAACTCGACATAGTCGTCGGGCGTGCTGAACCACACCGGCTTGTCGTGCATGAAGCGATGGCCGCGGCTCATGCGGTCGCTGCGCACGCCCATGACCTCGGCATCGACGACGTCGTTGCCGTGCAACAGCACCAGCCAATGCACCGGGCGCGCGAAACCGTGCGCGTGCGCGCCCCAGCGCATCGGCTTGGGGATGGGCATGCCGGCCACGGCCTCGGCCACGACCTCGGGCAGCAGGTCCGCGGTACGCGCGCCGGCCTTGACCACGCGGTGCACGAAGCGCTCGCCCTTGTTGTCGGTGGTCCGCTCCAGCGCCTTCCAGTCGACCCCGGCCTTGGCGGCGAAGCCTTCCAGTGCGCGGGTCGGCAGGCCGTCGGCGTCCAGGGCGATGTTGAGGTAGGGGCCCAGCACCTCGGAGGCCTGCGCCGGCTGCTCGCTGGCGACGCCGGGCAGGTGCACGGCGAGCCGCCTCGGCGTGTAGAGCGGGCGGGCGCCCGTGGCGTCGACCTCGACGCCCCGCTTGCCGAGCCCGGCGACGACACCGTCGAAGAAGGCCCGCGCAAGGCCCGGGAGTGCCTTGACCGGCAGTTCCTCGGTGCCGATCTCGACCAGCAGCGGCTTCATCGACGTCGCGCTCATGCCGCCACCTCCGCGTGGCCCTGGCCGCGCTTGACGCCGGGAAACCCGAGTTTCTCGCGCTGTGCGTAGTAGGCCTGGGCCACGCCCTGCGCGATCTTGCGCACGCGCAGGATGTAGCGCTGGCGTTCGGTCACGCTGATCGCGCGACGCGCATCGAGCATATTGAAGCTGTGGCTGGCCTTGCAGACCTGCTCGTAGGCCGGCAGCGGCAGCTCCAGCTCGATCAGTTTCTGCGCTTCGGCTTCGCAGGCGTCGAAGCGGTGGAACAGCTCGGCCACGTCGGCATGCTCGAAGTTGTAGGTACTCTGCTCGACCTCGTTCTGGTGGTACACGTCGCGATAGGTCACCGGCATGCCATCGGGGCCGTGGGTCCAGACCAGGTCGAATACGTTGTCGACGTTCTGCAGGTACATGCACAGGCGCTCGAGGCCGTAGGTGATCTCGCCCAGCACCGGCTTGCACTCCAGGCCACCGGCCTGCTGGAAGTAGGTGAACTGGGTCACTTCCATGCCGTTGAGCCAGACCTCCCAGCCCAGGCCCCAGGCACCGAGGGTCGGCGACTCCCAGTTGTCCTCGACCAGGCGCAGGTCGTGCACCAGCGGGTCCACGCCCAGGGCCTTGAGCGACTCGAAGTACAGCTCGACGATGTTGTCCGGGCTGGGCTTCATCGCGACCTGGTACTGGTAGTAGCGCTGCAGGCGGTTGGGATTCTCGCCATAGCGGCCGTCGGTGGGCCGGCGGCAGGGTTGCACGTAGGCCGCGTTCCACGGCTCCGGGCCCAGCGCGCGCAGGAAGGTCGCCGGGTGGAAGGTACCGGCACCGACCTCGAGATCGAGCGGCTGGATCAGGGTGCAGCCCTGTTCCGCCCAGTACGCGTTGAGGCGCTGGATGAGCTGCTGGAAGGTCGGAGCGGCGGACCGTGCGTCGGACATGCAGACAGGCCTGTCGGGAGGGCGCGTTAGTATAGCGGGCCGCCGGGGCTTCCCCTGCCCCCGGCGCCGGCCAGGAGGCACGATGACCCCAGATCCATCGGCCGGGGACGCAGCCCGCCACAACCGCCTGCCCCCCGGTCGCCTGACCCTCGACAGCGTCGCCCGCCTGTTGGCCGACGACGGCCTGATCGGCCCCGAGGACATGCAACGCGTGCAGTTGCCCAGCGGCGCGCGCACGGCGACCGACGTCCACCCGCTGGTGTTGCTGGCGGGACTGAAGATGGAATCCCGGCAGGCGCCCGGCGTGGAGCTGTCGCTCGAGCGCCTGACCCGCTGGCTCGCCGACGCCACCGGGCGCCGTTACCTGCGCATCGACCCGACCCGGGTCGACGTGCCGGCGGCCACGGCGGTCATGTCGCACGCCTATGCGCGCAGGCACCGCATCCTGCCGCTGGCGGTGGACGCCGAACGGGTGCTGGTGGCGACCAGCGAGCCCAATGCCGACGGCTGGCTCGAGGACATGCGCCACCTCGCCCGGCGCGAGATCGAGCTGGTCGTCGTCAATCCGCTCGACCTGCACCGCTACACCATGGAGTTCTTCGGGGTCAGCCGCTCGGTCCGCGGCGCCGACGACGGCCAGTCGATGCTGGGCAAGAGCAGCATGCCCAGCTTCGAACAACTGGTGGAGCTGGGCCGTCTGGGCGAAGTGGGCGCCGACGACCACCACATCGTCCACATCGTCGACTGGCTGCTGCAGTACGCCAACGAGCAGCGCGCCTCCGACATCCACCTGGAGCCGCGGCGCTCGCTGGGTCGCGTCCGCTTCCGCATCGACGGCGTCATGCACAAGGTGTTCGAGATGCCACCGCCGGTGATGACCGCCGCCATCAGCCGGATCAAGGTGCTGGGCCGCATGGACCTGGGCGAGCGCCGGCGTCCGCAGGACGGGCGCATCAAGACCCGCTCGCCGGGCGGCCGCGAAGTCGAGATGCGCCTGTCGACCATGCCGACCGCGTTCGGCGAGAAATGCGTGATGCGCCTGTTCGATCCGGATACCGCGCTCAAGAGCATCGACCAGCTCGGTTTCGATGCCCATGAGGCAGCGGGATGGAACGCCCTCGTCCAGCGCCCGCACGGCATCGTGCTGGTGACCGGGCCCACCGGTTCGGGCAAGACCACCACCCTGTACGCGACGCTCAAGGAGCTGGCCACCGACGACGTGAACGTCTGCAGCGTCGAGGACCCGATCGAAATGGTCGCCCCCGAGCTCAACCAGATGCAGGTGCAGCCGGCGATCGACCTGGACTTCGCCAGCGGCGTGCGCACCCTGCTCCGGCAGGATCCGGACATCATCATGATCGGCGAGATCCGCGACCTGGAAACCGCACAGATGGCGGTGCAGGCGGCGCTGACCGGCCACCTGGTGCTGTCGACCCTGCACACCAACGACGCGGCGTCCGCGGTCACCCGCCTGCTCGACCTGGGCGTGCCGCATTACCTGATCGCCTCCACGCTCAACGGCGTGCTCGCGCAGCGCCTGGTGCGCACCCTCTGTCCCCACTGCCGGGTGCCGGCGACCCTGTCGGCCGCGGACTGGGCACCCCTGCTCGGCGACGCGCCGCCGCCCGCGCCGGTACGCGCGCACCGGGCCGAAGGTTGCCTGGAGTGCCGCAACACCGGGTTCCTGGGGCGGGTCGGCGTCTACGAGCTGATGACGCTCTCGCCGGCACTGCGCCGGCATATCCAGCCCGGCATGGAGCTGGCGGCGTTCGCCGCGGCGGCCGCCGCCGAAGGGCTCAAGCCGCTGCGCCGCGCCGGTGCCGAGAAAGTCGCCGAGGGCCTGACGACAGTCGCCGAAGTCGTCTCCGTGCTGCCGCCCACCGAATGAGCGCCACCATCGCCCCCACGCGGCAAGCCTTGGCGGTACCCTGAGCGCCGCCATCCGACGGCGCCCGCCCGAACGGACGGCACGCCGAAGTACCCCGACGCCGGTGCCGGCCCGCCTCCGCGGCCCGGCGCCTGCCCGTGTCAATGCACGCCACCGAGACCGCATCCACCCATGTCGAACCTCCCCGCCCCCGCCCCGCGCTTCCTGATCGTCGAGACCGGCCTGCCCATCGCGCCGATGCGGCGGCACGGCGACTTCGCCCACTGGATCCGCGTCGCCGGCGGCCTGCACCGCGACGAGTCGCCCTCGGTCAACGTCGAGGCCGGCGCGCCGCTGCCCGGCCATGCTGGCCTGGCCGGGGTGATCGTGTCGGGCTCGGGCGCCATGGTCAGCGACCGCCTCGAATGGAGCGAGCGCTGCGCGGCCTGGTTGGCCAGCGCGGCGCGGGCCGGCGTGCCGATCATGGGGATCTGCTACGGCCACCAGCTGCTCGCGCACGCACTGGGCGGCGAAGTGGGCGACCACCCCGGCGGCCGCGAGATGGGGACGATGGAAATCGTGCTCGACCCGGCCGCCGCCGACGACCCCCTGCTCGGCGCCATGCCCGCGCGCTTCGATGCCCAGCTCACCCACGTGCAGAGCGTGCTGCGCCTGCCCGAGGGCGCGGTGGCGCTGGCGCGCTCCGCCCATGAGCCGGTCCAGGCCTTCCGCTGGGGCGATGCCGCCTGGGGCGTCCAGTTCCATCCCGAGTTCAGCGCCACCCACATGCGCGGCTACATCCGCGCCCGGCGCACCGCCCTGATGCGCGAATCGCTCGACGCCGATGCGTTGCTGCGCGGCGTGGGTGCCGCCCCGCAGGGACGCCGGGTGCTGCGGCGCTTCGTCCACCACGCGCGCACGCTGGCACGCGCCTGACGGCCGGGCCGGTGTCGATGCAGGGCATCAGCCACCTCACCTTCGTCGTCGCCGACCTGGAGCGGATGCGGCGCTTCCTCTGCGAAGGCCTCGGCGCGACCGAGGTCTACGAAAGCGGCGGCGACACGCATTCGCTGGCGCGCGAGAAGTTCTTCCTGCTGGGCGGCGTGTGGCTGGCCGCGATGGAGGGCGAACCGCCCGCCCGGCGGTCCTACCAGCACGTCGCCTTCCGTGTCGACGAGGCCGACCTGCCCGGGTACCGGCAACGCCTGGCGGCGATCGGCGCGGAGCTCCTGCCGCCACGGCCAAGGATCGCCGGCGAAGGCCAGTCGCTGTACGTGCACGACTTCGACAATCACCTCTTCGAGCTGCACACTGGCAGCCTGGAGGAGCGCCTGGCCCGCTACGCATCCCTGCGAGCGGACAAGCGACCCGGCTGACGTCCTCCGCCGCTCCCATCCCGTCCACGTCCCTTGTCCCGCAGAGCCACGATGAACCCCCACGACACCCCGTCGCCGATCCGGAAACTCCCCGCCAGCAATGGCGCGCAATGGCTGCTCGACGGCTTCGCGCTGCTGCGCAAGGCACCCTTGGCCCTGGGCCTGCTGGGGCTGATCTGGGGCGGCGTGTCGGCGGCGGCCTCCATCAGCGGCCAGCTCTGGCTGAGCCTGGTGCTCGCGGTGCTCGGTCCGCTGCTGTTCGGCGGCGTGGTTTATGCCGCGCGAGAGGTCGACCTGGGCCGCAGTGCCCACCCGGCGCACCTGGTCCAGGGTCTGCGCGAAGGCAAACTGGCACGCTTTCTGACCATGCTGCTGCCACAGCTCGCCGCGCTGGTCGTGCTGGCGGTGCTGCTGGTGGTGATGGTGGGCAGCGACGAACTGCAGCACATGGCCGAGGTGATGGAGAAGCTGCAGGCAAGTCCCAACCCCGACCCCGCGCTGGTCCAGTCCCTGCCGGTGGGTTCGCTGTTCGCCTGGCTGGTGGCGGTACTCGTGGTGAGCCTGGTGGCGGGTTTCTTCACCTTCATCGCCATCCCGGACGTCATGTTCACCGAACGCGGCGGCATGGCGGCGATGGGCCTGAGCCTGCGCGCCTGCCTGCGCAACATCGGCGCGGTGCTGGTGTTCATGGTGCTGTTCGTGATCGTGCTGTTCGCGCTGAGCATCGGCGTCAACATCCTCGTCGTGCTGCTGGGGTTCGCGATCGGCCAGATGCCGGCGCTCTTCATCGGCCAGCTGCTGATGATGTCGGTGCTGCTGCCGCTGATCGGCGGGACGATCTACTCGGCCTGGCGGCACATGCTGGACGACGTCCCCCCGCCGCTCTCGAACAGTACCGGGATCGAGGCCTGAGCGCCGCTCCGGGCGCGAGCGGCCGCGCCTAGCGCGGCTGCGGCACCAGCCAGCGCGAGGCGAGGATGCCCAGCTCGTAGAGGGCCATCATCGGCACGGCGAGCATGAGCTGCGAGATCACGTCGGGCGGCGTCACCACCGCGGCGACGATGAACACGCCGACGATGGCATAGCCCCGCGCTTCCCTCATCTGCGCCGGAGTGACCCAGCCCAGCAGCGCGAGGATCACCAGCGCCACCGGCAGTTCGAAGCTGAGGCCGAAGGCCAGGAAGATCACCAGCACGAAGTCGAGGTAGGCGTTGATGTCGGTCATCATCGACACGCCTTCGGGGGTGATGCCGGTGAGGAAACCGAACACCGTGGGCAGCACCAGGAAGTACGCGAACGCACAGCCCAGGTAGAACAGGCCCACCGCCGAGGCCAGCAATGGCAGGGCCAGGCGCTTCTCGCGCTGGTACAGGCCCGGTGCGACGAAGGCCCAGGCCTGGTAGAGCAGCCAGGGCATCGACAGCACCAGGGCCACGAAGAAAGCGAGCTTGAGCGGGGCGAAGAACGGCGAAGCGACCTCCACCGCGATCATGTGCGCGCCTTCCGGCAGCTTGGCCAGCAGGGGCGCGGCCAGCCAGCCGTACAGGCGGTTGGCGAAGGGCAGCGTCACCAGGACCACCGCAAGCAGGCCCAGCACCGCCCGCATCAGGCGACTGCGCAGTTCGATCAGGTGGTCGAGCAGGCGCGGCTCGTCGGCGGGCGCGGGATCCACGCCGACGCCGTCGGTGGCGCTGGCCGGATCAGGATCGCGGTGCATGCGTGTCCTCCTCCCGCGTCCGCGCGTCCGCGCTGCCGCCGCGTTCATCGGGGGCATCGGCGGTATCCGCTGCCGTCGCGTCGGCATGCACCGGTTCGCCGGCTCCCGCCTCGAGCCGCTCGGGTGCGGGCCCGTCGGTCGGCTCCGACCCGGCCGATGATCCGGCGGTGGTGGCCGCGGCGGCCATGCCGCTCAGCGAGCGGCGTACCTCGCCGGTGGAGGACTCCAGGTCGCGCCGCAGGGCCTCGCTGCCTTCACGCAGGGCGTCGCCGGCGTCGCGCAGGTTGTCGCGGGCATCGAGCAGGCTGCGCTTGAGCTCGTCGTCGGCCAGCTCACGCTCGAACTCGGACTTCACCGAGTACCACTGCGCGCGGGCACGCCGCACCCACAGGCCGGCGAATTTCGCGGCCTTGGGCAGGCGCTCCGGCCCGAGCACGAGCAGGGCGACCACCGCGATCACGAAGATCTCGGAAAAGCCGATGTCGAACATGGCGCCGGGGAGCCGTGGACGGGACCGCGTGGACGTCGAACGCCGCGCCTCAGCGCGGCGTGCGCTCGTCGTCGCGGGCCTGCTCGCTGCGGGCCGCGCCCGGGGCGTCGGCCTCGTCCTTCGGCAGTTGCGCCGCGGGCTTGTCGTCGCTCACGCCGTCCTTGAAGCCCTTGACGGCTTCGCCGAGGTCCTTGCCGACGTTCTTCAGGCGCTTGGTGCCGAACACCAACACCACGATCAGGAGCACGACCAACCAGTGCCAGAGACTGAAACCACCCATGTGAATGCCTGCGCGTAAGGAGAGGTCAGGATACCGCAGCCGGATGACAGGCGATGGCGCCGTTCAGTGAAGCGCACGGCCCGGGGGCCGGCGCCTGGCCGGGACTAGCGGCCGTCGTCGGGCTCGAGCGGCAGCGGTTCGGCCTGGACCGGGCTCTCCACGGTCTCGAACGGGGCCGGCTGCTGGCCGGGGCCCTCGACGATGGTGGTCGACCGCCCGTCGGAGCCGCGCACGGTGGTGGTCGGCATCGTGTACGACGATGCAGCAGACGGGGCGACGACGGGGTCGGCCGGCGCGGGCGCAACCATCGGCGCAGGCGCGACCGGCGCATCGCCGTCGCGGCGGTTGGCGCGGGCGATCGCGGTGGCCTCCTCCAGCTGGTCGCGGAAATCGACCACGGCATCCGAGGGGGCCTGGTGGGCGCGGTCTTCGAAGACCATGCGCGGGGTGGTGTCGTTGCCGTAGACGGCCTCGTTGGCGGCATCGTCGATGCTCAGCACGGCACCGTCCAACGCAATGCCGGCGAACAGGCCGCGGGCCCGCGACCAGGACCAGATCTCGGCCTTGAGCTGGCCGTCGGTGGCGGTGGAGGCGTTGCGCCCGACCGGGCCGGCGGCCACGCCGGCATCGGCGCCGAGGGTGACCTTGCCATTGACGATCGAGTCGAGCCCGCGCTGGTTGCGGAACACCAGGACCACGTCGGCGGACTGCACGCCGGCCTGGAAGCCGATGCTGCCACCGGTGAGCTTGACGAAGCTCGGGTTCGACCAGGTGCCGTCGGGGTTCTTGACCGACATCAGGCCGTGGCCGCGGCGGCCGCCGAGCACGAGGCCGATCTTGAGCGTGTCCGGGACCACGACGATGCCCTTGGCCTCGTCGAGCAGCTTGTCGGGGATCGCCGATTCCGGGATTGCCTGGATGTCGGTGAGCACGCGCAGGGCGTTGCGCGCGCGCTCGTCCTCCTGCGGGCCGGCCACGGCGGTGGTCGCCGCGCCCAGCCACAGCACGGATGCGACCAGGGCGGGGGACAGGCGGGTCATCACGTTCATGCAAGGCTCCGGGTTGGCGGCGCGGCCGGTGGCCGGCGCCTGGACGTCAGGGTCCGATTGTGGGGCAGGCTAGCGCCAGCGGAATGAATCGGCACGAAACACTTCCCGGGCGTTCGCCACGCGATCGCGGTGCCATCGCGCCGGCGGCCCCGTGTCATCCTATGGCGATGACCGATACCGCGCCCCTGCCCGCTTCGCCGTTCGGCCTGCCCGACACCGCCCTGGTGGTGGTCAACCTGGGCACGCCCGACGCCGCCACGCCCACCGCCGTCCGTCGCTACCTGGCCGAGTTCCTGCACGACCATCGCGTGGTCGACATGACGCGCTGGCTGTGGTGCCCGCTGCTGCACTTCGTGATCCTGCCGCTGCGCTCGCGCCCGGTCGCGCACAAGTACGCCAGCATCTGGATCGACGGGGCCGACGGCGGCTCGCCGCTCGCGGTACACACGCGCGGGCTGGCGCGCGCCCTGGACGCCGAGCTGCCGGGGCTGCGGGTCGTCGACGCGATGCGCTACGGCCAGCCTTCGCTGGCCGACACCCTCGAACGCCTGCGCAGCGAGGGCATCCGTCGCTTCCTCGTGCTGCCGCTGTACCCGCAGTACTCCACCTCCACCACGGCCTCGATCGCGGACGTGGTCGACCGCTTCCGCGCGAGCGCCCCGGGCTGCGAGCTGCGGATGGTCAAGGACTACCACGTCGACGCGGGCTGGGTCGGCGCGGTCGCCGACGCCATCGGCAGCCATCGCGAGCGCGAGGGCGCCGGCGACCACCTGCTGATGTCCTTCCATGGCCTGCCGCAACGCTTCGTCGACCGCGGCGATCCCTACCAGGCCCAGTGCGAGGCCAGCGCGGCGGCGATCGCGGCGGCCCTGGGGCTGCCGGCCGATGCCTGGAGCCTGTCGTACCAGTCGCGCTTCGGCCGCGAGCAATGGCTGTCGCCTTCGACCGAGGACACCCTCAAGGCCCTGGCGGCGCGCGGCGTGACCCGGGTCGACGTGGTCGCGCCGGGCTTTGCGGTGGACTGCATCGAGACGCTGGAGGAGATCGCGATGATGCTCGCCGAGGGCTTCGCCGCCCAGGGCGGGCAGCTGCGCTACATTCCCTCCCTCAATGCCGATGCGCGCCACGCCCGCGCGTTGGCGTCCCTGCTTCGCGCCTCCTTCCCGGACACGGTCGCATGAGCGGGACGACGCTGGAGGAGATCGTGCTCGAGACGCCGCTCGGCCGCATGGCCGGGCTGCGCCGGGCCGGGCACGACGCGGACGCACCCCGCGTGCTCGCCCTGCACGGCTGGCTCGACAACGCCGCCAGCTTCCTGCCGATCGCGCCCCTGTTGCCCGACATCGAGCTGGTCGCGCTCGACCTGCCGGGCCATGGCCTCAGCGCCCACCTCGCGGCCGGCGCCGACTACTCCTTTCCCGGCGCGGTGAATGCCGTGCTCGACGCCGCCGATGCGCTGGGCTGGTCGCGGTTCTCGCTGCTCGGGCATTCGATGGGCGCGGGCATCGCCAGCCTGCTGGCGGCGGCCTGTCCGGACCGGGTCGAGCGCCTGGTGGCGATCGAGGCCCTGGGCGCCTTGGCCGAATCGCCCGACCAGACCGCCAGCCGGATGCGCGATGCCATCACCGCCTCCCGCGCCCTGCGTGGCAAGTCGCTGCGGGTGTTC
>NZ_VICE01000078.1 GCF_006546775.1 Marilutibacter aestuarii
CCCGGCCCGCGCCCGCCCGGCCGCGAGCGGGGCATGCTGCGGTCCACCGCCGTGTTCAGCGTGATGACCTTCATCTCGCGCATTGCCGGCTACGTGCGCGATGCAGTGACCGCCAGCCTGTTCGGCGCCGGGCCGGGCATGAGCGCCTTCGTGGTCGCCTACCGGATCCCGAATTACCTGCGGCGCATCTTCGCCGAGGGTTCGTTCTCCTCGGCCTTCGTGCCGGTGCTGTCGGAGATGAAGGAAAAGGGGGACGACGAGGCCCTGCAGGACCTGCTCAACCACGTCGCCGGCGCCCTGTTCGCGGTGGTGCTCGTGGTCAGCGCGCTGGGCGTGCTGGCGGCACCGTGGATCGCGCGGCTGTTCCTGGCCCTGGCGCCGGCCGACGCGGAAACCATCCCGTTGACGGCCGAGATGCTGCGCATCACCTTCCCGTACCTGGTCTTCATCTCGATGACGGCGCTCGCGGGCGGGGTGCTCAACACGTTCCGGCACTTCGGCCTGCCGGCGCTGACGCCGGTCCTGCACAACCTCGCGATGATCGCGGCGATGTGGCTGCTGGCCGACCGCCTGGCCGTGCCCGAGGCCTCGATGGCCTGGGGCGTGCTCGCCGCGGGCGTGTTGCAGGTGCTCGTGCTGTGGCCGGCGATGGGTCGACTGGGCCTGCGCCCGCGACTGCGCTTCGACGTCCGCCATGCCGGCGTGCGCAAGGTCGCGCGGCTGATGCTGCCGACCGTCTTCTCCTCCTCGGTGGCCCAGGTGAACGTACTCGTGGGCACCATGTTCGCGGCCCTGCTGGTGCCCGCGGCGCAGTCCTGGCTGTACTACTCCGACCGCCTGACCGAATTGCCGCTGGGCCTGTTCGGCGTGGCGATCGGCACCGTGATCCTGCCCCAGTTGTCGCGCCACCATGCCTCCGGCGACGAGGCCGGCTACTCGAAGTCGCTCGACTGGGGCCTGCGGATCGTGCTGCTGATCGGCGTGCCGGCCGCGGTCGGCCTGGCGCTGCTGGCCGAGCCGCTCACCGCGTCGCTGTTCCAGCGCCGCGCGTTCACCGCCGAGGACTCACGCATGGTGGGCGTGGCGCTGACCGCGATGAGCGTGGGCATCCCCACCTTCATGCTCAGCAAGGTGCTGCTGCCCGCCTTCTATGCCCGCCAGGACACCCGGACCCCGATGCGCGCGGCCATCATCACCGTCGTCGCGAACGTGGTACTGACCGTCGCCCTGGTGACCCCGCTGTGGATGATGGGCGTGGCCGAGGCGCACGTCGGCATCGCCGCCGCCAGCGCGTTGGCCGGCATCCTCAACGCCGTGCTGCTCTGGCGCTATCTGCGCCGGCAGGGCCTGTACCGCGCGCAGCCCGGTTGGGGGCGCTGGCTCCTGCGGATCGGCGTCGCGCTGGTGGCGATGACCGCGGCGGTGCTCGCCATCCGCGCCCACGTGGGTGCCTGGGGCGTGCTGCCGATGGCGGCGCGCTGGTTGTGGCTGCTGGCCGCGGTCGCCGCCGGGGGCGGAGCCTACGCCGCGACGCTGCTGCTGATGGGCTTGCGGCCCCGGCACCTGCGGCATTGAACCGGGGCGTGGCCAGGGCGGACGAGCGGCGCGTGCGCCCTATATACTGCCGGGTTCTATGAGCAGGCTGTTTCGTGACGTCGACGGCGGGCCCCGATGCCCGCACGGCAGTGTGGTCTGCATCGGCGCCTTCGATGGCCTCCACCTGGGGCATCGCGCGCTGGTGCGCCACGCGGTGGCGCGCGCGCATGCGCTTTCCGTGCCCTCGGTCGCGGTGAGCTTCGAGCCCCTGCCGCGCGAGTTCTTCGCCCCGGCGTCGCCTCCGCCGCGACTGCTGTCGGCGCGGGCCAAGGCCGAGGGCCTGCTGGCGCTTGGGATCGACTCGGTCGGCCTGCTGCGCTTCGACGCACGCTTGAGCCGCCTGTCCGCCGAGGCCTTCGTCGAGCGTGTCCTGGTGGGCCACCTGGGCGCGCGGGAAGTCTGGGTCGGACCCGGCTTCCGCTTCGGCCAGGCGCGCTCGGGCGACATCGACACCCTGCACCGGCTGGGTCGTGCGCACGGCTTCGTCGCCGGCGAGATCGAGCCGGTCATGCTGGACGGCGAGCGCGTCTCCGCCACCCGCATCCGCGCGGCACTGGTGGCGGGCGACTTCGAGGCCGCCGCGCGGCTGCTGGGACGACCGTATGCCATCGGTGGCCGCGTCGTCCGCGGCCAGCAGCTCGGCCGCACCCTGGGCTACCCCACCGCGAACATCCGCTTCGGTGGCAGGACGCCGCCCCTGTCGGGCATCTATGCGACCCGGGTCCACGGCGTGGGGGAGGGGCCGATGGCCTCGGTGTCCAGCCTCGGCACCCGTCCGACCGTGGACGGCGTCGAACCCCTGCTCGAAGCCCACCTGTTCGATTTCGACGGCGACCTGTACGGTCGCAGGATCGAAGTCGAGTTCGTCGCCAAGTTGCGCGACGAGGAAAAGTTCGATGACCTCCCGGCCCTGGTCGCGCAGATGCACCGCGATGCCGACCAGGCGCGCGCCCTCCTGACGAAGCCCCCACTGCGAGCCCAAGCGTGACCGACGCCCCCGCCAATCCCTACAAGTCCACCCTGCACCTGCCGGCGACCGAGTTCCCGATGCGCGGCGACCTGCCCAAGCGCGAGCCGGCGACGCTGGCGCGCTGGGAAGAGGAGGGGCTCTACCAGCGCCTGCGCGAGAATGCCGCCGGCCGGCCGCTGTTCGTGCTCCACGACGGCCCGCCGTACGCCAACGGTTCGATCCACCTCGGCCACGCGGTGAACAAGATCCTCAAGGACATCATCGTCAAGTCCAAGTACCTGGCGGGCTTCGACGCTCCTTACGTGCCGGGCTGGGACTGCCACGGCCTGCCGATCGAGATCGCGATCGAGAAGAAGTTCGGCAAGGTCGGGGTGAAGCTGGACGCGGTGGAGTTCCGGCAGAAGTGCCGCGACTACGCCAATGAGCAGATCGACATCCAGCGTCGCGACTTCAAGCGCCTGGGCGTGGTCGGCGACTGGGACAACCCGTACAAGAGCCTCGATTTCCGCTTCGAGGCCAACGAGATGCGCGCGCTGGCCAAGGTGATCGACAACGGCCACCTGACCCGCGGCGTGAAGCCGGTGCACTGGTGCTTCGACTGCGGCTCGGCCCTGGCCGAGGCCGAGATCGAGTACCAGGACAAGGTGTCGCCGGCGATCGACGTGGCGTACATCGCGCGCGACCCCGCCGCGCTGGCCAAGCTGTTCGGCGCGCTGCACCCGGCGGACGTCGACGTCGCCGTGCCGATCTGGACCACCACGCCGTGGACCCTCCCGGCATCGCTGGCCATCTCGATCGGGCCCGACCTGGGCTATGCCCTCGTCGAAGGCCCCGCGAACGGTGGGCGTCGCCGTTGGCTGGTCGTCGCCGAGGCGCTGGTCGACAGGGCGCTCGCGCGCTACGGGGTGGACGAGGCGGTGGTGCACGGCCGTGCTGTCGGCGCTGCGCTCGAAGGCCAGGTGCTGGCGCACCCGTTCTACGACAACCGCGACATCCCGCTGATCCTGGGCACCCACGTGTCCGACGAGGACGGTACTGGCGCGGTGCACACGGCGCCCGGCCACGGCCAGGAAGACTATGTCGCCAGCAAGCAGTACGGCCTGCTCGACAAGTACACCGCTGCCGAGCTCAATCCCGTCGACGGTCGCGGCGTTTACCTGCCGTCGACGCCGCCGGCCGGCGAGACCGTGCTCGCCGGGCAGCACATCTGGAAGGCCAACGACGCCATCGTCGAGGCCCTGCGCGCGAACGGCCACCTGCTGGCGTTCGCGAAGCTCGAGCACAGCTATCCGCACTGCTGGCGCCACAAGACGCCGATCGCCTTCCGCGCGACGCCGCAGTGGTTCATCTCGATGGACCAGGCGAACCTGCGCGCCGATGCGCTGGCCGCGATCGGCGAGGTCGAGTGGTATCCGAAGTGGGGCCAGGCGCGCATCGCCGGCATGGTCGAGGGGCGTCCGGACTGGACGATCTCGCGCCAGCGCACCTGGGGCGTGCCGATCGCGCTGTTCGTCCATCGCGAAACGGGCGAGCCGCACCCGCGCAGCACCGACCTGATGCGCCAGGTGGCCGACCGGGTGGAGCAGGGCGGCGTCGATGTCTGGTACACGCTCGACGCAACGGAGCTGCTGGGCGCCGAAGCCGGCGACTACGAGAAGATCACCGACATCCTCGACGTCTGGTTCGACTCGGGCGTCACCCACGAATGCGTCCTGCTCGAGCGCGGCTTCGGCAAGCCGGCCGACCTGTACCTGGAGGGCTCGGACCAGCATCGCGGCTGGTTCCAGTCCTCGTTGCTGACAGGCGTGGCGATCGACAAGGCCGCGCCCTACCGCCAGTGCCTGACGCACGGGTTCACGGTCGACGAGAAGGGCCGCAAGATGTCCAAGTCGCTGGGCAACGGCATCGAGCCCCAGGACATCATGAATACCCTTGGCGCGGACATCCTGCGCCTGTGGATCGCCTCGGCCGACTACAGCAACGAGATGTCGCTGTCGCAGGAGATCCTCAAGCGCAACGCCGATGCCTACCGCCGCATCCGCAACACCGCGCGCTTCCTGCTGGGCAACCTGCACGGCTTCGATCCCGCGCGCGACCTGGTGGCCGTCGACGACATGGTCGCCCTGGACCGCTGGATCCTGCATCGTGCCTGGCAGCTGCAGGAAACCGTCAAGGCCGCCTATGCCCGATACGACTTCGCCGAGATCGTCCAGGCGCTGCTGAACTTCTGCAGCGTCGACCTGGGCTCGATCTACCTGGACGTCACCAAGGACCGCCTGTACACGATGCAGGAGGACTCGCGCGGCCGGCGTTCGGCGCAGACCGCGATGTACCACGTGATCGAAGCCTTCGTCCGCTGGATCGCCCCGGTGCTCGGCTTCACCGCCGATGAATTGTGGGGTTACCTGCCCGCGCCAGCGAACGGCACGCGGGAAGGCAACGTCCTGTTCGCCACCTGGTACGAGGGGCTGGCGCCCATGGCCGACGACGCCGCGCTGTCGCCGGCGCGTTTCGAGCGACTGCTGGAGCTTCGCGAGGAGGTCAGCGGGGTGCTCGAACCCATGCGCGCCGCCGGTCGCATCGGCGCCGCGCTCGAGGCCGAGATCCGCCTCGCCTGCGGGGTGGCCGACCAGAACTGGCTGGCGCCGCTGGCGGACGAACTGCGTTTCTTCTTCATCAGCGGCGACGTGGAGGTCGTCGCCGACGACGACGCCAAGGACGTCCGGGTCGAAGCCGAACCCACCACCAAGTCCAAGTGCGTGCGCTGCTGGCACCATCGCGCCGACGTCGGCCAGGTCGAAGCCCATCCGCTGCTGTGCGGACGCTGCGCCAGCAACGTCGACGGCGACGGCGAAGACAGGCGGTGGTTCTGATGGCCGCGCCGCGTCCCCGTCCCGATGCCCTGGCCTGGCTGGCGCTGTCGGTCCTGGTCATCGTCCTGGACCAGTGGAGCAAGGCCTGGGTGCTTTCGTCCCTGCCCGAATACACCGCCATCCCGGTGATCGATGGCTTCTGGAACTGGTACCGGACCTACAACACGGGCGCTGCGTTCAGCTTCCTCAGCGATGCCGGCGGTTGGCAGAAGTATTTCTTCACCCTCCTGGCGGCCGGCATCTGCGGGCTGCTGGGGTACTGGCTGTCGCGCACGCCGCGCCGTGACTGGCGGACCGCCGCGCCCTACGCACTGGTCATCGGCGGGGCCATCGGCAACGTGATCGACCGCCTGGTGCACGGGCACGTGGTCGATTTCATCCAGTGGCACTGGCAGGACTATTTCTGGCCGGCGTTCAACATCGCCGACTCGGCCATCGTCGCCGGTGCCATCGGCATCGCCGTGCACGGCCTGTTCAGCGGCGCCCGTCCGGCGCAGGCCGACTGAGTCGGCGTTACACTGTCGCTTGTCGGCCGCACCCCGCGTGCAGGCCATCGCCCCACGCCTGGATCCCATGGACGTACTGCTCGCCAATCCCCGAGGTTTCTGCGCCGGCGTCGACCGTGCCATCGAGATCGTCAAGCGCGCGATCGAGACGCTGGGCGCGCCGATCTACGTACGCCACGAGGTCGTCCACAACCGGTTCGTGGTCGACGACCTCAAGCGCCGCGGCGCGGTGTTCGTCGAAGAGCTGGACGAGGTGCCCGATGGCGCCACGGTCATCTTCAGCGCCCATGGCGTGTCCAAGGCCGTGCGCGAGGAGGCCGACCGTCGCGGCCTGAAGGTGTTCGACGCCACCTGCCCGCTGGTGACCAAGGTCCACTTCGAGGTCTCGCGCCACTGCCGCGCCGGCAACGATGTCATCCTCATCGGCCATGCCGGCCACCCCGAGGTCGAAGGCACCATGGGGCAATGGCAGCGCGAAAAGGGCAAGGGCAACATCTACCTGATCGAGGACGTCGCGGACGTCGAGCGGGTGCAGGTCGGCCAGCCCGAGCACCTCGCCTACACCACCCAGACCACCTTGTCGGTGGACGACACCCAGGCGGTCATCGCGGCCCTCAAGCGGCGCTTCCCGGCGATCCAGGGCCCGCGCAACGACGACATCTGCTACGCCACCCAGAACCGCCAGGACGCCGTGCGCGAGCTGGCCGCCGAATGCGACCTGGTCCTGGTCGTCGGCTCGGTGAACAGTTCCAATTCCAACCGCCTGCGCGAACTGGCCGAACGCGAGGGCGTCGAGGCCCACCTCATCGACGGTGCGATCGAGATCGACCCGCGCTGGGTGGAGGGACGCACGCGCATCGGCATCACCGCCGGCGCCTCGGCCCCCGAAGTCCTGGTGAGGGGCGTGATCGAGCGCCTGCGCGAACTGGGCGCCGCCCACGTCGCCGAGCTCAGCGGCGAACCCGAGAACATGGTCTTCGCCCTGCCCAAGGAACTGCGCGTCCAGCTCGTGGACTGAGCTGCCCGCGACGGGCGCCCGCACCAGCTTTCGATTGACCCCGGCGCCCACCCCGCCTAGAATTCAGCTCCCGCGGCCCGTCGCGGCGCCGCGCTTCGCAGGGCGGCATGCTCCACGCCGGAGTAGCTCAGTTGGTAGAGCACGTCATTCGTAATGATGGGGTCGTAGGTTCGATTCCTATCTCCGGCACCAATCGCGGCATGCAGGGCGCCCGCCCTGGATCGCCATCGACGAAAAAGCCCCGCAAGCGGGGCTTTTTCGCGTCCAGGGACCGGGCTCGGCCAGGTCGCTACCCGTTGTCGTTCCCGGGGAGCGTCTTGGCCATGAAGCTGGCCGAGGCCGGGCACAGGCTGGCGAACTGCGTGCTGGCGACGATGCCCGGTGGAGCATCCTCGCGCGCCAGGGTTCGGTAACCCAGTCGCTGGAAGAAGCCGGTGGCGGTCGTGGTCAGCAGGAACAGGCGTTCGAGGCCTCGGGCAGTGGCCTCTCGCTCGGCGTGGTCGACGAGGGCCTCGCCGAGGCCACGTCCGCGGGCCTCGGCGGCGACGGCGAGCGAGCGGAGCAGGGCAGCGTTGCCGTGCATCTCAAGGCCCACCAGGCCCTGCAGCGCGCCATCGGCGACATGTCCAAACAGCACGGCGCTGGACTCCTGTAGATCACTTGCATCGAGATCGCAGGCGGCAAGCAGGGCCTCGACAGCGGCGTCATGGTTGATCGCTTCGATCAAGCCGGGCCGGGTGGGCGGCATGACATCATCGCCTTCAATCGACATCGGCGTGGACCCAGTCCAGCACCGGATCGACCCACGCCGGCATCGGCGTATAGAAGGCGCCATGCCGCTTGCCGGTCGCGATCCCGATCTCCTCGAACGAGGCCAGCTCGCGCGACTGCTCGGCGAGGGGCTGGCAGCTGCCGGCCAGCTCGTCGCTCTTCTCGAAGATCGAGAGAACGCGGCCCGTGAACTGCAGGTGGGTCGGCACGTCTCCCATCGGACACGCGGCCAGCAGGACGAAACGTACCCCGGGGCGCCGCAGAAAGCTGGAGACCCGCGTCGCGATCCCGCCGCCCTTCGAGAAACCGGCGACGACGATGCGCTTGGCCGGCACGCCCCGCGCAATGAGCGCTTCGACCTGCGACACGACGACACCCGCATAACGGTTCATCTCGGTACCCGGGGGGCGCTGTGCCGAGATCACGACGGCGCCCCGGCTCGCCAATGCATCCAGTACCGCGGGATAGTCATAGCGACCGAACCGGGAATCGGTAGGCGTGGGGCCGGCGTTCTCGATGATCCGGCCGTGCAGGTAGATCAGGTGGACCCGCGCAGCATCCGGCGACTCGGGCACATCGGTCATGACGGCGGCGGCGGCCGTCGGGGCCACGAGGGTCAGCACCAACAGGATCCAGGCGTTCAAGGGGCACTCCAGCAAGTGGACGGAAGGGGGCGGGCGGTGCCAACCATAGCGGCAATTCGGGAGCTCGTCGCTGTGCCGGAAGTCGGGAAGGGCAGCGCTGGGCCGGCCATGGCCGCTGGCATCGCGAGCCGGGCATCGGCCTGCCACCGGCCCGCGGCCACGGGCCCCGCGCGCTATACCCCGTGGGTATCCGGCGGCGCGAGTCCGTCACCAGTCCGGCGCAACGCGGCCTTGTTCGCGAGATGCGACTCCACAGCCTCCAGCGTCGGGAAGTAAGGGTTGGCCTCAAGCTGTCTGATCGCCGCCATGTCTTGATCCAGCCCGGCGAGGTGCGGCGCGGGCACCAGGTCGTAGCGCCCGCCACCCACGACAAACGGGCCACGATGGTTCGGCACGAAGAACCGGGGCGCGAGGGCCGTGCCGGTTTCGTCCCAGAAGAGCCAGCCACCGTCTTCGACGTCGATGGCCTCGCAATATCCGATGGCCTCCCCAGCCCCCGGGAAGACCATCAGTGTCGCTTCATCGGTCGCAACGGCAAAAATCATGTGACCTCTGATTGGGTGGGTGGCATTGACCTGAGGCGGATCATGTAGCCAGTTGGCGGGAAACGCGTTGCGGAATTATTGGGCCTCGCTCCGCAATCGACGGACCTCATCTATGAACGAAACCTTGCGACTCTGGTACAGGTCGCGCGTTCCGCCAGATTCCGCGGCGATGGCAGCCTTGAACTTTGAATACCGCGCAGCCGTCGAGGGCGAGTCAAGCAAGATGTCGCGGAAGCGCAGGTGCCGCATCAACTCGGCGCTATCTTGCTCGAGCATGTGGAGATGATGGGTGCGCCGTGGGGATCCTTGCACGAAGTAGTGCCGAAGAGGAATGCCGTTCTCGCCCCGGTACTCATATCCGAGGTCGGTCAGGAGGGGAACGAGTGCACGCCCTCCTTCAAAGGATTGAATGACGACGGCCATGTCGAGGTGAATCGCCCCGGGTTTCATAGACACCTACGAGCCTGAAAGTCCCGCTTGCCGTTCGAACTCTACCGGAGAGACGCCTCCATTGGAGCCGTGTCG
>NZ_VICE01000079.1 GCF_006546775.1 Marilutibacter aestuarii
CCGGGGCCCGCGTGCTCGATGCCTGTGCCGCGCCGGGCGGCAAGACCGCGCACCTGCTCGAACGCGACCCCAGCCTGCGCCTGACCGCGCTGGACATCGACCCCAAGCGGCTGGAGGCCGTCCACGCCACACTCAGGCGCCTGCAGTTGCGCGGCGACGTCCGCCTGATGGCGGTGGACGCGGCCAGTGCCCGCGACGAGTGGTGGAGCGGCGAGCCCTTCGACGCGATCCTGCTCGACGCCCCGTGCTCGGCCACCGGCATCGTCCGACGGCAGCCGGACGTGCGCCTGCATCGGCGTGCCGCCGACATCGACGCCCTCGTCAAGCTGCAGGCACGCCTGCTCGACGTGCTGTGGGCCAAGCTCGCACCGGGCGGCGTGCTGCTCTACGCGACCTGTTCGATCCTCAAGGCGGAGAACGCCGCGCAGGTGGAGGCCTTCCTCGCGCGGACACCCGATGCCCGCGCATGCCCTTTGCCGGAGACATTCGGCCACGCGTCGGGCCCGGGCCGGCAGCGCCTGCCCGGCGAGGGCGGTGGCGACGGCTTCTTCTACGCCCGCCTGCTGAAGGGGACCGACTGAGGGTCCGTCCACGCGCCGCCGGTCGCTCCCACGTCCTTCCGACATCGCCTGCGGGCGCACGCCGTATCATGCGGCCCATGACGACTCCACTGCCTTCGATCCCGGCCCGCCGCGCGCCCTGGCTGGGCCCCACCACCCTGTTCTGGATCGTCGCGGTCCTCGTCCTGGGCGCGGGCCTGGGCCTGCGCGATCCCTGGCCGGCCGACGAGCCCCGCTTCGCGCTGGTGGCCAAGCAGATGGTCGAGAGCGGCGACTGGCTGTTCCCGCACCGCGGCAGCGAGCTGTACTCGGACAAGCCGCCGATGCTGATGTGGCTGCAGGCGGCGTTCTACACCGTCTTGCGCGACTGGAAGGTCGCCTTCCTGCTGCCCTCGCTGCTGGCCGCGCTGGGCACCCTGTGGTGCGTCACCGACCTGGGCAAGCGCCTGTGGACGCGGCGCGTCGGCCTGTACGCCGGCTGGGCGCTGCTGTTCGCGGTGCAGTTCACCTACCAGGCGAAGAAGGCGCAGATCGACCCGCTGGTCACCTTCTACATCACCCTGGCCAACTACGGCCTGTTGCGCCACCTGCTGCTG
Source organism: Marilutibacter aestuarii (assembly GCF_006546775.1). Classification (GTDB taxonomy): domain Bacteria; phylum Pseudomonadota; class Gammaproteobacteria; order Xanthomonadales; family Xanthomonadaceae; genus Marilutibacter; species Marilutibacter aestuarii. The sequence continues at coordinate 1,157 of NZ_VICE01000079.1, forward strand.
GGCGACGGCTGGAAGTGGTGGTGGCTGGGCTGGTTCGCCGCCGGCCTGGGCACGATCACCAAGGGCGTCGGCGCCCTGGCGCTGGTGATGCTGGTGCCGGCCACGGTCGCGGCCCTGGCCGGCTGGCCGCGGGTGCGACAGGGCTTCCGCGACCCGCGCTGGTGGCTGGGCCCGGTGATGTTCGCGCTCGCGGCGTCGATCTGGCTGGTGCCGATGGTGACCGCCGCGCTGTCGCACCCCGATCCGGCCTATCGGGCATATCTGGACGACATCCTCTTCAACCAGACCGCCAACCGCTACGCCAAGTCCTGGGACCACCACCAGCCGCCGTGGTATCACCTGGGCGTGATCCTGACGATGTGGCTGCCGCCGATGCTGGCCCTGCCCTGGGCGCTGCCGGCCTGGTGGCGCCGCCTGCGCCGGCGCGACCCGCGCTATCTCCTGCCCCTGGCCTGGTGGCTGCTGGTGGTGGTGTTCTTCTCGATCCCGCAGGGCAAGCGCGACGTCTACATCATGCCGGCGCTGCCGATGGCCTGCCTGGCGCTGGCGCCCCTGCTGCCGGGCCTGCTGCGCAAGGCCTGGCCGCCGCGGCTGGCCTTCGGTTTCGGCGCCCTGCTGGCGCTCGCGGCCCTGGGCATCGGCATCGCGATGTGGACGGGCGAGCCCGCGTTCGAACGCAAGCTGATCACGGACCGCGGCTTCACCGCCGCCACCGTGGAGCAGGCCAACTGGCTGATGCTGGCGATCGGTGTCTGGTTCAGCGCGGCCCTGCTGTGGTTCGGCCCACGCCGGGGCGCCCACGGCACCGTCGCCGGGCTGGCCGGCCTGTGGGTGCTGTACGGCGTGCTGGCCTATCCGCTCATGAACCCCTCGTCCTCGGCAAGCGAGGTCATGGCGAAGACCGGTCGAATGATCGGCCCCGGCACCGAACTCGGCCTGGTCGGCTGGAAGGAACAGAACCTGTTGCAGGCCGACCGCCCGGCGATGGACTGGGGCTTCCGCCAGCCGCCGCACGTGCAGCTGGCCGGTGCGATCGACTGGATGCAGGCCGATCCTTCGCGCAAGGTGCTGATCCTCGATGCCGTCATGGGGCCGTGCATCGACGCATCAAAGGCCGTGCCGGTCGGCACCGCCAATCGCCGCGCCTGGTCGCTGGTCGATGCCGGTGCCGTGGTGCCGGGCTGCACGCCGCCGGAGCTGGACCCCAGCACCTGGCGCGGCGGCGACGACGAAACCGGGGACTGAGCTCAGTCCCCCAGCAGCGCCAGCAAGGCGGCGACCGCATCGGGCAGGCCGTTGTCCAGGCCCAGCTCACGGCTGGCCGCACGCAGGCGCTCGCAGCGATCGGCGTCCCCGGCGAGTGCGAGCAGGGCGTCGGCGAGTTCCTCGGGGCCGGCCCCGGCGGCGGGCTGCAGCGCGCCCGC
>NZ_VICE01000080.1 GCF_006546775.1 Marilutibacter aestuarii
TGCCGCTGCGCCCGGTGCGGAAGCTGGCGAACAGGGCGGCCAGCATCGCCGCCGCGACGGCCAGCCACAGCGCGCGGTTGGCCAGCATGTAGCCCGTGATCGCCGGCAGGCCGGTGTTGCGCTCCTCCGCCGACCAGTAGCGCGTCGTCCATGACAGGGCCCTCAGGCCCAGCGGCTCGGACAGGGTGACCAGCCAGATATTGTCGAGGTCGCGCATCATTACGCCGGTGACCAGGTACGCCAGCAGGAACGCGAGCACCCCGAGGTAGACCCACATGATGCTGCGCGACAGCGTCGCGAACAGCGCCAGCATCGTCGTGCACAGGACCAGGTTGGGCAGCACCAGGACCGCGAAGCTCCAGCCGTAGGGCGCCAGCGACACCGGTCCCAGGCGCTCGGGCGCTATCCACGGCATGAACTGTGCGAGGAAAAGCCCGGCCGCGGCCAGGACCTGGATCAGCAGGCAGGCGAGCATCGCCGCCAACAGGCGACCGGCCAGGTAGTGGCCGCGACGCAACGGCGTACTGAAGTACAGCTCCGCGGTGCCCTGCTCGAAGTCGCGCAGCAATGCGCCCGACACGAAGATCGCACTGACGAGGAGGCCGAACAGGCTGAACATCCCCATCAGGCGGGCGACCACCAGCGGGGCGTTCTGGTGGACGTTGCCCATCCCGCCACCGATCTGCACGGCCTCGCTGCTGCCCAGCGCGAATGCAAGCAGGCCGAACAGCCCGGAGACCAGCCACAGCAAGGGAGAGCGGAGCTGCTCGCGCAGCTCGAAGCGCAGGATTTCCCTGATCATGCGAGCCTCCGTCAGGCCGCTTTGGCGTGCTGGCGGAGTTGCCGGAAGTACACGTCCTCGAGGTCGGGTTCGACCTGCTCGAATCCGTCGCCCGGCGCGTCGCTGGCGAACACGTGCAGGACCGGGTGGCCCGCCACCAGGCGCTTGGAGAGCACCGTGTGCCGCGCTTCGTAGTCGGCCAGCTCGGACTTGGCGATCTGTTTGCGCCAGACCTGCCTGGACAAGGCGTCGATCGCGTCGACCGGGCGGCCCGACAGCAGCACCTGGCCCCGGTTGAGGATCGCCATCGTCGGGCACAGGTCGGTCACGTCCTCGACGATGTGCGTCGAGAGGATCACCGCGACCCGTTCGCTGATCTCCGCCAGCAGGTTCAGGAAGCGGTTGCGCTCTTCCGGGTCGAGCCCGGCGGTGGGCTCGTCGACGATCACCAGGCGGGGATCGCCCAGCAGGGCCTGCGCGATGCCGAAGCGCTGGCGCATGCCGCCGGAGAACGTCCCCAGCTTGCGCTTGCGGACCTCCCACAGGTTCACCTGGGCAAGCAGGCCTTCCACGACCTCCTTGCGGGGCCCCTTGGCCGTCAGGCCCTTGAGGATCGCGAAATGCTCGAGCAGTTCGATCGCGCTGACCTTGGGATACACGCCGAAGTCCTGGGGCAGGTAGCCCAGTTGCCGGCGCACGGCGTCCCTGTCGCGCAGCACGTCGATCGTACCGCCCTTGCCGTCCTCCAGGGTGGCGCTGCCGCCATCGGCGTCCTGCAGCGTGGCCAGCGTGCGCATCAGCGAGGACTTGCCCGCCCCGTTGGGTCCGAGCAGGCCGAACATGCCCTGCGGGATGTCGAGGCTGACCCCGGCGAGCGCGTGCACGCCATTGGCATAGGTCTTGCTGAGGTCGCGGATCGTGAGCATCGGTTCCCTTTGACGTTGACCCGCGGCTGCGGAGTGCGCCGCATCCTATGCACCCGCGTGCGCGGGCGGCAATGGGAGGATCGTCAGGGTGACCATCGACGCGACCCCTTCCGCGCACCCGGCCGGGCGGGCCGCCCGGCCGTGCCGTGTCGGCCTAGGAGGACGGAACCGTCGCCGGCGATCGCGGCGCGGCCGCCGCAAGCTTCTTCAGTTCCTCCAGCGCGGCGTCGATGTGGGTCTCGCCGCCCAGCACCTCTCCGGCGTTGTCGCCGGCATTGCCCTGGCCCTCTTCGTCGCCGCTGAGGTGGCCCGGCAGGCTGGATTCGACGTAGCTGGCACGGCCGCCGTCGGCGGCGTCGGCGGCCGGGTGCAGCACCACGTCGGGCACGATCCCCAACGCCTGGATCGACTTGCCGCTGGGCGTGAAGTAGCGCGCCGTGGTGAGCTTCACCGAGTCGCCATTGTCCAGCGGCAACAGGGTCTGCACCGACCCCTTGCCGAAGGTGCGGCTGCCGACCACGCGGGCGCGGTCGTTGTCGCGCAGGGCACCGGCGAGGACTTCCGAGGCGCTGGCCGAGCCGGCGTCGACGAGCAGGACCACGGGGGCACCTGCGAGGCGATCGCCCGGGGTGGCGGAGAACTCCGCGTCGCTGATGGCGATGCGCCCGCGCGTGCTGACGATGGCCCCGGTCTCGAGCAGGTCGTCGGCGATCTGCACCGCCGAGGTCAGCAGGCCGCCCGGATTGCTGCGCAGGTCGATCACCAGGCCGCGGAGCCTGCCGCCGGCCTCGGTCTTCAGGGCCTCGAGCTGGGTCTCGAAATCGGCCGCGGTGTCGGCCTGGAAGGCACTGATGCGGATATAGCCGTAGCCCGGCTCGAGCATGCGTCCGCGGATGCTGGTGATGCGGATCGTGTCGCGGGTGAGGGTGACGTCGAACGGCGCATCCTTGCCCTTGCGCACGATGGTCAGCGTCAGCGAGCTGCCCGCCGGCCCGCGCAGCGGCGCGGAGGTGTCGCCTTCGTCCGGATCGAAGGTCTTGCCGTCGATGGCGGTGATCAGGTCGCCCGACTGCAGGCCCGCGCGCTCGGCGGGCGTGCCGTCGATCGGCGCGATGACCTTCAGGTTGCCGTCGGGCTGGCGCTGCAGCTCGACGCCAATGCCCTCATAGGCGCCGCGCGACTGTTCGTCGAAGTCCTCGGCCGATGCCTTGTCGAAATAGACGCTGTGCGGGTCGAGGTCGAACAGCAGGCCGCGGATCGCGGCCTCCATCAGCGCCTTGTCTTCCACCGGCTCCACGTAAGCCTGCTTGATCGCGCTGTAGACGGTCACGTAGCGCCGGATCTCCTCCAGCGGCACGCTCGTATCGAGCGCTTCGTCTGTCGCGGCATCGTCGGCCGCTTCACCGGCAGCCGCCGCGGGAGGCGCTTGGGCGGGTGCGTCCTGGGCCCACCCGGCGGGGGCCGCCAACAGGGTCGCGCACAGCGCCGGGACCAGTAGCGGGGATGCCTTCGACGGAAAACGGAACCTCATGCAGCGCACTCCGGGCAAACGTTGGACGGGCCGGGGCGGTTGCGGGTCCGGCGCCTTGATGGGAACACGTTAGGACCCGCGAACGGAAGCTTTCGTTAACGCCGGCGCCGCCTCCGCCACCGGTTCAGCGACGCAACCACACATTCGGGTTGACCGGCTTCCCGTCCCGGCGCAGCTCGAAATACAGGGCCGGACGCCCGTGGCCGCCGGAGCTGCCCACGGTCGCCACGGCGTCGCCGCGCTTGACGGCGTCGCCGACGTCCTTGAGCAAGGCGTCGTTGTGCGCGTAAAGGCTCATGTAACCCCCGCCGTGGTCGACGATCAGCAGCAGGCCGTAGCCGGTCATCCAGCCGGCATAGACGACGCTGCCATCGGCCACGGTCTTGACCGGCGTGCCCGCGGCGGCGCCCAGCAACAGGCCGTCGCTGCTGCGACCGTCGGGCATCCGGGCCTGGAAGCCCGCCAGCAGGGCGCCGCTCAACGGCCAGCCGGTGCCGCCCACCTGCGGGCCACCGAT
>NZ_VICE01000008.1 GCF_006546775.1 Marilutibacter aestuarii
GCCATCGGCAGCTTCAGGCCCTGCTCGCGCGCGCAGTCGCGGGCGATCTCGTAGCCGGCGTCGGCGTGGCGCATCACGCCGGTCGCCGGATCGTTCCACAGCACGCGGGCGATGCGGGCATCGGCGGCCTCGCTGCCGTCGCAGACGATGACCACGCCGCTGTGCTGGCTGTAGCCCATGCCCACGCCGCCGCCATGGTGCAGCGACACCCAGGTCGCGCCGCCGGCGACGTTGAGCATGGCATTGAGCAGAGGCCAGTCGGAAACCGCGTCGCTGCCGTCTCGCATCGCCTCGGTCTCGCGGTTGGGCGAGGCCACCGAGCCGCTGTCGAGGTGGTCGCGACCGATCACCACCGGCGCCTTGAGCTCGCCGTTGCGCACCATCTCGTTGAAGGCCAGGCCCAGCTTGTGTCGCAGGCCAAGACCGACCCAGCAGATGCGCGCCGGCAGGCCCTGGAAGCTGATGCGCTCGCGGGCCATGTCGAGCCAGCGGTGCAGGTGGGCATCATCGGGGATGAGTTCCTTGACCTTGGCATCGGTCCTGTAGATGTCCTCCGGATCGCCCGAGAGCGCGACCCAGCGGAACGGGCCGATGCCGCGGCAGAACAGCGGGCGCACGTAGGCAGGCACGAAGCCGGGGAAGTCGAAGGAGTTCGCGCAGCCCTCGTCCTTCGCCATCTGGCGGATGTTGTTGCCGTAGTCGAAGGTCGGGATGCCCTGCGCGGCGAAGGCCAGCATGGCCTCGACGTGGACGCGCATCGACTGCTTGGCGGCGTCGCGCACGCGCGCGGGGTCTTCCGTCTGCATGCGCGCCCATTGCTCGACCGTCCAGCCGGCCGGCAGGTAGCCGTGCACCGGGTCGTGCGCGCTGGTCTGGTCGGTCACCGCATCGGGCCGGACGCCCCGTTCGACCAGTCGCGGCAGGATCTCGGCGGCATTGCCCAGCAGCGCGATCGACTTGGCCTCGCCGGCCGCGGTGTATCTGTCGATGCGCGCGAGCGCGTCGTCGAGGTCGGTGGCCTGCTCGTCGACGTAACGGGTGCGCAGGCGCATGTCGATGCGGCTCTGCTGGCACTCGATGTTCAGGCTGCAGGCCCCGGCCAGCGACGCCGCCAGCGGCTGCGCGCCGCCCATGCCGCCCAGGCCGGCGGTCAGGATCCACTTGCCCTTGAGGTCGCCGCCGTAATGCTGGCGCCCCATCTCGACGAAGGTTTCGTAGGTGCCCTGGACGATGCCCTGCGAGCCGATGTAGATCCACGAACCGGCGGTCATCTGGCCGTACATCATCAGGCCCTTGCGATCGAGCTCGTTGAAGTGCTCCCAGTTCGCCCAGGCCGGCACCAGGTTCGAGTTGGCGATCAGCACGCGCGGCGCGTCGGCATGGGTCGGGAAGATGCCCACCGGCTTGCCGGACTGCACCAGCAGGGTTTCGTCGTCGCCCAGCGTCCTGAGCGACGCCAGGATCGCGTCGTAGCTCTCCCAGTCGCGGGCGGCACGGCCGATGCCGCCGTAGACCACCAGGTCCTCGGGGCGCTCGGCCACCTCGGCGTCGAGGTTGTTCTGGATCATCCGGAACGGGGCCTCGCTCAACCACGAGCGGCAATTGAGCGCGCTGCCACGGGGGGCGCTGATGCGGCGCGCGGGATCGTGGCGGGTATGGGCGCTCTGGCTCATGGCGGGGCTCCGTGTCGTGGGTGGGAAGCACCATTATCGCGCCGGCACCCACCGCGACGGCCCCGTCGACGCCGGACCGGCGCCCGGAACAGGCCTCGGACCGTCACGAAAGTGCCCGGCACCGGTGTTTTGTATACGCTGTACACAATGCCAGCCCGCCGTGATACCGCCGACCGCATCCTCGCCGCCGCCCGCGGTCTGTTCGAGCGCGAGGGCGACGCCGGGGTGACGATACGGCGCGTGGCCGCGGCCGCGGGGCTGTCGCCGATGGCGATATACCGCCACTTCGAGAACCGCGAGGCCCTGCTGGCGCGGATCGGCGATGCCAGTTTCGACGCCATCGCCCGGCACTGGGCCGCGCGCGCGCGCGGCCTGGATCCGCTGACCCGGTTGATCGCGGTGCACCGGCTGTACCTCGACTACGCATTGGCGCACCCGCACCTGTTCGACCTGGCGTTCTCGCGGCCGCGACGCGACGCGCGGCGCTATCCGGACGACTTCCAGGCCCGGCGCTCGCCGACCCTCACCGTGGTCGCCGACGCCGTCGCCGATGCCATGGCCGCCGGCGTCCTGCGCCGGGACGACGTGTGGGACGTGACCATGACCTTGTGGGCGCATACGCACGGCCTGGTGGCGCTCTATCGCGGCGGTCGCTTCACGTTCGACGCCGGCGCGTTCACCGCCTTCTACGAGCAGTCGCTGCAGCGCCTGCTCGCCGGCCTGGCCGCGCCGCCCGGCGATGCCCCTCCCCCGGCGTGCTAGCCTCGATCCATCGCCGCAGGCGCGATGAACGGGAGTACCTGCCATGGACCCGCTTTCCGAAGTCCTGAAGTCGATCCGCCTCGATGGCGCGGTATACATCAACGCGGAGTTCACCGCGCCCTGGTGTGCGATGGCGAGCTACGGCATGCCGGTGGCCGCAGTGCGGGCCATGGGCGCGGACCACGTGGTGTTCTTCCATTGCGTGACCGACGGGCACTGCCTGACCTGCCTGGACGGCGGCGGCGGCGAGGCCGAACTGCACGCCGGGGACGTGGTCGTGTTCCCGCACAACCACCGCCACCGTGTCGGCAGCGACGTGGGCCTGCCTGCGGTGGATGCCGACACCCTGATGCCACCCACGCGCAGCGACGACATCATCCAGTTGCGCCACGGCGGGGGCGGTGAGGCGGTCCACTTCGTTTGCGGCTACCTCGCGTGCAATCGCCGCGTGTCGCGTGCCCTGCTTGCGGGCCTGCCGGAGGTCATCAAGGTCTCGCTGCTCGATCGCGGCGACGGTGCGTGGCTGCTGGACCTGCTGCGGATGGGCGTGCGCGAGTCGTCCGCGGGCAGCGCCGGGGCGCAGACCATCCTCACCAAGCTCTCCGAACTGTTGATCGCCGAGGCACTTCGCCGGCACGCCGAAGCCCTGCCACCGGACGCCACCGGCTGGTTGGCGGGGCTGCGCGACCCGGTCGTCGGCAAGGCCCTGGCACTGATGCATGCGCGGCCCGCGCAGGCCTGGAACGTGGAGAGCCTCGCCCGCGCGACCGCCTCCTCGCGCTCCGCGCTGGGCCAGCGCTTCGGCAACCTCCTCGGCGAACCGCCGATGCGCTACCTGGCGTCGCACCGCCTGGCGCTGGCCGCGCAGGCGCTGCGAAACAGCCGCGCCACGGTGGCCGAAGTCGCCGAACAGGTCGGCTACGGTGCCGAGGCGGCCTTCACCCGCGCGTTCAAGCGCGAGTTCGGGACGCCGCCCGGGCAGTGGCGGCAAGGCCAGGCCGTCGAAACAGTCGCAGCCTGACCTGGCGCCGGGAAGGCGAGGTCGGCGTCAGGCCGCGTTCGCCATCGCGTGCACGTCGGCCGCGTGCAATGGCTGTCCGCCGATGGCCCAGTGGCCACCCTTCACTTCTTCGACGACGACCCAGGTGACGGGGCGCAGCGCCTCGCCTTCGATCGCCACCATGGTGTCGGTCAGGCGGGTGGCGATGTCCTGCTTCTGTGCGTCGCTGAAGACGCCTTCGATGAGCTTCACGGTGATCAACGGCATGGTCTGGATTCCTTCATTCGGGGGATGCCGCGGCGGGGTTGCCGCGACAGGTCCAGTGTCCCCGCCAGCGCCGATGCGCGGAATGACCGATCCGCCAGCGGACTTGACCGCAACGCCACGCTCACCCGGCAGGCCCCGCATTCAGTCGTTGAGGCGGTTGATCGTGACCGTCGACGGGTCGGCGACCTGAACCTGGCGGACCGCATCCACCCGGCCCGTGGCCTGGCGCGCGGATCGGTCGTAGGCGCGGCCTCGCGCCTGCTTGCACTCGCGCGAACGGATGCGCGACCCGGTCTCGCGCATGCAGCGCGCGTCCGGCACGGCCTTGTCGCCGGCAGCGACCAAGGGCGCGGGCTGCTCCGGGCGTTCGCCATCGACGATCAGAACGCCGGCACCGGCGACATCGGCCTGGACCTGCGGGGAATGTGCCACCGACGCGATGGGCGTCGCGCCGTCTTCTTCCTGCACCGGTTCGGCCGCCAGCCCCCCCCGGGGCCAAGGCCCAAGAGAGTGAGGACGACGAAGAGCGCAGCACCGCGGGGGCGGCGCGGCGTGCGGGTGTGCAATGACACGTGCATGGCCTTGCTCCATCAGGGCGATCACTTGACCGCACCCTCGGATACGTGTGGACGCGCGTTTCGGTCGCGCGTCGCTTCAGTGGCTGCGCTGCGCGGGCCGGGGCGGGTTGAGATCGCGGACGTGGGTGCCGAGTTCGACCCCCGAGCGCCTTGCCGCTTCGAGATTGCGCTGGCGCGCCTTGGCGTCGGTGGGTGCGACGCAATCCCCCGGCCCGGCGTCGCGCCCACCCGGGCGGAGGGTGCAGGCCTGCGCGGCGGCTACCCGCAGTGACGCATCCGCCGATCCCTGCATCGCCGGGCGGGTCCGCGCGTAGCCGGGGTCGACCAGGTGCACGCCGGGTTCGTCGATGGCCTGTGCGAACACGGGTGCCGCCACGGTGACGGCGACCAGGCAGGCGAGCGCCCGGAGCGCACCGCGCGTGCGCAGGGCACGGCGGTCGTCGCGGGGGAATGCGAAGGGCTTGCGATCCATGGCGATCTGACTCCGTGTCTGGGCCCGGGCGGTCGGACCCTGCATGGGATACGTACCAACGCGACGAGGCGTCGCAACCCTGCTTCCCGACGGGCGGCCGGGGCAGCGCGACTATACGGGTTCGCCCTCGCCCGGAGTGTGGCAGTCTGGACACATGAACAGCCTGCGTTCACGCATCATCAGGTCCGTTTTCCTGGCCACTTTCGCCATCTTCGCGGTGGCCATGGTGCCGGCAGGGTGTGCGCGTGGGTCGCGCCCTCCCCCGGCCCCGCAGATGGCGCCGGGCAGCGCCCCGCTGCGCATCCTGGTGTTCACCCGCACCAGCGGATGGCGACACGACAGCATCCCGGACGCCATCGCGGCGCTGCGCGGGATCGCGGGCGAACTGGGGATGGAGGTCGTCGCCACCGAAGACGCCACGGCGTTCTCGCCCGCATCGCTTGCCGCCTACGACGCGGTCGTGTTCGCCAGCACCACCCGCGACGTCCTCGACGAAGGACAGCAGGCCGCGTTCGAAGCCTACGTCCGCGACGGTGGCGGCTACCTGGGCATCCACGCCGCGGCCGATACCGAGTACGACTGGCCCTGGTACGGCGAACTCGTGGGCGCCTGGTTCGCGAACCACCCCGAGGGCCTCCAGGCCACGCAGGTGCGCTTCGAACGGCCCGGCGTCCTGGTCGAGGGCGAGACGTGGCCGGTCATCGACGAAATCTACAACTACCGCCGCAATCCACGTCACCGGGTCCAGGTGATCGCCACCGTCGACGAAACCAGCTATGAAGGTGGCACGATGGGCGACGACCACCCGATCGCCTGGTGCCATCGCCCGGGACGCGGCAGAGCCTGGTACACCGGCCTGGGCCATACGCGCGAAATGTACGCGGACCCGCGCTTCCGTCGCCATCTCGCGCGCGGCCTGCGCTTCGCCAGCGGCGCCGACGCCGCCTGCTGAGCGAGGCCCGCAGTCGCCCTCCGGGATGCCGGCAGGACCCCTGCACGCGGGGCACCCAGGGGCTGGGGACGGTCGCGGTCGAAACCCCTATCGCCCGCCCCGCCCCGAGACCCGGCGCCCGGCGTCATGCCCGTCGTCGGCGTCCCGCAACATGGTCCCGGTACTATCGGGGGCATGCGATCCAAGAACCACGTGCCTCCGACCCTCCGTGCCCTCACCCTCACCGCCCTCCTGCTCCTCGCCGCCTGCACCACCGGCGGCAGGCCGGCACGCGCGCCGACCGCCCCGGTCGGGGACGCCCCGCCGGTGCTGCTGGTATCGATCGACGGCTTCCGCGCCGACTACCTGGCGCTGGGCATCACGCCCAACCTGCAGCGTATCGCCGACGGCGGCGTTCGCGCGCAATGGATGACGCCGTCCTATCCCTCGTTGACGTTCCCGAACCACTACACCCTGGTCACCGGCCTGCGGCCGGACCACCATGGCATCGTCCACAACACCATGGCCGACCCCGAACTGGGGGGCTTCATGCTCAGCAACCGCGATGCCGTCGGCGACGGCCGCTGGTGGGCGGGCGAGCCGATCTGGGTTGGCGCGGCACGGGCCGGCCTGCCCACCGCGACCCTGTTCTGGCCGGGCAGCGAAGCCGCGGTACAGGGCGTACGGCCAGACCGCTGGAAACCCTTCGATCCATCCATGCCATACGCCGAGCGCATTTCGACGGTCCTCGGCTGGCTGTCCGAGGCCCCGGGCACGCGCCCACGCGTGGCGACCCTCTACTTCGAGCGCGTCGACAAGGCCGGACACGACCATGGTCCCGATTCGCCCGAGGCACTCGCGGCCATCCGCGAGGCCGACGACGCGATCGGCCTGCTGCTCGACGGCCTGCACGCGCGCGGCATCGACGACGAAGTCAACCTGGTCGTCGTCTCCGACCATGGCATGGCGACGGTCGAACCGGGACACGCAGTCGCGATCGAATCGATGGTGTCCGCGCGCGACGGGCGCGTGGTGACCCATGGCCAGTCGGTCGGCATCGAACCCATGCAGGGTCGCGACGCCTTCGCCGAACGCCGCCTGCTGGGCCGCCACGACCATTACGAGTGCTGGCGCAAGCAGGACCTGCCGCGCGCCTGGGCCTATGGCGAAAACCGGCGCGTGCCCGCGATCGTCTGCCAGATGGACGAAGGCTGGGACGCCTTGCCCGGAGAGCTGCTGGCGCGTCGCGACCCCGCCGCCACCCGTGGCTCGCACGGCTTCGACCCGGCGTTGCCGTCGATGCGCGCCCTGTTCGTGGCGCAGGGGCCTTCCTTCCGGCAAGGCGTGGTGTTGCCGGCCTTCGACAACGTCGATGTCTATCCGCTGCTGGCACGCCTGGTCGGCATCGCGCCGGCTCCCAACGACGGCGACATCGCACCGCTGCTGCCGGCCCTGGCGCCGCCGGCGGCGCCCGCCGGGGACGATTGAACGCGCCGGCATTGATGTCCGGAAACGGCGAGTCCGGGGACGGGGCCGGTGCTAGCCTGCACCCATGGCCTCCCCCACTCCCACGCCGTCCACCCCGATGCCGCCCCCGCCCGAGGGCCTGCCCACGCGGCAGGTCTGCGAACAGGCCCGACTCAGCCGGGACGCGCGATTCGATGGCCTGTTCTTCACCGCCGTCGCCACCACCGGCATCTACTGCCGGCCGGTGTGCCCGGCGCCACCGCCCAAGCCGGGCAACATCACCTACTACCCCAACGCCGCGGCCGCCGAAGCGGCCGGCTACCGGCCTTGCCTGCGCTGCCGACCGGAGCTGGCGCCGGGCGACGGCGCCTGGCGCCGCGGCGATGCCGCGGTCGCACGCGCGATCAAGCTGATCAACGAAGGCCTGCTCGCCGAAGCGCCGGTGGCGACACTGGCCGAGCGCGTCAACCTGGGCGAGCGCCAGTTGCGGCGCCTGTTCGTCGAACGGCTGGGGGCCTCGCCGCAGGGCGTGCACGGCACCCGGCGCCTGCTGTTCGCCAAGCAGCTGCTCACCGAGACCGACCTGTCGATCACCGACATCGCGATGGCCGCCGGCTTCGGCAGCCTGCGTCGCTTCAACACCAGCTTCAAGGACGCCTACCGGATGGCCCCGCGCGAGCTTCGCCGGCGGCCGGCGGCATCCCGCGGCGAGACCCTCGTCCTCCGCCTGGGCTACCGGCCGCCCTACGACCTGGCGGCGATGCTCGACTTCCTGCGCGGGCGTGCCCTGCCGGGCGTGGAAGTGGTCACCACCGCCAGCTACCGCCGCGTGATCGCCCCGGCCGCGCCCGGCGGCCGGCCCGGCTGGCTTCGCGTCGGCGCCTGGGACGGAGACGAGCCGGCCCTCAAGCTCGAACTCCACGGCGTCCCGCCGCTGCAACTGCAGGCCGTGGTGGGCCGCATCCGGCGCATGTTCGACCTCGACGCCGACCCCGGCGTCATCGCCTCGACACTGGAAGCCGATGCCCGCCTGCGTCCGCTGCTGCGCCGGCATCCCGGCCTGCGCCTGCCCAGCGGCTGGGACGGGTTCGAGATCGCGGTACGCGCGATCGTCGGCCAGCAGATCAGCGTAGCGGCGGCGCGCACGGTGACCAGCCGGCTCGCTCAGCGCTTCGGCACCCCGGTCGACACCCCCCTGGCGGACGGCCTGGAGCACCTGTTCCCGACGCCGGCCGACCTTGCCTATGCGGACCTCGATGGGATCGGCCTGACCGCCGCGCGCGCGGGCACGCTGCGCACGGTCGCGCGCGCCCTGCTCGACGGCCAGGTCGACTTCAGGCCGGAACAGACCCTGGAGGAATTCGTCGGGCGCTGGACCGCGCTACCCGGCATCGGGCCCTGGACCGCCCACTACGTGGCGCTGCGCGCGCTGGCCCACCCCGACGCCTTCCCGGCCGAGGACCTGGTCCTGCAGAAGATGCTGCCGGGCGACGGCAGCCGCATGAGCGCGCGCACGCTGGCCGCCGAAGCCGAAGCATGGCGCCCCTGGCGCGCCTATGCCGTCATCCACCTGTGGCGCCAGGCCAGCGAACAGGCCACCCCACCCAAAGTGCCGGCGCCCCGGCGGAGGACATCCCGATGAACGCGCAACACGCACTCGCCGGCGCACCGGCCCACGACACGGTGTTCCATCGCCTCCACGAAAGCCCGGTCGGTCCACTGCGCCTGGCGGCCTCGGATGCCGGCGTGCACGCCGTCGAGTTCCATGCCCAACGCCACCCGGTACCGGGCAAGGCCGGCTGGCAGGCCGGCGACCACCCGCTGCTCGATGCCCTGGCCACCCAGCTCGACGACTATTTCGGCGGGCGCCGCGTGCGGTTCGACCTGCCCCTGGCGCCTCGCGGCACCGATTTCCAGCGCACGGTCTGGCATGCCCTGGCGACGATTCCCTTCGGCCAGACCATCAGCTACGCGCAGCTCGCCACCCGGATCGGCAAGCCCGCGGCGATGCGTGCGGTCGGTGCCGCCAATGGCCGCAACCCGATTCCGATCGTACTGCCCTGCCACCGCGTCATCGGTGCCGACGGCAGCCTCACCGGCTTCGGCGGCGGCCTGCCGACCAAGCGCTTCCTGCTCGAACTCGAGGGCGCGCTGGCGCCGCAAACGGCGCGGACCGACCTGTTCGGCGACTGAGGCGGCGACGCGACTCCGGCGTCACATGCCGCGGAAACGGTGAAGGAAGGCGGCGCTGACCGGAAGGTCCTCGTCGCGCCCCCGCAGCGACAGGCGCCACTTGCCCAGCTCGTCCTTGCGCACGCGGTCGATCGCCGCGACCCGCACGACGATGCCGCGGTGGACCTGCCAGAACACGTCCGGATCGAGCCCGGCCAGCAACTCCTTCAACGGCGTGCGGATCACCGCTTCGCCGTCGCCGGTGACCACGCGCACGTACTTGTCCTGCGCCTGCAGCAAGAGCACGTCGTCGATGCCGATCATGCGCACGCTGTCGCCGACGCTGGCGCTGATCCAGCGGATGCGCTGCGCACCCTGCGGACGCAGGCGCGCCTCGAGTTCGTCGACACGGGCCTGCAGGTCGCCGGGCGCGGGGCGCGCGAGGGATTCGCGCACCCGCTCGATGGCTTGCGCCAGGCGCTGCGGTGCGACCGGCTTGAGCAGGTAGTCGACCGCGCCTGCCTCGAAGGCACGGATGGCGTACTCGTCGTAGGCGGTGGTGAAGACCACCCGTCCGCCGGCGGCCACCACCGCGCGGGCCACGTCGAGGCCGCCGACGCCCGGCATGCGGATGTCCAGGAACGCGACGTCTGGGCGCAACGCGGCGACGGCCTGCAGGGCTTCCACTCCGTCTTCGCAGGCAACGATCTCGCCGGCGCCCGGCCAGGCCTCGGCGAGCATCGCCAGCAACGCGGCGCGCTGCGGTGCCTCGTCCTCGGCCACCATCACGATGGGCCCCCGCTCGCGTGCGTTCATGGATGTCCCGCCCCCGGTTGCCGGGCGTCCGACTCAAGCGGCAGGTCGAGCTCGGCGATGCAGCCGCCGGCGGCGCCACTGCGCAGCGCCAGCGCCGCATGCCGGCCATAACGCGCGCGCAACTGCTCACGCACGTTCTCCAGCCCTACGCCGCCGCCGACGCCGGGTTGCAGGCCCACGCCGTCGTCCTCGACACGCACCCGCAGGCGGTCGCCTTCGAGCGACGCGACGATCGTGATCACGCCGGGCCCGCGCACGGGCTCGATGCCATGCTTGACCGCGTTCTCCACAAGGGTGATCAGCAACAGTGGCGGGAAGGCATGGCCGCGCAACGCCTCGTCGGCTTCGATCGCCACATGCAGGCGCTCGCCCATGCGCAGCCGCATCACGTCCAGGTAGCGTGCGCACAGGTCGAGCTGCGCGCCCAGCGTCGACAGCGCGCCATCCTCGCCGGGACGCAGGCGCGGGATGCTCGCGCGCAGGTAGTCGACCAGCGCATCGAGGGTGCGCTCGGCCTTGTCCGCGTCCTGCCGCACGAGGGCGCGGACCGAGGCCAGGGTGTTGAACAGGAAGTGCGGTTCCACCTGCGCCTGCAAGGCGCCCAGGCGCAGGTCGCTGTCGCGCTTGGCCTGTTGCAGCCGCGCCATGTCCCGGCGCTGGCGATCCTCGCGCCAGCGCCGTTGTTCGCTGAAGTACGCACGCAGCGCGAGCCCGCCGCCGAACATCCCGTAGATCACCACCAGCACCAGCAGGTTCAGGCTGATCGCGAAGTGCCGCTCCGCGCCCGACACCGCACCGGCGTTCGGCAGGGACTGGCCCGCCGCGCGCATCGCGTCTCCCACCACCGCCTGGACGTAGCTGGAGGCCCACTGGTCGACGAAGAAGCTGATGACGATGCCGGCCAGCACCGCCACCACCACCGCCCGGCGTTCGCGCGTGTCGGGCCAGCGGCGATAGCGCACCCACGTCGCCAGGATCGGACCCGCGGTCGCCATCAGGCCGAAGGCGACGAACAGGTGCAGGCCCGACAACACGCCCACCCCGTAATCGCGTGTCGCGAAACCAACGCCGAACGCGGTCAACAGCGCATACGCGCCGATCAGGCCACCGAACAGCAGGCTGCGTCCGCGCAGCCAGGGCAGGCTGAAGACCGGGTACTGGCGATAACGCCCCCAGACCGTGTTGCCGCCGACGAGCACGTCGGGCGGCAGCGGTCGGCCCAGTGCGTAGGCATCACTGGCCTCGCGCCCGGCCATGCTCACTGCTTCCCGCCGCGCAGGACGTTGCCGCCCTGGTGCAGGGCCAGTGCGTTCACCTCGCCCCGTGCATCACGCTCGAAGCGGATCTCGATGCCGAACGCGCTGGCGGTGAACACGTCCTTGCCCGCGGGCGACAGGGGGAACGCACCCTGCCCGGTCGCCTGGGCCTGGAGCACGCCGTCGCGCACGCTGACCGCCAGCACCATGTCGGTCGGCGCCAGCGGGTAGCGCCCCGCGTACTCGGCCAGGGCCTCGACCGACGGTGCCTTCGACGCGGGCTGCGCAGGCGTGGACACCTGCACGCGCCGGGCCGGCATCACCGCGCCGCCCTGGTGCCAGTTGAATGCGTGGCGGCCGTCGGCCGTGCGCGTCGGCGACAACAGGGCGTCGAACGCCAGCGGAAAGAAATCGCCGGCGCTGTCATGGCCCATCTCGAACGCGGGCTGGCCGGCGGCCTGGACCTCGAGCGCGTCGCCGCGACGCCGCAGGGTCAGTGCGGGCCCGCCTTCGAGCTGCCATTCACCGACCAGGGCGTCCACCAGGGCCGCCGGGGCCGGCGTGACGGTGCGGGGCGCGGGCAGGGGCCGGGCGTCGTCGATCAGGTGCAGGCCCAGGCCGCCCAGCCCCCCCAGCGCGGTGAGCGCGGTATCCGACAAGACGACCACGCCGCGACCGCGCGCCGGGTCCAGCGCGATCAGCGAGGAGAAGCCGCCGGTCCCGCCCTCGTGCGCAAGCAGCTCGCGCCCGTCGAGCGGCATGCGCATCCAGTTCATCGCGATCGGTCGCCCTGACGCGGTTTCGATCGGTTGCCGGGTCAGCGCCATCGCCGAGGCCAGCGGCTCGGGCGCCGCGCCCAGGCCTGCCTCGGCGTAGCGGATCATGTCGTCCAGGGTCGCGCGCACACCGCCGACGCCTGCCAGCGCATCGTCGAAATGCCAGCCCGGCACCGGGGTGCCGTTGGGCATGTGGCCCTGCGCCTGGACCACGCCCGCGGGCCGATCGGCGACATGGGCGCCTTCCATGCCCAGCGGCGTGAACAGGCGTTCGTCGAGCAGCGTTTCCAAGCCGGCGCCGGCACGTCGGCTGACCGCGTAGGACAGCAGCATGGACGCGTAGTTGGAGTACGCGAACGTCGAGCCCGGCGCCTGTGCCAGCGTCACCTCACCCAGGGCCTGCAGCAGGTCGTCCGGTCGCATCGCCGCATAGGGATCGCTGGCATCGGCGACCGGGATCGGTGGCAGCGCCGGCAGGCCGCTGGTGTGGGTCACGAGATGGCGGATCAGGATCGGCTGTCCCTGGAACTCCGGCACCGCGGTTCCCTCCGGCAGGTAGTCCGACAGCGGATCGTCGAGGCGCGCGCGGCCGTCCCGGACCAGGCCTGCAAGCAGCGTGGCGGTCATGGTCTTGCTGATCGAGCCGATTTCGAAGGCGCTGTCGCTGCCGATCCGCAGGGCGCCGTCGGCGCAGGCGTAGGCTCGACGCACGCGCGACGAAGGCGCCGGCGCGTCCCCCGTCGCGATGTCGACGACGCCGACGGCCATGCAGGCGCCGCTGCGGTCGCCGTTCAGGCGCTTCTCGAGCGTGGCCTGCAGGTCGGGATCCAGGCCGGCCGGTGGCGGCGGCGCCGCGCAGGCGTTGCCGCACAGCACGACGGCGGCGGCCAGCAACGGGAGGGCGAGGACAGGGCGTGGACGGATTGACATGGTCGGGTCTCCTTTCTGGACGGCTCCAGCCTGCCGGCCTACGTGCGCGGTCGCCGGTCCTTGCGACGAAACAGGCGCTGCGGACGACGAAGCGCGTGCTCGCGGCGCGAACATCCCGCCGCGCCCGCTCAGTCCTGCATCAGCGACGCCAGCGCGTCGCGGTATCGATGGGCGATGGCCTCCCGATCGCGGTGCTGCCCGCCCTCGACCACGCGGCGACCGCCCACGAAGACCTCCTCGACCAGGTTGCGGTTGCCACTGAACAACCAGCGGTCGACCACGTCCTCATCGCGGGCACCCAGCATCTGCGGCGCGCGCATGTCGAGCACCAGGGCGTCGGCGCAATCGCCCTCGCCCAGTCCGCCGCAGCGGTGGCCCGTGGAGGACGCGGCGCTCGCGCTCGCGCCGGCGAGCAGGGTCTCGCCAACGCTGGGGGTGTCGGCGCTGACCGCGATGTTGCGCCGTCGCGTCGCCAGGCGCTGGCCGTACTCTAGCCATCGCAGTTCCTCGACGGGCGACACCGAGATGTGGGAGTCCGAGCCGATGCCCCACGCCCCGCCGGCGTCGAGGAAGTCGCGCAGCGGGAACAGGCCGTCGCCGAGGTTGGCCTCGGTGGTCGGGCACAGGGCCACCGTAGCGCCGCTGCGTGCGATGCCCGCCACCTCGTCCGCATCCAGGTGGGTGGCATGGACCAGGGTCCAGCGCCGGTCCACCGGGGCGTTGTCGAGCAGCCAGGCCACCGGCCGCGCCCCGCGGACTTCGACGCACGCCTCCACCTCGGCGACCTGCTCGGCGATGTGGATGTGCACCGGCATCGCCGGCGGCAACGCCTCCAGCACCGCCGCCATCGCATCGGGCGGTACCGCGCGCAGGCTGTGAAGCGCGCAGCCGACATGCAGCATGTCGTTGGCGTCCTCGCACAGGCGATCGACCAGTGCGAGGTAATCGTCGACCGCGTGCCCGAAGCGCCGTTGGCGCTCGCCCAGCGCGCGGCCATCGAAGCCACCGCTCATGTAGAGCACCGGCAGCAGGGTCAGGCGGATCCCGGTGTCGCGCGCCGCCGACACCAGCGCCTGCGACATCGCCGTGGGGTCTCGGTAGGCACCGCCACCGGGCGTGTGGTGCAGGTAATGGAATTCGCATGCGCTGGTGTAACCGGCCTCCAGCATTTCGGCATACAGCTGTGCCGCGACGGCGTAGAGCGTGTCGGGCGAGAAGCGCGAGGCGAAGCGGTACATGGTCTCGCGCCAGGTCCAGAACGAATCGGCCGGGTCGGTCTGGCGCTCGGCCATGCCGGCCATCGCGCGCTGGAACGCGTGCGAATGCAGGTTGGCGATGCCGGGTACCAGCCGGCGCGACGTGTCGCGGCCGTCGACCACCGCGGCGACACGGCCGTGCGCATCCACCTGCACGCGCCGCGCGGCTTGCCATCCGGCGGGGGTCCAGAGCGATCCATCGGGAAGCGCGCGTGTGCTCATCTTGATCCTCGTGGCGGGACGCGGCCCGCATCCCCGGGCCGTGCGCGCCATTGTCGCGCGGACGCGCCGGGCTGGCGACCACGGCGTATCGACTACAATGGGGCGATGACCCCAAGCGTTCCCCCTTCGCCAGACCCGGACGAATCGGGCCCGGCACAGCTCTGGTCACGCGAAGCCTGGAAGCGCCGCATCGCGCTGTGGGGGGGCGCAGTCGCCGTGGCGCTGGCGGCGATCGTGTTCGCCAAGGTCGGCGATGCCGCGTATGGCATGTTCCTCGGCATCACCGCCCACTCGCCCTGGTGGGCGCTGCTGTTGACGCCGCTGTCGTTCGCCATCCTCGCCTGGGCCACCCGCGGCAAGCTCGCGCCCACGCGCGGCAGCGGCATCCCGCAGGTGATCGCATCACTGCAGGTCGCGCGCGACGACTTCCGCGCCGCACAGCTCTCGCTGTGGGTATCGCTGTGCAAGATGGGCTTCACGATCCTGGCGCTGTTCGGCGGCGCGTCGGTCGGGCGCGAAGGGCCCACCGTGCACGTGGGCGCCGGCATCATGCACGCGATCGGTCGTCGCCTCGGCTACAGCGATCCCTACCAGGCTTCGCGCTTCCTGCTCGCCGGTGGCGCCGCAGGCATCGCCGCCGCCTTCAACACGCCCCTGGCCGGCGTGGTGTTCGCGATCGAAGAGTTGAGCGGGGCGTTCGAGCAGCGTTTCTCGGGCACCTTGCTGACCGCGGTCATCGTCGGCGGCGTGGTGTCCATGGGCCTGCTGGGCGACTACGCCTACTTCGGCCACATCGCCGCGCGGATCCCGTTGGGCCAGGGCTGGCTCGCGATCCTCGCCTGCGGCGTGGTCTGTGGCGTGCTCGGCGGCCTGTTCGCGCGCACCGTGGTCGCGGCCGCCGACGGGCGCCCGCGCTGGCTGGGGCGCCTGCGTGGCGCGCACCCGGTGCTCTTCGCGACCGCCTGCGGGCTGTCGCTCGCGCTGCTCGGCGTTGCCCTGGGCGGCACGGTGTTCGGGACCGGATACGAGCAGGCGCACGCGCTGCTGCTGCGCAGCGATGCGCCCGGCGCGGAGTTCGGCATCGCCAAGTTCCTGGCCAACCTGGTGTCCTACGTGGCCGGCATCCCGGGCGGCCTGTTCTCGCCCGCCCTGGCGGTGGGCGCGGGGCTGGGGGACAACCTCTCGCACCTGTTCCCGGGCGTGGACCCCGCGGCCGTCGTGCTGCTGGGCATGTGCGCCTACCTCGCCGGCGTGACCCAGGCCCCGCTGACGTCGGCGGTGATCTCGATCGAGCTGACCGACAACCACGCGCTGATGCTGCCCATCCTGGCGACCGTGCTGCTGGCCCGCGCCTGTTCCAACCTGTGTTGCCCGACGCCCATCTACAAGGCGCTGGCCCTGCGCCTGGTGCCCCGGCTCACGCCGCCTCCCTCCCCGTCGACCGCCCCGCCGCCATGACCGACCGCGACGCTCTTCCATCCCCACAGCCCCGGTGGGACGGCCTGGTGCTCGGCGCCTCGCTCGCCACACTGGACGCCGCGCACGGCTATGGCGAAGTGCCCGATGGCGCCCTGGCCTGGAAGGACGGCCTGCTCGTGCATGCAGGGCCGCGCCATGAGCTTCCGGGCGATCCCGCCGCGCTGGCCGACGAGGTCATCGAGACCGACGGCTGGATCACCCCGGGGCTGGTCGATTGCCATACCCACCTCGTCTTCGCCGGCGATCGCGCGCGCGAGTTCGAGATGCGCCTGCAGGGCGCGAGCTACGAGGACATCGCGCGCGCCGGCGGCGGCATCCTGTCAAGCGTGCGCGCGGTGCGGGCCATCGACGAGGATGGCCTGCTGCGCGAGTCGCTGCCACGCGCGCGCGCCTTGGCCGCCGACGGCGCGACGACCGTCGAGATCAAGTCCGGCTACGGACTCGACTTCGAGAACGAGCGCAAGATGCTGCGCGTCGCCCGTCGCGTCGGTGAACTGGCGGGCGTGCAGGTGCGCACCACTTACCTCGCCGCGCATGCCTTGCCGCCGGAATTCGCCGATCGCGCGGAGGATTACATCGACGCCGTCGTGGACTGGATGCCCCGGCTGCACGCCGAGGGCCTGATCGATGCGGTCGACGCGTTCTGCGAAGGCATCGGCTTTTCCCCGGCGCAGACCCGCCGCGTGTTCGAGGCCGCGCGGGGGCTCGGCCTGCCGGTCAAGCTGCATGCCGACCAGTTGAGCGATCTCGGCGGCGCCGGACTGGTGGCCGAGTTCGCGGGCCTGTCGGCCGACCACGTGGAATACAGCAGCGAGGCCAGTGTTCGCGCGATGGCGGCTTCCGGCGCGGTCGCGGTCCTGCTGCCGGGCGCCTTCCATGTCCTGCGCGAGACACGCCTGCCGCCGCTGGATGCCTTCCGCGAGCACGGAGTGCCAATGGCCGTCGCCACCGACTGCAACCCCGGCACGTCGCCGTTGATGTCGATGCGCCAGGCCATGCAACTGGCCTGCACGCATTTCCGGCTGACCCCCGAGGAAAGCCTGCGCGGTGCAAGTCTCAACGCGGCCCATGCCCTGGGACTGCACGACCGCGGCGTCCTGCGCACCGGCGCCCGCGCGGACTTCACCTTGTGGGACATCCGCCACCCTTCGGAACTGGGCTACTGGCTCGGCGGCCGCCTGGCACGCGCGACCTACGCCGGCGGACAGCGGATCGCCTGAGCCACCGTCACGGCCCGGGCGACGCCAGGCCAGAGCGGCCGCCCGCATGCGGCGTCATCCCAGCGAACGCTGGATCCAGCCTTTGGCAAGGCTCGGGAGTCCTCCCCGGCCCAGCGCAGCGCGCTGGGCGTTCGCCCAGGCCGCGCGGCGGTGCCGCGCAAGCGGTCCGCCTCACCCCAGCGTTCGCTGGGATGACAAAAAGTGGTGGCGTAGCAGCGCACGATCGGTTGCGCGACGCAAGACCCATCGTGCGTCGTGGCCGGCAGCGGCTGGACTTGGCGCGAGGCGCCAGGCGTGTTGTGCAGTTGCTCCCTCATACCGCTCCCCGGGTGCGCTTCGCTTACCCAGGCTACGCGACGCGTTGCCGTTGCCGTTGCCGTTGCCGTTGATCTTGTTCTTGATCTTCGCGACTTTGAGGCCGTCGAGCACCGCAGGCCGTGGCGGCCGGAGAGGCGCCCTTGTCTGAGCGAAGCGAGTTTGGGCGCCGTGCCGCCACGACCGAGGCGCACAGGGGACCGGTGCGGCGAAGCC
>NZ_VICE01000081.1 GCF_006546775.1 Marilutibacter aestuarii
GAAGGCCAGCCGGCGAAGGTGTCCGGCGCGACGCGGCCCCCGGGCCCGCGCCGCATCCGTGAAGGCACTCAATCCTCGCGCGCAGGCGCGCCCTCGCCCCAGATCTCGCCGTCGAGCACCTGCTGCTGCACCTGGTCCAGGTACGCGTCGAGGGCCTCGGTCGTGTTGAAGATGGCGTCCAGCGGGACCGCGCGGGCGAGATCGAGGACCCTCCGGATCTGCGCCTGCGGGTGCAGGACCAGTACGTGGCCATGGCCCGGCGCCAGCGCCTGCCGCGCCTGCAGGATGCAACGGATGCCGGCGCTGCTGATGTAGTCCAGGTGGGCGAGGTCGAGCACCAGCGCGCGCGGTTGCTCGGCCAGCAGGGGGCCCAGGCGCTCGGCCAGTGCTTCGTAGGTGTGCGAGTCCAGGCGACCCGACACCTTCAGGTACTGGTTGCCGTTGACGGCCGGGTAGACGTCGATGTCCATGGCGGTCCCTGCGCGATCGGCCGGTCAGTCCTCGTCGTCGCCCTGCAGCACCTTGCGCTGCATGGCGTCGAGGTAGGCATCGGCTTCCTCCACCGAGGCGAAGATCTCGTTCATCGGCACGGCCTTGACCATGTCGAAGACCTTGCGGATCTGCGGTTGGGGGTTGGCGATCAGCACCTTGCCGGCGCGCGTCGCCAAGGCCTTGCGCGCCTTGAACACCGAGCGGATGCCGGCCGAGCTGATGTACTCCAGGCCGCCCAGGTCCAGCACCAGGGTGGTGATGTCGGCACGCGCCAGCACCGGCGCCAGCGCCGTGTCCAGCTCGGTATACGTATGCGTGTCCAGCCGGCCGCGCAGGCTGACCCGCTGGCTGCCGTTCTCGGGCGGTTGGATGGCGATGTCGAGGCTCATGACGCGTTCTCCGTGGCGTTCAGGCGCAGGCTGAGGTCAAGCAGGTTGTAGGGCTCTTCGCG
This sequence comes from Marilutibacter aestuarii, assembly GCF_006546775.1. GTDB lineage: Bacteria > Pseudomonadota > Gammaproteobacteria > Xanthomonadales > Xanthomonadaceae > Marilutibacter > Marilutibacter aestuarii. The sequence continues at coordinate 944 of NZ_VICE01000081.1, forward strand.
GCGGTATTCGACCGACTCGGCGAGGCTGCGGATCAGGTGCAGGCCCAGGCCGCCGATGTCGCGTTCGAGGATATCCCCGTCCAGGTCGGGTTCGGGCTCGGCAGTGGGATCGAACGGCGCGCCGGTGTCGCGGAACTCCAGTTGCAGCCGCTTGTCGTCGATGTCGATGTGCACCGACAGCTCGTGCCGCGGGATGCCCTTCGGATCGCCGCCGTACTTGATCACGTTGCTGGCCAGTTCCTCGACGATCAGACGCACGTCGTCGCGCAGCGCCTGGTCGATGCCGTGGCGCATGAGCACCGCCTCGAGCGATGCATTCATGTCCTCGACGCGTGCCAGTTCACCGGGGACGATCAGGCGGATCAGCATGGGGCCTCCTCTTGCTTGTGGGGCGCGTCCTGTCGCAGGCGGATCGCCAGCACGGTGATGTCGTCCTGCGCGGCGGGGTGCGCGTAGGCATGGACGTCGGCGATCAGGTGCTCGCACTGGTCGCGCGCGTCGCGACCGGCGCCGATGCTGGCGATCATGCCCTCCATGCCAAAGGCGACGTTACCGGCATCGAAGGCTTCGGTCACCCCGTCGGTATACGCAAGCAGCGTCATGCCAGGTTCCAGCCGGCCCTCCCAGCGCGGGAAATCGGCACTGACCTCGAAGCCCAGCGGCGGTCCCGTCTCGACATCGAGGGTCTCGACGCGACCGTCCGGGTGCAGCAGCACCGGCGGGTCGTGGCCGGCGCTGGCCAGCACGCAGTCGCCGGTGCGTACGTTGATCCGGCCGCACAACACGGTCGCGAACATGCAGGTGTCGTTGCCCTCGACGAGCCGCCGCGAGGCGCGCGTGAGCACGTCGGGCGGATCGCCGCTGGCGCGCGCGGCGACCTCCAGCACGGTGGTGCTGCGGGCCATGAACAAGGCCGCCGGCACGCCCTTGTCGGAGACGTCGCCGATCGCGAACCACAGGTCGCCGTCGGCGAGCTCGACGAAACTGTAGAAGTCGCCGCCGACCGCCTTGGCCGGCTCCAGCTGGGCGTAGGCCTCCAGGTGGTGGTCGGCGCGGTCGATGACGCGGCCGGGTGGCAGCATCGCCAGCTGGATGTCGCGCGCGATCGACAGCTCGCTCTCCAGCTTCTGCCGCGCCGCGCCCATTTCCTCGATCTCCGTGAGCTGCTGCTGGATGGAGGTGCGCGCATGTTCCAGCGTCCGCGCCATCACCCCGACCTCGTCGCGCCGGCGGGTATATCCGACGGGACTGTCGTAGTCCCCGGTGGCAAGCCGCGCCGCGGACTCGGTCAAGCCCTGCACCGGCGTCGCGATGCGCTTGGCGAGGCGCCGGACGACGAACATGCACACCAGGCTCAGCAACAAGCCCGCCAGCGCGATCAGCACCAGGACCTGCTGCGCCCGTTCCATCATCAGGGTCCGCGACTGCGAGACCATCAGCATCCAGCCGCTGTCGCCCACCGGCTCGGCCACCGTGTAGCGCGACTCGCCGTCGGAGGCGTTGACATGGGCGAAGGCGAGATAGCGCCGCTCCCGGATCGCCTCGACCAGCGGCGCGAGGTCGCTGCGCCCGAGCGCCGTGACCAGCGCCTCGATCGGACGCTGCTCGCGGGTCACGTCGACGATACTATCCATCGCCAGCGTGCCGTCGGGCGCCACCAGGGTCACGCGCGAGCCGGGCAGGTGGGCCAGCGCCTCCAGCTCGCGGGTGAGCGTGTCCACCGGCAGGTCCAGGCTGACCATGCCGCGGCTGCGGCCATCGGCGCCACGCAAGGGGGCGTTGTAGGTCACCGTCCACACGTGTCCGGCGGTTTCGTTCAAGTACGGCTCCGACCACCAGCCCTGCGTCGCGGCCAGGCTGCGCTGGTACCAGGGCTGGTTGCGGTAGTCGTAGCGGGTGTCGATGAAATCGCGGCTGTTGCCGTTCGCGGCCGAGTACACGGCGTACGCGGGCTTGCCATCGAGCGGCTCCAGCGCCAACAGGCCGCCGATGCAGCCCGGCGTGGCCGTGACGAGGGCGCGCAGGGTCTGGGTCAGCTCGTCCGGGGCCAGGCTCGAGTCCGCGGCCAGCGTCGACAGGCCCTGGGCGGTGACGGTGGTGGTATGCATCACCGTTTCCAGGTGGTCGGCCGCCTGGCGTGCATTGGCCATCGCGTCGAGCCGGCTCTCCTCGGCGAAATCGCTGTGCATGTAGGCGCCGATCGCCCCGGTCAGCAGGGCGACCACCGCGACGGTCATCGCGCCGGTCCAGAGCGCGATGCGCGTGCGCAGGCTGTCCCGACCGCGGACATGGTTCGGGCCGCTCGCGCGGCCGGCTGGCCTGGCTTCGTGCATCGATTGGGATCCCCGGGCGGCCGCGCGCGGCGGCACGGGGCCAGTGTAGCCATGCGCGATGTCAGTGCCGCGTGGACGCGGTCGGTGGCGGTACGAACCATGCGCCACCGCATGTCCCGGGACAGGGCGTGGACGCGACCAAAGCACCGTCTAGCGCTGTCACCGGCCCTGCTAGAATCCGGGGTCTGACTTTCTTCAATACCCCTACGACCGAGGCGTGGCCACGGGGCCGCGAATTCAATGAGCCCGACCTACGAAAGCCCCTTCGCAGACCTGCTGCACAACGATCCCGACCCCACCGAGACCCAGGAATGGGTCGAGTCGGTCCAGGCCGTCATCGCCAACGACGGCGCCGAACGCGCCCACCAGCTGCTTGAAGGCATGGTCGAGGTCACGCGTCGCGCCGGTGCGCACCTGCCCTTCGCGCCCACCACCGAATACATCAACACCATCCCGCCGCACCTGGAGCCCAAGACCCCGGGTGACCAGACCATGGAGTGGCGCATCCGCTCGCTGATCCGCTGGAACGCGATGGCGATGGTCGTGCGCGCCAACCGCAAGCCCGGCGACCTCGGCGGCCACATCGCCAGCTTCGCCTCGGCGGCAACGCTGTACGACGTCGGTTTCAACCATTTCTGGCGCGGTCCCGAGGGCGACCACCCCGGCGACCTGATCTGCGTGCAGGGCCACAGCTCGCCCGGCATCTACGCGCGCTCCTTCCTCGAAGGCCGCCTGAGCGAGTCCCAGCTCGACCACTTCCGCATGGAAGTCGACGGCCGCGGCGTCAGCTCCTACCCGCACCCGTGGCTGATGCCCGACTACTGGCAGGTGCCGACCGTGTCGATGGGCCTGGGCCCGATCGCCGCGATCTACCAGGCGCGCAACTGGAAGTACCTCGAAGGCCGCGGCCTGATCCCCAAGACCGACCGCAAGGTCTGGTGCTTCATGGGCGACGGCGAGTGCGACGAGCCCGAGAGCCTGGGCGCGATCTCGGTCGCCGGCCGCGAAGGCCTGGACAACCTGGTCTTCGTCATCAACTGCAACCTGCAGCGCCTCGACGGCCCGGTGCGCGGCAACGGCAAGATCATCCAGGAACTGGAAGGCCAGTTCCGCGGCGCCGGCTGGAACGTCATCAAGACCATCTGGGGCAGCTACTGGGATCCGCTCCTGGCCCGCGACACCACCGGCAAGCTGCGCCAGCTGATGATGGAAACCGTCGACGGCGAATACCAGAACTGCAAGGCCTTCGGCGGCGCGTACACGCGCGAGCATTTCTTCGGCAAGTACCCCGAGACCGCGCGCCTGGTCGCCAACATGAGCGACGAGGACGTCTGGCGCCTCAACCGTGGCGGCCACGACCCGCACAAGGTCTACGCCGCCTACGACGCGGCGACGAAGATGCAGGGCATGCCCACCGTCATCCTCGCCAAGACCGTCAAGGGCTACGGCATGGGCGCCTCGGGCGAGTCGCTCAACCCGACCCACGGCACCAAGAAGATGGACGACGAGGCCGTGCGCCTGTTCCGCGACCGCTTCAACGTGCCGGTCACCGACGCCCAGCTCGCCGACGGCCAGGTGCCGTTCTACCACCCGGGCAAGGACTCCGAGGAAGTGCAGTACATGCTCGAGCGCCGCAAGGCCCTCGGCGGCTTCCTCCCGCAGCGCCGGCGCAAGGCCAGCACCGCGCTTGAAGTGCCGAAACTCGAGACCTACGAGCGCCTGCTCAAGTCCACCGGCGACCGCGAGATCAGCACGACGATGGCCTTCGTGCAGATGCTCAACATCACCCTGCGCGACAAGCAGGTCGGCCCGCGTTGCGTGCCGATCGTTGCCGACGAGGCGCGCACTTTCGGCATGGAAGGCCTGTTCCGCCAGCTCGGCATCTACGCGCCGAAGGGACAGAAGTACAAGCCCGTCGACCGCGACCAGCTCATGTACTACCGCGAGGACGCCGCCGGCCAGGTGCTCGAGGAAGGCATCACCGAGGCGGGCGCGTTCGCCAGCTGGATGGCCTGCGCCACCAGCTACAGCACCAACGACCTGCAGATGCTGCCGTTCTACATCTACTACTCGATGTTCGGCTTCCAGCGCATCGGCGACTCCGCCTGGCAGGCGGCCGACATGCGCGCGCGCGGCTTCCTGCTCGGCGCCACCGCCGGCCGCACCACGCTCAATGGCGAAGGCCTGCAGCATGAAGACGGCCACGGCATGGTCCAGGCCGGACTGATCCCCAACTGCCGCAGCTACGACCCGACCTTCAGCTACGAAGTCGTCACGATCATGCAGCACGGCATGCAGCGCATGGTCGCCGAGCAGCGCGACGAGTACTACTACGTCACCCTGATGAACGAGAACTACACCCACCCGGAGATGCCCGAGGGCAGTGCCGAGGGCATCATCAAGGGCATGTACCTGCTCAATGACGCCGGCAAGCCGAAGAAGGGCGAGCTGCGCGTGCAGCTGCTCGGCAGTGGCACCATCCTGCGCGAAGCGATGGCCGCGGCCGAACTGCTGGACAAGGACTTCGGCGTCACCGCCGACATCTGGTCCTGCCCCAGCTTCAACGAGCTCGGCCGCGACGGCATCGACGCCACCCGCCACAACCGCTACAACCCCGAAGCCAAGAAGCCGCGCAAGCCCTACGTCACCGAGCTGCTCGAAGGTCGCCAGGGCCCCGCCATCGCCGCCACCGACTACATCCGCACCTACGCCGACCAGATCCGCGAATACGTGCCGATGCGCTACACCGTCCTGGGCACCGACGGCTTCGGCCGCAGCGACACCCGCGCCAACCTCCGCCGCCACTTCGAAGTCGACCGCCACTACATCGCCCTGGCCGCGATCGAGGCCCTCGCCGCCGACGGCAAGATGAGCGCCAAGGACGTCGCCCGAGCGATCAAGCAATACAAGATCGACGTGGACAAGCCGAATCCGATTGGGGTTTGAGGTGGGGTGGCGGGCTCAAAATCCGCCGCCCTTGTGAAGCGTGGGGTTCGGCTCCCACCTCAGGCGCTTGTAAAAACAAGGGGTTAGGCTTGGCGGCCTAGCCCCTTTCGATTGCCCTGCTGGCCAGTGGTCGTCAAGGCCGGCCAGGTCATGCTCGGACAAGGGCGAGGGCAATGAGGTGCTGCATGGCAGTGCCTTCACGTTCCACTCGCAGGCCCGGCAATGCCGGAAGGGCCGGGCCTCGGTCATACGCGCCCCGCCCCTGGAGGCGCGGCTGGCGGGTTGCATCCGATTCCACGCTGGCTGCGTAACGGACCGGAGTGTTGCCCCCGCAACGCGCCTGTCCACCCACAGAGGAGTCACCGCGATGAATCGCAACCTGCTGCTCGCTGCCGCCTTTTCGATGACCGGCCTCACCCTGGCCTTTTCCGCCCCCGCGTCCGCCGCCGGCCCCGAGCAGGGCCGCTGGTCATTCTCGCTGCTGGGCGGTATCGACACGCCGGTTGACGGCGACGTGCACGACGGCGCCGTCGCCGTGGTCCCGGACCTGGGTCCGCTGAACCCGGCGCTGGCCGGCGTCGATGCTGAACTGCGCATCGGCGCGCGCGGCCACGACCAGATCTACGACAACGCCATTGGGTACGGACTGGAGTTCGGCTATGGCTTGAGTGACCGCGCCGAGGTGTTCGGCCACCTGCGTGAGACGGAAGCCGATCCCGGCACGGTGCAGGTCGGCGGCGCGTTCGTGCCGGCACTGAACACCGAGTTGCCGGTATTCGGCACCTTCAGCGACTACGAGGCCTGGAGCGCGGAGGTGGGTTATCGGTACTACTTCATGGAGCCCGGAGGCGCGCGTCCGTTCATCGCCGGTCGCGTGGGCGCCACCGAAACCGAACAGATCCGCGCGACGTTCGTCATTCCGGACGCCGGCATCGCCATCAACGACGTGCCATTTACCGACAAGGGCTGGGTCGTCAGCGGCGGCGTGGACGTCGGCGTGCTGATCCCCGTGGGCGAACGCTTCAGCCTGGTCGCGCAGGCCGGCATGCGCTACGTCGACGACCTGGAAGGCGACGACAGCGCCATCGGCGGCCTCGGCCTGGGCTCGATCAACGACACCGGCAGCCGGTTGTCGGTCCCGGTATCGGTGGCGGCGCGCTGGGACTTCTGAGAAAAAAGAAGCAGGGGCAGGGTCGACGCATTCACCGCGCGCGAAGCAGCGTCGGCTCTGCCCCCGGATTTTCGACGTCGAACCGGAGACTTCCGGCGTCCACGCATCGCGCGAGCAAGGAGTGCCGAGAGAACGGGATCAGGTTCATTCAAGCATGCGCAGGACGAGTGCCTTTGCATCGCGGATAGTCTGAGCATCCCCAGAAGACCTTACCGTCAGCTCGGTTCGTCCTTCGCACCATGGCCTTGCTGCAGCGAGGGCATCGCGGGATCGCCTCTGCTTCCAGCTTTGGCGCAATTCGCGATCTGGCGGACCGCGGAGCTTCCTGGCCCGATTGAATTAGTGAGACCAGGGCTTGGCCGCTGACGAGCTCAATGGGTTTACCTTCAGCAAAGGCGGCGGCATCGCGTGTAAAGGCATTGGCGCAGACTATCTTTACCCCGTCGGCAGAGTGGTGTGCCAGCAAGCCCCACATTTCTCGCACGGTCGATACGCTGATCTGACGCGCCCGCCACTGTTTGCATTGGACGAGGATGGTTTGCCCGTCCTTGAAGAGAATTAGATCGATTCCTCCATCTGCGCCGCCTAAACCTTGTTCCTCAACGCGATAGCCTTGGCGGCGATAGGCCTCGCCCACAAGCATCTCGAACTCGCGCCAACTGATGTTTCGAAGGCTGTCGAGACCGCTCTGAGCGTCGAGCAAGACCTTACGTTGATGCTGCTTCAAATACGAAGCCAGTGCGGCGACCCAGCACATGGCGAGCACGATCCATGCGAGGGGTGTGAAAGCTCCACCAAGCGCCAACTCGCCCGTGCCTTTCAGTGCAGGACCGCCAGCGGTCGAGAAGTACCAGCCGATGCCGTAGCGGATAGCAAGAAACGCTACGACTCCCAACACTAAACCGAATGGCCAAGGCATTGATGCTATGTAGTCCAGGCCGCCTTGTTTGCGTCGAGGCATAAAGCTTTCAGGGTCGTAGGGCGATGGAACTGAAGGGTAGCGTGCCAATTGGGTCAGGTCAGCTTTACTAGGAAGGCGTTCCGGTGGTGCGTTAGAAAGCTCGACTGTTCAGATAGAAACCCTCCCACCTTGGTGGACTTGGAGATCGACCATCGGTCCAGCACGTCATTGCTCAGGGACGGATGCACGAGCATACGTCCGTCGTCTTCGAATGAGATCAGTCGTTCGTCAAATAAAGCGTCGATGTGCGGCGAGAGCATGAGGCCGTTGAAGCCATTGATTCGCTCGGCATTGGTAGAGTCGCGCCATGGTTTGATGTGGCTCGCGATCAGGAGTCGAGGATCTTCGATGCCGGTGACCCGGCAGCGTGGGTCGACGGACATGACGCGGTTTCGGAAGAGGCCTTGACCGACGCGTGCTTTCGTAAGTTGTAGGCGTTGCGTAGCGGGAATGTTTGCGTCGCGCTCGATGAGGTGCAAGTCTTCCAGCACGTCGGCGTTCGGTTCGGCGACAAAGAGCGTTGGTGTGAAGTCGGGTGGTGCTTCTACGCCCAGCATCGACAGCAGGATATGGCCCAGCGCATCGGAAATGCCCGCGAGGTAGCAGCCTTGATTGCCATCGCCGTTCTTCTGGATTGGTGAGTACTTAGTGGGGAGAAAAGGGGCGATGTTCTCGATATGGGCCTTTGGCCGTAGCGACTTTGGCGCATCGCTGAAGTAGACGCTGACCAGCCAGCCTTCGTCCGCCCAATAGTCGCCGACATTGCCGAACTCACTGGGTTTGGGGCTAGCAGCGGCGGCATCGACCACTTGGCCAATCGAACCGATCTGCCCATTCGCATACGAGAAAACGATGTCGCCGGGGCGAACAAGACGCATGTTCTCGTAGGTCTGGTTGAACGCGCCGTTTGCGTTTCGTATGGGCGACCACAGATATCCACCACGCACTTCGTGGTCTCGAGTCTGTTTGTGGTTTACCCACGAGAACGGCATTGCCCGATCCTCCCCTCGCGCCAGGATAGCCGCACAATACCCCTGTGATGCAAGTCACATCCCGGGAGCCAGGTCTGCGGTGTAGCCCGGGCAAGCGCAGCGCACCCGGGGACGGCGCGATGCCCCAGGTGCGCTTTGCTTACCTGGGCTACGGGGTTGGGTGGGTGTGCGGGCCGGGCCTGTCCGTTGAACCTGGCGTTGCGTCCTTCCGGCACACCAGCAGCACCTCGTCCACGCCTGCGGTGGGCACCATCCCGGTCACTAGGTTGGGGGGCTTCTGGGCGCGGGCGAGGAGGGGCAGGGTGCGGTTGTACCAGCGCATGGCGAGGGGGCGGTGGTGGGTGAGGAACCACATGCCCAGTTTCAGCAGCCAGGAGGCTTTGGGTTGCATGCCGTAGATGGCGCTGCGCTCCAGCGTGAGGCCGTTGGCGGCGAGTTTGGCCAGTAGGGTGTCGGGCTCGTAGCGGCGGCAGTGGCCGACGAAGTCGTCGAAGACGGTCCAGCTGTCGGGGTGCAGGGGGGCGGAAAGCAGGACGTGGGCACCGGGTCGGGCGACGCGGGCGAGTTCGGCGAGCACGGCGTCGTCGTCCACGAGGTGTTCGACGATGTCCATCGCGCAGACAGCGTCGAAGCTGGCGTCGGGGAACGGCAGGGCGGCGGCGCTGCCTTGCAGGGCCTGTCCGCCGGCGGCGCGCAGGGCGGCGAGCGCGGGCGTGCTGATGTCGACGAAATGGCCGCCTTCGACGGGGAAGCGCGGGCGCAGGCCCGGGGCCACTTCCAGGCGTCGTGGCGCGCCCTCGGTCAGTGACCGGACCAGCGGCCAGGTGTTGAAGCCCGCGGGGTCGCACAGGCGGGCGCCACCCCAGAGGCCGTCATAGAAATGGCGGTTGCGCGCACGCAGCGCCTGTTCGTCGATGGGTGCGGGGCGGGAGGCGGCAGTCGTCATGGCCCGATGCTACACGGGGAAGCGGGCGGTCCCGCCATGGAGCCGGACGCGTTGGCCAAATGCCGGTTGCGTCCGGTGCCCGGGGAAGACGCCCCGGCCTCAGCTCCGACCAAGCTCCAGCTGCGTCAGGTAAAGCCGCAGGTCGAACTCCAACTGGTGGTAGTCCGGTGCCATGTGCACGCACAGCTGGTAGAAGGCCTTGTTGTGATCGGCTTCCTTCAGGTGCGCCAGTTCGTGCACCACGATCATCTTCAGGAACTCGGCGGGGGCATCGCGGAACACGCTGGCGATGCGGATCTCGCGGCTCGCCTTGAGCCGCCCACCTTGGACGCGTGACACCGACGTGTGGGTGCCCAGCGCGTGCTTCAGCACCTGCAGCTTGCCGTCGTAGACGACCTTGCCCAGCGGCACCGCCTTGCGCAGGTGCCGGTTCTTGAGCGCCTGCACGTAGTCGTACAGCTGGCCGTCGTTGCGCACGGCGTGAGGCTCGGGGTACTTGTCGGCGAGCATGGCGCCCAGCCGGTCCCGTGCGATCAGCTCGCGCACCTTGTCCTGCAGGTGCGGGGGATAGCCGGCGAGGTACTTGAGGCTGTGCATGGACGCGGGAGATGCGGCAAGGCCTCCAATGATGGGCCGCGGCGGGGGGAAGGGCCAGCGATGCGTGGGCCGCCCTACGGGTGCCGTCGCTACTCGCAGCCGACGCCGTCGCCGTCGCGGTCGAGGTGTCGTCCATATCCCGGCTCGCCGACGCGCACCGGTGCGGCCCCCGCGGCGCGGGCGGCACTGCAGTTGGCGTAGGAAGTCTGCCCGCCGTTGACCTGGCGCCCTTGCCCCTGGCTTGGCCGGTCCGCCTGCAGCATGTACGAATCATCGCGCGGCGGTGGACGGGGCGCCGGACTGCGGTGGCAATGGTAGCCCCCGTTCTTGCGGTCGTTGTGGCAGCCCTCGGCGTTGAGCCCCCCGCTGTGCGCGGCGGCCGCGTGCGGCCACGCGAGCTGGCTGGCAATGATCAGTATGCCCGCCCAAGCCCTCATCGCCGTGGCGCCTTGAATCGTCATCATCGGACACCCCCCATGCCCTCGTACGATGCGCCGACGGTAGCAGCCGCCAGGGGTGGGAGAATGAATGGGGAAGCGGGGATTCCGGAGTTCCCGGGTGCCTGTGGGATGAGACCGATGGCTTTCCATTGCGGCAACTATCAATTTGATATAAAAGTTACGAATATTTATAGAAAATTGACAGTTCGCCATGAAGCTCCCCGTTCAGGCGCCACAACTCCATGATTTGATTGGGAAGGACGGACCCAGTCTGGAGGATTTGCTGCGGCTGGGGATTGGCCCCGACGTCGATGGTGTCTACGAGCACTGGGACCACCTTCGCCATCTGCCCCCGCCCGAAGGGCTTTCCAGTCACGACTGGTGGGCGGCGATCAAGCTGGCGCGCCGCGGCCTGGCGCAGTCCTTGCCGCTGCGGGACAAGGAGGGCCGTGCGTTCACTGTCGCCATTACCGGCCACATGCAGCGAAAGTTGCACTTCCTCGATCGCGAGGCGGCCGGGGCGATACGCAGTTCCGGACCGGTCGACGATGGCAGCACGCGCAGGTTCTACCTGGTGCGTTCGCTGATCGAGGAGGCGATGACCTCGTCGCAGCTTGAAGGTGCTTCCACGACCCGGCAGGTGGCCAAGGAAATGCTCGGCACCGGCCGTCCCCCGCGCGACCGCAGCGAACGGATGATCTTCAACAACTACGCGATGATGCAGTCGCTGCGCCAGTTGCAGGAGCGGCCGCTGAGTGTCGAGATGATCCTGCAGATGCATCGGGTGTTGATGGAAGACGCACTCGATGAGCCCGGGCAGGTTGGGCGGCTGCGGACGGCGGAGGACAACGTGATCGTGCTGGATCGGGGCGACCCGACGATTACGTTGCATGTGCCGCCACCTGCGTCGGAGCTACCGGCTCGTTTGCAGGCGCTGTGCGACTTCGCCAACGACGGTGACACGGGCGGGTTCCTTCATCCGATCGTGCGCGCGATCGCGATCCACTTCCAGATCGGCTACGACCACCCGTTCTGCGACGGCAACGGCCGGACCGCCCGCGCGCTCTTCTACTGGATGATGTTGCGCTCCGGCTACTGGATGTCGGAGTACATCTCGATATCCAGTGTGCTCCGGCGTGCTCCGCAACAGTACGTGCGTGCGTACCTGTACTCCGAAAGCGATGGTGCCGACATGAGCTACTTCGTCGCCCATCAGCTGGAGGTCATCATCCAGGCGGTCGAGGGATTGCGCGGCTACCTGGCCCGCAAGGCCAGCGAGCGCAACCAGGCTGAGGCCCTGCTGCGGCCGGGCTCAGCGCTTGGATCGCGGCTCAACCATCGCCAGCGATCGCTGTTGCTGCATGCCATCCGCAATCCGGGCAGCGTGTACGAGATCGCGGGGCATCAGGCCGCTCATCGAGTGACCTATCCGACCGCGCGTGCCGACCTGCTCGGGCTTGTCGAGCTGGGCCTGCTGGACCAGGACCGTCGCGGCAAGGCCTTCGTCTTCATGCCTGTTTCCGACTTGGCGAGGCGGCTGGAGCGCTGATAGCGCCGAGTGCCCGCTGCCGCGGCCAGGGCCGCGTACACCCATGGGCTACGAGGATTCCGGGCGCATCCCCTTGGGTAGCCCGGATTAGCGCAGCGCATCCGGGATTGCGCGATTCGCCGAATGCGCTGCGCTTATCCGGGCTACGGTTATGGGTTACGGGGTGTCACCGTGGCTCGGGTGCGTCGGGATCGACGAGTGGGGCCAAGGGCGCCGGCGGCTCCGGGTCGGGCAGGGTCTCGAACACGGCCGGCGGCGGTGCGGGGCCGAGGCCTTCGGTGCTGGGGATGAAGGCGGCCACGCGCTCGAAGAAGCGGCGGTAGAAGTCCTGGTTCTGGACGGTGTTGGTGGCGACGCGGACGAGGTCGCCGCCGCTGGTGCCGATCGGCAGCGACACCGAGCCGATCATGCTGACGCCGACGCTGGCGGACTTGACCGAGGTGTTGAGCACGTAGCGGTCCTGGACGGCGTTGACGAAGACGATCGCGCCGCCGCCCGGCTGCGCGAGGCAGGTCGCGCGCACCTTGAGCTGGGTGTGGATGTCGGACTCGGGCTGGAAGCTCTTGGTCGCCTGCAGGGTGTCGCCGTCGTTCTTGCCGATCACGTAGCCCTGGCCGAGCAGGGCGCGGCGGGTGGCCTCGCAGGCGGTGGCCGGCGGCACGGCGTAGGTGCGCGAATAGGTGTCATCGGCGCCGAAGGTCTCGCCCAGCGGCGGCGGCTCCGACTTGCGGTTGAAGCCGCAGGCGGCCAGCGTCGCGGCCAGTCCGAGGACGGCCAGGGCGCGGAAGGGCGAACGTGCGCGTTGCATGCGATAGGCAGGGGACCGGGGCGGAATCGCGAGTCTAGCGGGGGGCGGGTGCAACGGTGCTGAACGAATGGGGTGTCCGGGCTCTGGGCCAGTTTCGAGGGTGGGTGCGGATTCCCCGGGTGCGCTGCGCTTTCCGGGGCTACCTGGCTGATCGCGTCGTGGTCACGAGGCTTGTGCGAGTGTGGATGCACATTCTGCCAGGAGCCCTGTCATGAACCATTCCCCATCCCGTCAATCATCGACCGGCCCGGCCGGTCGCGAAGCGGGCGAGGCCAGCGGCAACAAGACCGGCCTCCGCCAGCCTTCGGACGACGGCCGGGTCGAGGACAAGCTGGAGAACGTCGACCTGGATTCGCGCGGGGCCAAGGTCAACGACCACCTGCGCAACAAGCGCAGCAAGGGTGTCGCCGGTGAATACGACGACTCCGTCGATCACGATGCCGACGAGAAGTACGTCCAGGACAAGGCCGCGGAGCGTCCCGCGAAGTAAGCGGCGTGCAGGGCCGCCCTGGATTCGGGTACCTCGCGGGCGATGGCGCGCCTCGCGCCCGCTTTGCGGGTAAACGCGGCTGGCCCCTGAAGGAGACGTGGGTGCTGCGCTTCTCCCGCGCCATCCAGGCGTGAACTACCGATCGTCCCGCCGCTTGTCGTACCAGAGCTCGAGGCCTTCGCGCGTCTGCAGGATGCCGCGGCCGCGCACGAGCAGTCTCCCCAGCAGGCGCAGGTGCTCGCCGGGCGAGAAGGTGCGCAGCTTGCGGTCCGAGGTGCGGACCGACTCGCGCAGGACCACGAAACGCCCCTGCGTGGCGAGCGCCCGGCTCATCGCCACGTCCTCGCCGGCGTACCAGCGCGGATCGAAGCCACCGACGGCTTCGAAGGCGCCGCGGGTGCAGAACAGGAAGCAGCCCGGCGCGATACCGGTCCAGCGAAAGCCGAACGCGGCGACGGCGGCCAGGGCGCGTTCGTGCCAGCGCGCGGGACCGGCGAGACGCACGCGGCAACCACCGCCAACGGCACCCCGGTCCATCGCCCGCATAGCCGCGGCGAGCACCGGCGCGTCGACGAAGGTGTCGGCATCGAGGAACAGCAGGCGCGCATGGCACGCGGCGGTGGCGCCGGCGTTGCGGGTGGCGGCGATCTGCCGGTGCTCGACGCGCAGCACGCGGACGCCACGCGCGATGGCGATCTCGGCGGTCGCGTCACTGGAGGCGTCGTCGACCACGATCACCTCGTGTCGCAAGGACAGCGCGCGCGTGGCCTTGGCCAACGCATCCAGCGTGGCACCGATCAGCGCGGCTTCGTCGTGGGCGGGAATGATGATCGACAGCATGCGTGCAGCATTGCACGTCGCTGTGCAGGCCGGGGGTGAATGCCCCGCGCGTCCGTTCAGGCCGGCGGCGATCCCCATCCGTCCCGCAAGGGGCGTCGCGCGGCCGCCGCTTGCCGTGCCGAACGCCGCGTCAGTAGTCGATGGCCACCGACATGATCCGCAGCGGCCCGGCGTGGCCGCCCTGGCGGACGATGTCGAAGTACCACCAGTCGCCGATAGGGGAGAAGCCATTGCCGGGCGGGATCACCGCGGTCTGTTGCAGCACGATCGTCAGGGTCTGCGGCGCGGGCAGGATGTCGCTGCCGATCGAGCCATAGGTCTCGAAGCTGTTGCCGTGGTTGAGGGTCACCGGGGTCACGACGAACTGGATGTCGCCCGCCTGGTCGCTCATGACCTGGTGGAACAGCGTCACCCGTACCTTGCCGCCGGCGTAGTCGAGCGGTCGTCGCAGGGTCAGGCTCATGACCCCGGTATCGGCCAGCCAGGTGACGCCGCGCGCGTGCGGGGCGAAGGCGGCGGACGGGCCGAATGCGAGTGCATGCGCGGGCAGGCTGATCCGGCGGGCCGGCTTGGCCGGCAACGGCGGCCGAAGCGTCGCGGCCGGCGGCGTACCGTGGCCAGGCTCGTACGTGGCCTGCCCGCTCGGCGCGGCATGGGCGGCCAAGGCGGCGAGCAGCGGCAGCGCGACGAGCGCTGCCAGGTGGGTGGATTTCATTCCGTTGTCTCCGAAGGGGTGTGAACGGAGCCAACGTGCCGGCGCGGGGGCGGCGGACACTCGCCCGCGCATGGGCCTCGGAATGCCGGCCCCCGACGAGGCTGGCGGGCGAAGGCGCGGCGACCGTCGCTCAGGCGCCCGATATGCCCAGCGTCTCGCCCCCCGTCTCCAGGTCGGTCAGCGGGCCGAGGCGGTGGGCGTCGGCCGCGCGCTGCAGCGCGACGTCGATCCAGGCGCGATGCGGGTTCTCCTGCCAGCGTGGCAGCTTGGAGATGTGCGCGCGCGGGTACTGGCGGACGGTGTCGGCGTCCTGGATCCACTTCCAGTCGCCGGGCATCAGGGCTTCGTCGTGGGCGAAGGCGCGGGCGGCAGCGGCGCTGCGCGAGTAGATCAGGTGCATGGGCGCCTCGGGTCCGGTGGGGAAAGGGAGCCGGACGCACCGGCCCTCTACCACGGCAACGCCGGGCGCGGGCATTCACGGCCATCCGGGACCGGGCGCTGCGGCGTGATCCGCGACCCGGCCAGGCCCGCTGCAGCGGGGATCTTCAGTCGCGCCGCAGGAGGCCGCGGGCGCGCTCGCGCAGGGCCATCCCGGCGACCAGCAGGCAGGGCAGGAAGGTCAGGGTGACCACCGCGGAGGTGGCGATGCCGAACAGGACGATCGCGCCCAGGCCGCGATACAGCTCGGTGCCGGCGCCGGGGATCAACACCAGCGGCGCCAGGCCAAAGATGGTGGTGCAGGTGGACATCAGGATCGGGCGCAGGCGCGTGCGCACCGCGTCGGCCACGGCATCCACCGCCGACGCGGCGCCTTCCTCCAGGCGCTGGAAGGTTTCGAGCACGATCAGGATCGGGTTGTTGACCACGGTGCCCAGCAGCACCAGGAAGCCGAGCAGGGTGATCATGTCGAAGGACTGGGTGAAGCCGCCCAGGCCGATGGCGCCGAGCGCCGCACCGAGTCCGTTGAGCGCGGCCAGGCCGACGATGCCGCCGGCGATGCCCAGCGGCACGGTCGCCATCACGAACAGCGGCAGGCCCCAGTGGCGGAAGATGGCGACCAGCAGCAGGTAGGACAGCAGCAGGGCGATGGCGAAGTTGCCCGAGACCGCGGCGCGCGTGGCGTCGAGCTGGTCGGCGGCGCCGGAAATGTCGATGGATATGTCGGGCGGGATCTCGCCTTCGCGACGCATCGCGTCGATGAGTTGCTCGCGGACGCGGGCCACGCCGGTTTCCAGCGCCACCGCGCGCGGGGGGACGATGTTGAGGGTGACGGTGCGGCGTCCGTCCAGGCGCCGGATGCTGTCGGTGCCGGCGGTCTCGCGCAGTTCCGCCAGTGCCGACACCGGCAGCACCGCGCCCGATGGCGTGGCCACCGGCAGGTCGGGCAGGCGATCCAGGCGCTGCTCGCCACCGCTGCCGCCGAACAGGAAGATGTCGACCTTGCGGTCGCCGAGGATCATTTCGTCGGCGAAGGCACCGTCGCTGAGCGCGGCCACCGAATAGCCGAAGCTGCCCGTGTCCAGGCCCACCTCGGCCAGGCGCTCCCAGCGCGGCTGCAGCTCCAGCAAGGGCTGGTCCAGGCTCAGGCTGGACGGCGAGGAGCCGACCCGCGCGCCGTCGAACAGGTCCTGGGCGCGGTCGAAGGCGCGCCCGGCGACCCGGTAGATGGTGGGCAGGTCGGGACCGGAGATGTCGAGGTTGATGCTGCGGCTGCCGCCGTCGTTGCTGGAGATGATCGAGCCGCGCGAGGAGAACGCGCGCATGCCCGGGTAGGCGAGGAAGCGCGCATCCAGCGCGTCCATGAGGGCGTCGATGTCGCCGGTGGACTTGGGCTCGGCGATGATCCGCAGCCCTTGCGGGTCCACCGACATGTTGAAGTAGGCCAGCGCGGGCATGTCGGTGTCGCCGTCGGCGAAGCGCTCCGGCGGGTCGTCGAGGTGCGGCAGCAGGCCGGCCATGATCTCGCGCGCGATCACCTCCATCTCGCTGAGGTTGTAGCCCGGCGGCGCGCTCATGCGCGAGAAGGTCTTGGGCTCCTCGCCTTCGGGCAGGTACTCCGCCGGCGGCGTCAGCAGCACCAGCGCCAGCACCGCGGCGACCACCGTGCCGCCCAGCACGAAGCCGCGGCGTCGCGGTCCGCCGGCCAGCCACGCGATGCGTGCGCCGATGCGGTCGAAGGCGCCGTCGCCAGGGGCGTCGGCATCGCCCTTGGCGGCCGGCGCGAGCCGCGCGGCGAGCGCCGGCACCACCGTCACCGCCACCGCCATCGACGTCAGGATGGAGGCGGAGATGGCGATCGCGATGTCCGAATACAGCTGACCGGCTTCTTCCTGCACGAACAGGATGGGCGCGAACACCAGCACCGTGGTCAGGGTGGAGGCCAGCACCGCGGGCCAGACGCGGGCCACGCCGGCCACCGCCGCGTCGAAGCGGGACAGCCCGCGCCGGCGGGCCTGGTCGATGCTCTCCAGCACGACGATGGTGTTGTCGACCGTCATGCCGATGGCGAAGGCGACGCCGGCCAGCGAGATCACGTTGAGCGTGCGGCCGGCGAGCAGCAGGCCGACGAAGGCGGCGATGGTGCAGATGGGGATCGCGACCACGCCGGTGAGGGTCGCGCGCACCGAGCGCAGGAACGCCAGCATCACCAGGCTGGCCAGCACCGCGCCCAGGGCCAGGTTGCGCATGACGTTGGCGACCGACTCCTCGACATAGCGCACGTCGTCGCTGGTCAGCGTCATCTCCAGGCCCAGCGGCGCCAGCAGTTCGGCGTTGATCGCCTCGACTTCGGGCAGCACCGCGTACTTGATCTGGATGACGTTGGAACCCGGCTCGCGACGCAGCGACAGGCTCAGCGATGGCTTGCCATTGGCGAACGAGAGGTCGCGTCGTTCGAAGTGGTCCAGGTGGACACGCGCCACGTCCGACAGCCGCACCAGCGCGCCGTCACGCTCGGCGAGGATCAGCCCGCCCACGTCCCCCGCATCGCGGAAGCGGCCGACCGTGCGCACCAGGTATCGCCGCTTGCCGCTCTCGAGGTCGCCGCCGGACACGTCGGTGTTGCGCGAGCGCAGGGCGTCGCGCACGTCGCCCATGTCCAGGCCGCGCTCGGCCAGGCGGCGGGGGTCGACTTCCACGCGGATCTGTCGCTCGGCACCGCCGCCGACCTGCACCAGCGACACCCCGGGCACGCGCTCCAGCCGCGGCCGCACGGTGTCCTCGACGTAGTCGCGCATCATGTCCAGGTCGAGGTCCAGCGGGCTGTCCGCGCGCGCGCCGATCCGGAAGTACATGAAGGCGTTGGCCGAGAACGAGCTCGTGCCCAGCGCCGGCTCGTCGACGTTCTCGGGATAGTCCGACACCTGGCTCAGCGCGTTGTTGGTGCGGATCAGGGCTTCGTTGACGTCCACCCCGAACGGGAATTCGAGGTCGATGCTGGCGCGGCCGGTGGTCGCCGAGGACACCATGCGGCGCAGGTCGGGCAGCGTGCGCAGGTACTGTTCCTGCTCGATCAGGATTTCCTTCTCCACGTCCTGCGGCGTCGCCCCCGGCCAGCGCGTGTCCACGCTGATGGTGCGCACTTCCAGGTCGGGGATCATCTGCACCGGCACCCGCAGCGCGGCGGCGATGCCGAGCACGCACAGGATCAGCACCGCGACCGCGATCAGGGTGCCATGGCGGAGGACGCGGTCGAATGCCACCGCTCAGGGCCCGACCGGTTCCACCGCTTGCCCGTCGCGCAAGGCCTCGTTGCCCCGCACCACCACCTGTTCGCCCGCCTTCAGTTCGCCGTCGACGGCCACGCGGTCGCCGCGCTCGCGCAGCACGCGCACGCTGCGCTGGCGGGCGACCGGCCCGGTACCGCCCGTCTCCACGACGAACAGATGATGGCCGCCATCGGGTTGCCGCAGCAGGGCGTCGCGGCTGACCGCGAGCGCCGGCGCGCCCGCGGGCAGGTCGATCTCGGCGCGTGCCGAAGCGCCCGGCAGCAGGCGGCCGTCGGGATCGTCGACCAGCAGCCGCAGCAGGAAGGTCCGGGCGCCCGGATCGTTCACCGGTACGCGCGCACCGATGCGCGCCGACAGGGGCTCGCCGCCGAGGGTGTCGGCGTAGACCCGGACCCGGGTGGCATCGCCGATCTGCGCGAAGCGCTCCTGCGGCACGCGCAGGTCCAGCCGCACGCTGCCGGTGGCGACGAGCGAGAGCACCGGCGTGCCGCGCTGGACCCATTCGCCGACCTCGGTGAGCTTTTCCGCCACCACGCCGTCGAAGGGCGCGGGCAGGGCATGGCGCTCGACCAGTTCGGCCTGTTCACGCGCGCCGGCGCGCGCGGAGGCCAACGCAGCCTGCGCGAGCTGCAGCTCGGACTCGCGCGCATCCACCTGTGTGGCGGCGATGAGCTGGTCCTTGCCCAGGCGCCGTGCCTCCGCGAGCAAGCGCCCGGCTTCGCGCACCGCGGCTTCCGCCTCGGTTTCCTGTGCCCGCACCCGGGCCAATGCCTGTCGACCGACGCTGGGGTCGAGTTCGATCAGTACCTGGCCGGCCTCGACGTGATCGCCGGCATCCACGTGCACGCGCGACACCAGCCCATCGACACGCGGCGAGAGTTGCGCGTCGCGCTCGGCGGTCAACGTGCCGGTCAGCGAGAAGCGTTCGCCGAAGCTGGCCACTTCCGCCGGCGCCACGCTCACCCGCGCTGCGTCGGCACGCGGGTCGGCGGCCTGCTGCCTGTCGCAGGCGGCAAGCAGCAGCAGGGCGGGAAGAAACCATCGGAAGCGGGGCGCCATGGTGACCTTTCGTCTCGTGTCGTCGGGCGTCAAGGTCAACCTAGCATACGGTCCGTGACGCAGCGGAAGCCGTTCGCCTGCCGCCGATGACATAATCCCCGGCCCATGGAGAGTGCATCGATCAGCCACTGGGTCGTCATCTTCGCCGTCGGCGGCGCGCAGTCGCTGCTGCTCGCGCTGGCCTTGTGGAAGCGGCCGGTCAATGTCGCGGCCAACCGCGTGCTGGCGGCGTGGCTGGGCCTGGTGGCCTTCGACCTGGGCGTCAAGGCGGCGTTCCTGGCCGCGCCGGCGCCGGGGCTGTTCCGCGTGTTGCTGTTCGTCGGGGTGTTCCCGTTCGTCTACGGCAGCTTCTTCTATCTCTACGTGCGCACCCTGACCACGGCGCGGCGGCTGGGGTGGCGCGATGGCGTCCACCTGGCCGGGTTCGCGGTCGCGCTCGCGGTGGGCCTGCCGACGCTGCTGGCCGGGCCCGATGCGAACCTGGCGAACATGCAGGCCTGGCTGGGTCGCCGGCTCCCGCCGCCGGTGCCGTGGTACAGCGCGTTCCTCTATGCGTGGAGCCTGAGCTATGTCGCCGCCGCGGTCTGGCGCGTGCTCGGTTACCGCCGCGAGGTCCGCGAGCGGCGCTCCGACGCCGACCGCGTGTCGCTGCGCTGGGTGATGGTGATGGCGCTTGGGCAGGTACTGATCTGGGCGATCGCCGTGGTCCAGGACTATGTGCGTCTTGCCGGCATCGGCTACTTCACGATCTACGGCGCGGTGGCCGTATGGGCCTGCGTGCTGGGCTACCTGGGCCTGATGCAGGCGACGGTCGCCGGCGACGGCCCCGCCGATACCGCTGATGCCGCCGCGCCATCCGGGGTGTCGGACGGTGCACCCGCTACCGCGTCCGCCCAGGACGAGGATGCGCGACTGCCCGAGGTGCAGGCGCGCCTGGCCGGCCTGATGGAGGACGAGGCGATGTACCTGGCACCGGCACTGACGATCGCCCAGGTCGCCCGTCGCAGCGGCTATCCCGAGTACCTGGTGTCGGCGGCGATCAACCGCGGTTTCGGCTGCACGTTCTGGGACTACATCAACCGCCAGCGGATCGCCGCGGCCTGCCGTTGCCTGGCGGACGCGGCGGACGCGCGCACCATCCTCGACATCGCCTACGCCTGCGGGTTCACCTCCAAGTCGACGTTCAACTCGGCCTTCAAGCGCGAGACCGGCCACACGCCCAGCGCCTGGCGCGCGCGCCAGGCAGCGGCCTGACCCGGGGCGGCATCAGGCCGCCTGCGCGCGCCGGGATGCGTGGAGCGGCACCGCGCGACGCCGCCAGCGCAGCCATGCTTCGCACACGGCCATGTTGAACGTCCAGCTGGCCCAGGCGGCGAAGATGTAGACCGGTTCGATCGGCAGTTTGAATACCAGCATGCCGCCATACAGGATCACCCGCAGGGTCACCGCGCCGAAGGTCATCGCCAGGCTGTGCGCCATCCAGTGCCGATGGCGGGCGATGTCGCCCAGCACGGCGAAGCGGATCCCGTTGCCGGTCACCAGCAGCCAGGTCACCGCGAGCAGCAGGAAGCCCGAGCCCGACGCCCACCCGCCCTGGGCGTGGAAGGCCATGCCCAGCCCGGACACGCCGCCGGCCAGGACGCCACCGGCATACAGCCAGCCACTGGTGCGATGCACGGCAGGCCAGCGGCGGCGGATCCAGCCGCTGGCCTGCACCGGGGCCAGCAGCAGCGCGAGCCCGGCCCCGAAGAAGTGCATCGGCACTACCAGGCCCTGGATCGCGAAGCTGGCCATGTAGGGGTTCTGCGGTTCGTAGGGCAGCACTTTCAGGAACGCGAACGCATAGGCCGCGACCATCACGCTGGTGAGGGCGAAGAAGGTGAAACCGATACCGCGGAGACCTGTCCCGATGAGTCGTCGCATTGCGCCTGTCCTGGCCTGGTGGGGCCTGCAGGGTCCCGTGCGACGGGACGGGCGTCGTCCGGATCGGCCGGACCGGACGTCCGGTTCGCCCGGATCGGTCGTGGAACGGGATCAGCGCGGGGCGTAGAACGCCAGGAACATGTCCACCGCGGCCTCGCCGACCTGCTTCTGCTGGCCGGGGCTCAGCGGCGGCTGGCCCATGGAGATCTGCGGCCAGAAGGCGAACCCCTTCACCAGGCCCTGCAACTGCATGGAGGCGAACAGCGGGTCGTCGGTCCTGAGCGCGCCGTCGGCGGCGGCGGCGCGGATCCAGGTGGTCAGGCCCTCCTCGCGATCGCCCAGGCGCGCCAGCATCTCGCGGGCGCGCTCGGGCGAGTGCACGCCCGCGGCGATGGCGACGCGCGCCAGGTCGGTGAAATTGGGGTCGTCGAGCAGGCGCAGCTTCTGGTTCACCAGCTCGAGCAGCTGGCTGCGCAACGGCCGGTCGCTGCGATAGGCCAGGTCCACGCCCTCCGATCCCCGGGCCCAGAGCTGCTCCAGGATGCGCGCGAAGAGCTCTTCCTTGCTGGCGAAGTGGTTGTAGACGGTGCGCTTGGACACCCCGGCGCTGGCCGCGATGCGATCCATGCTGGTGGCCTCATAGCCCGACTCGCGGAATTCGGCGATGGCCGCGGCCAGGATCGCCGCGTGCTTGCGCTCGGTCAGGCGTGGCGTGGGGGCGGGCTTGGCGGACATGGGGCTAGTTTACACCGGACGGTTTACTTTTCCGAATCCCGTAACTACACTGCCCCGTGTAGTTTCCATTCGAGCCTGTCGCCCCATGCCGTCCGCCGCCATCCCCCGTCGAGCCCGCCGGCGTTTCCGCCGCCTGGGTGCGACCGTCCTGACCCTTGGAGTCCTCATCGTGAGCGCCTGCCTGCTGTCCGCCGCCCGCACCAATCGCCCCCTTGCCGACTATCCGGCCTCCCCGCAGTCGGCCGAAGGCCGCTTCCGCAATCCGGCACCGCGCCCGGCGGAGGGCCTGGGCAAGACGCTGGGCATCATGTGGAACTTCTTCTTCAACAAGCCCGACACCACCGTGCCCCGCGCGCCGGTGCCGGTCGCCACCCTGACCCGCGCACAACTGCTTGCCGCGCCCGACCGCAGCCTGTTCCGGCTGGGCCACTCGACCGTGCTGTTGAAGCTCCGCGACGGCTTCTGGATCACCGACCCGGTGTTCGCCGAGCGGGCCTCTCCGGTGCAGTGGATGGGCCCCAAGCGCTTCCATGCCCCGCCCATCGCCCTGGAGGACCTGCCGCCACTGCGCGGCGTGATCCTCTCCCACGACCATTACGACCACCTCGACCGCGACACCGTGGTGGACCTGGCCGGGCGGGCCGACATGTTCCTCACGCCGCTGGGCGTGGGCGACCGGCTCGTGGCCTGGGGCGTCCCGGCGGACAAGGTCCGGCAGTTCGACTGGTGGCAGGGCACCGAGGTGGACGGCCTGCGCATCGTCGCCACGCCCGCCCAGCACTTCTCCGGTCGCGGCCTGTTCGACGGCAACAGGACGCTCTGGGCCTCGTGGACGATCATCGACGAGCCCGCAGGAGCACCGGGCCTGCGCCTGTTCTTCAGTGGCGACACCGGCTACTTCGACGGCTTCAGGGAAATCGGCCGCCGCTTCGGGCCCTTCGACGTGACCCTGCTCGAGACCGGCGCCTACGATCCGCAGTGGCCCTACGTGCACATGCAGCCGGCACAGACCGTGCAGGCGCACGAAGACCTGCGCGCCCGCTGGCTGATGCCGGTGCACAACGGCACCTTCGACCTGGCGATGCATGCCTGGCAGGACCCTTTCGAGCAGATCTCGGCGCTGGGCGCCGCACGGGGCATCGCCCTGGCCACCCCGGGCATGGGCGAGCGCCTGGACCTGGCGGCACCGCAGCCGACGACGGCCTGGTGGCGCACGGTGGAGTAGTCCGGGGGCGGCCCGCGCCGACGCGGGTCGGGTGGCCCTTGACCTCAAGCGCGCTTGAGGGCGCAGGCTAGGGGCTCCTCCCCGAATGCCTGTCGCCATGTCCGGATCGCCGCTCGACCTCGACGCCTACCTGCCACGCCTGGGCTTCGCCGCCCCGCCGCCGCCCACGCTGCAGACGCTGCGCGCGCTGCAGCAGCGGCATACCGAAGCCTTCCCCTTCGAGACGATCGCGACCTTGTTGGGCGCGCCGGTTCCGATCGACCTGCCCGCGTTGCAGCGCAAGCTGCTGCACGAGGGGCGCGGTGGCTATTGCTTCGAACTCAACAGCCTGTTCCTGGCCCTGCTGCAGCGACTGGGCTTCCAGGCGCGCGCGCTGACCGCCCGGGTGGTGATGGGCCGCAGCGACGACGCGCCCCCGGCGCGCAGCCACATGCTGGTCGAGGTGGTGCTGGACGAGGCGGCCCACCTGGTCGACGTCGGCTTCGGCGGCATGGTGCCGACCGGGCCGCTGCGGTTGGACGACCCTCGGCCGCAGCGCACCCCGCACGAGGACTACCGTGTGGTCGAGCGCGACGGCGGACTGGCCGTGGACGCGCGCGTGCTCGACGCATGGCGTCCCTTGTACGTGTTCGACCGCCAGGCCCAGGCGCCGATCGACCTGGAGGTCGCCAACTGGTACGTGTCGACCCACCCGGCTTCCGCCTTCGCCGGCCAGTTGCGGGTCGCCCGCACCGGGCCCGGCGAGCGCAGGACCCTGCAGGGCGGCCGCCTCAGCCACCACCGCCTCGGCCAGCCGAGCACGAGCCGCCTGCTTCCCGACGCGGATGCCGTCATTGCCGCCCTGCGCGACGTGTTCGGCCTTCGCGTGCCCGACGACGCGGCCCTGCGCGACGCGATCGGCGCCCGGCTCGCCGCGGACGCCGCGGCGGAAGCGGCCTGACCCGCGGTTCCCAAGCACGCGGCCATCCCCGATCATGGGCCCGCCGCGCGGCGCTGGCCGCGCACCTTGCCGGGAGACCCCGATGCTCGCTCGCATGCTGTTCGTCGTCTTCGCATCCGTGGCGGGTCTCGCCCACGCCGCGCCGCCCACCCTGCGCGTGGACATCCAGCATGCCGGCGATGCGCAGGTCGAGCGCTACGCCCTCGAACGCGTGGTCGAGGAACCGCTGCCCTGGCCGGGCAATCCCGCGCATCCGATCGACGGCAGCAACCTGGGCAACCAGAAGTTCGAGGTGGCCGACGCGGCGACCGGTGAGCTCCTGTATTCGCGTGGCTACAGCACGGTGTTCGGCGAATGGCGGACGACCGACGAGGCGAAAGCGATGCAGCGCAGCTTCCAGGAATCGCTGCGCTTCCCGATGCCCGAGGCACCGGTCAAGCTGACCGTGTTCGGCCGCGATGGCGCCAACCGCTTCGTGCCGTCCTGGTCCGTCACCGTCGATCCCGCCGCGCTCGACGTCGAACGCGGCCCGACGGCCGTGGCGGACCGATGGCCGGTGGGCATGCCGATCGCGATCCGCCGCAACGGCGCGCCGGCGGACAAGGTCGACCTGCTGTTGCTGGGCGACGGCTACACCGAGGCCGAAATGGACGCCTTCGAGGCACGGGCGCGTGAGCTGGCCGACGTCCTTTTCAGCGTATCGCCGTTCAAGGAGCGTGCCGCCGACTTCAACGTCTGGGCGCTGGCGGTGCCGGTGCCCCAGTCCGGGGTGAGCCGTCCGTCCACCGGCATCCATCGCGCGTCGGCGACGGGCGCGCGCTACGACATCTTCGGCAGCGAGCGCTACATCCTCACGCTCGACAACCGCGCCTTCCGCGATCTCGCCCAGTACGCGCCGTACGATTTCGTCGAGATCATGGTCAATGGCGACACCTACGGCGGCGGGGGCATCTTCGGCCAGTTCAGCACGGTGGCCGCCGACAACGACTGGCGCGACTACGTCTTCGTGCACGAGTTCGGCCACCACTTCGCCGCCCTCGCCGACGAGTACTACACCTCGCCCGTCGCCTATGGCACGGCCGACCACCCGAGCGTGGAGCCCTGGGAGCCGAACGTGACGGCGCTGCTCGATCCCGAGCGGGTCAAATGGTTGTCCCGGGTCACGCCTGCGACGCCGGTGCCGACGCCCTGGCCGAAAGCCGCCTACGAAGATTACGAGCGCGGCATCCAGGCGCGCCGCAAGCGTTTGCGCGAGGAACGGCGCCCGGAGGCGGAGATGAGCGCGCTGTTCCACGAGGAGCAGCGCCACATCGAGACGATGTTCGCGCAGGCCTCGCATCGCGATGCCCTGGCTGCGTTCCAGGGCGCCAACTATTCGGCGACGGGCTACTACCGCCCCCAGCTCAACTGCCTGATGTTCACGCGGACGGATGCGTTCTGCCAGGTCTGCCAAAGCGCGATCGAGGCGGTGATCGACATGTACAGCCGCTAGCGGGACGTGACAGGTGATGGGTGACAAGTGATTGGTGATTGGTGATTCGTAGTTCGTGATTGGTGATTCTTGGTGGGTGGAGGATGGAGGGTGATGCGTAAGGGACGGACTGCCCAAGGCGTCATCCCAGCGAACGCTGGGATCCAGCCTTTGGCTTTGCCTGGAAACCCCGCCTACCTTCGCAATCCCTGGGCGCGTCCATTTCGTCGCCGATCCAGCGCAGACCCACAGGAGGAGCGAAGCCCCTCGCGTGTGCGACGTGCGCGGGGTGTATGGATCGGTGTCGACCTGCGCTCCATCCACCCTGCGGCGCCTGCCGGCCTGCGGCTCCACCCGCCCATCGGCGGGATGCTCATTCCCGGTTTCGACACTTTCGTGGCACCGCTGGCGTTCGCATGTCGTGGGAAGCGGCGCGCGTTGGCGTGGCCGCCGGGAGGCCCTGGCCTCCGTTCTTCCCCACGAACAGGACATTTTCCATGAGCAAGCTGAAAGGCAAGGTCGCCCTCGTCACGGGCGCTTCCAAGGGCATTGGCGCCGGCATCGCGTCCGCACTTGCGGCCGAGGGTGCCTCGGTCGTCGTCAACTACGCATCCAGCCAGGCCGGCGCTGACGCCGTCGTCGCGCGCATCGCCGAGGCCGGCGGCCAGGCGGTGGCGGTGCGCGGCGACGTCTCCAGGCGCGAGGACGCGGAAGCGCTGGTCGCGGCGGCCATCGAGCATTTCGGGCGGCTGGACATCCTCGTCAACAACTCCGGCGTGTACGAATTCGCCGCGCTCGATGAAATCGACGAGGCGCATTTCCGCCGCCAGTTCGACGTTAACGTGCTCGGCCTGCTGTGGACCACCCAGGCCGCGGGCAAGCACCTGGGCGAGGGCGCAAGCATCATCAACATCGGCTCGGTCGTCACCCGCGCCGTTCCGCCCGGCAGTGCCGTCTACACCGCCACCAAGGGCGCGGTGGACGCCATCACTGGCGTGCTGTCGCGGGAACTCGGTCCGCGCGGGATCCGCGTCAACGCGCTGAACCCGGGCATGGTCGAGACCGAAGGCACCCATTCGGGCGGCATCATCGGCTCGGACATGGCCGCCGACGTTGTCGCGCAGACGCCGCTGGGACGCGTGGGCCAGCCCGACGACATCGCATCGATCGCGGTGTTCCTCGCTTCCGACGAGGCGAAGTGGCTGACCGGCGAACGCATCTACGCCGGAGGCGGGGTCCGCTGAAGGGCGACGCCGGCGTCAGCCGAAGTCGGGCGATGGCGTGAACGCGTAGCGCTCGACCCGGCCGACGGCCTCGATCGCGGCGCGGACGTCGTCGCGGTCGAGCAGTGTCGCGCGCGAGGACTCGCGGCCCGCGTTGCCGGGAAGCACGGGCGCGTCGGCATAACCCTGCAACCATGCGAGCATGTCGCCGCGCAGGGAAGCGTCGGCGAGGTGGCGGCGCACGAGCGCCGCGGCCTCGTCGAGGCGGGCATCGCGGAGCAGCGCTTCCAGCAACTGGTCGAAGGCGTCGGCCTCGTGCGCGCGCAGGTAGGCCAGGGCCCTGCCCGCGGCCGCGTCGTCGCCACGTTGCATGGCGACGCAGTGCTGGACCTTGCGCAGGACCATCGCGCCGTACCCGCTCACCGCGCCGACGCCATCGACCGCGCGTTCGGCATCGTCGGGCCGCTCCAGGCTGCAGTAGTAGTCGCCCAGGTTGAGGCGCTGGCTGACGTTCGCCTGTCCGGCCTCGTCCATGCCGATGGCGCGTTGCATGTCCGCTTCGGCCTCGGCGTCGCGGCCGAGGTGGCTCAGGGCCATGGCCCGGTTGTTGAGCAGCCAGGTCGCCTGGTCGGCGTCGTCGAAGCGGTCCTTCGGCGCCTGCGCCAGCCTCTCGAGGACCCGCGTGGCGACGGCGGCGGTTTCGTCATGGCGGTTGGTCATCAGCAGGCCGTAGGTGAGCTGGACCTGTGCCTGGACCGAGTCCGGCGCGACATCGGCCGCGCGCTGCAGGCGCTCGACCATCAACCGGGCCGCATTCTCGACGTCGAGCGAGGCCGCGTTGCGGTTGAACAGGCCATCGAAGCGGCGATCGCTGCGTATCCGCACCAGGTCGCTCGGGCCGCTGACTCGGCGCAGGGCCTGGCGGGCCCGCTCTTGCTCGCCGCGCTCGACACGGGCGAGGGCCAGGTCGTACCAGACCCCGCTGTCGCCGCCGAAGGGGCTTCTCCAGTTGGCATCGAACAGCGCCTGCGCCAGCGCAAGGCGCTCGGGCGCATCGGCAGGCAGCGCGAAGCGAAGCCGGTGTATGTCGCTTTCCTCGATCTCGTCCAGCGTCTCCGGCCAACGCTGCACCAGCTCGACGAAGTGTCGCGCCGCGGCTTCGGGCTGGTCGAGGTACGACTCGAGCATCGCGAGCCGGTACCAGTCCCATCGATCGCCTGGCGAAAAGGCCACCGCGCGCTCGCAATGGGCGCGCGCGGCCTCGAGGCGCTGCTGGCCCGCCGCGACCCAGCAGGCGAGCGACAGCGTCGTGCCCTGCGTTTGCGTCGGCAGGGTATCGAAGCCCGGATCGGCGAGGATTGCGGTCAGCGCGCGGTCGGCGGCATCGCCCTCGTCCCCGGCCGCGAGCGCGCGCGCCCGGTCGATGCGTTGCTCCAGCGCCGATCCGGGCGAGAGCGATTGCGGGACGAGGTCGGTGGAGGCCTTGTCGACCTTGTTGGCCGCCACGACCGGCGGGCACGCGGACAGGAGCAGCGCGAGGGCGGCGTTCAAGCAGAACGGGAACATGCGGCGTTTGCCATCCATGGGGCGACGTCACCTTCGGGCAATGGAGTCGGACCGAGTGTCGCAGCGCGTCGCACGGTGCGCCAGCCCGCGCCGGCGTGTCGCATTGCAACAAAAAAAGGCGGCGCCAGGACGGCGCCGCCTCGATCGTGCTGCGTGTCGCGAAAGCGGGCTTACAGGCCGATCACCGACTCCGCGCTCACGAAGGACAGGCCCTGGGCCTGGGCGACCGGCTCGCAGGTGACCTGGCCTTCGCAGACGTTGAGGCCGTTGCGCAGGTGCGCATCGTC
Organism: Marilutibacter aestuarii; assembly: GCF_006546775.1. Classification (GTDB taxonomy): domain Bacteria; phylum Pseudomonadota; class Gammaproteobacteria; order Xanthomonadales; family Xanthomonadaceae; genus Marilutibacter; species Marilutibacter aestuarii. The sequence continues at coordinate 29,889 of NZ_VICE01000081.1, forward strand.
GGCCAGGGCCTTCTTCCAGCCCTTGTTGGCCAGCGCCAGGGTGAAGGGCAGGGTGACGTTGTTGAGCGCGAAGGTCGAGGTGCGCGCGACCGCGCCGGGCATGTTGGCCACGCAGTAGTGGACCACGTCGTCGACGACGTAGGTCGGTTCGGCATGGGTGGTGGCGCGCGAGGTCTCCACGCAACCGCCCTGGTCGATGGCGACGTCGACGATGACCGAGCCCGGCTTCATGCTCTTGACCATCTCGCGGGTGACGAGCTTCGGCGCGGCGGCGCCGGGGATCAGCACCGTGCCAATGAGGAGGTCGGCGCGGCGCACCAGCTCCTCGATCGCGGCCTGGGTGGAGAACACCGTCGAGATGGAGGTGCCGAACTGGCTGGCCAGGCGCTTGAGTGCGTCGGCCGAGCGGTCGACGACGGTGACCTTGGCGCCCATGCCCACCGCGATGGTCGTGGCGTGGGTGCCGGACACGCCGCCGCCGAGGACGACGACTTCCGCCGCCGAGACGCCGGGGACGCCGCCGAGGAGCACACCGCGGCCGCCCTGGGCCTTCTCCAGCGCGTGCGCGCCCACCTGCGGCGCCAGGCGGCCGGCGACTTCCGACATCGGGGTCAGCAGCGGGAGCGAACCGTTGGCCGCGGTCACGGTTTCGTAGGCGATGCAGATCGCGCCGGAGTCGACGAGATCCTTCGTCTGCGCCGGGTCGGGCGCCAGGTGCAGGTAGGTGAAGAGGATCTGGCCCTTGCGCAGCTTCTTCCGTTCCTCGGCCAGCGGCTCCTTGACCTTGACGATCATGTCGGCCCAGGCGAAGACCTCGTCGGCGGTCGCGGCGATGCGGGCGCCGGCGGCGGCGTAGTTCTCGTCGGTCAGGTCGACGCCGAGGCCGGCACCGCTCTGGACCACGACCTCGTGGCCGTTGTTGACGAGTTCCTGGACGGAGGCCGGCACCAGGCCGACGCGGTACTCGTGGTTCTTGATTTCGGTGGGAACGCCGATGCGCATGGCGGAGGCTCTCGATGGCGGAAGGGGCACCGACGCGGTCGGCACGGGAGGTGGCAAATTATGATCGAAGGAACGCGCACTTTTTGACCAATGTGATCGCTGTTAAGCTTTAAAAGTCGCATTCCCGACTAATATCCAGTCATTCATTAGAAGAGTATTCCAATGCCTGAGCCGACCCTCGATTCGCGTGATCGCGCCATCCTCAGGCTGCTCCAGGAAGACGGTCGCCTGACCAACATCGAGCTCGCGCAGCGCATCAACCTGTCGCCCTCGGCCTGCCTGCGCCGGGTCAAGCTGCTGGAGGAGCGCGGCCTGATCTCGCGCTACGTGATGCTGCTCGACGAGGAGATGGCCGGCCTGCCGGGCACCGCCTTCGTGCTGGTGACGCTGGACCAGCAGGGTCGCGCCGCGCTGGATGCCTTCGAGGATGCGATCCAGCGCCACCCGGAAGTCACCGAGTGTTGCCTGCTCGCCGGCGTCGCCGACTACATGGTGCGCGTGGCCTACGCGGACGCGGCCGATTTCGAGCGCATCCACACCGAGATCCTGACCCAGCTCCCCGGCGTGGTCCGCGTGCAGTCGACGCTGGCGCTGCGCACGGTCAAGAAGACCACCGCACTGCCGGTCTAGCTTCCGATCCCGGCGCGGCCGGTCGTGTGCCCGTCGGTGATGCCGGGGCACACGCGCGGATCGCGTGGCGGCCGGCGCTCACTCGATCGCGAAGCGGATCGTATAGCTCGCCGTCTCGCCGCGGCGTGCCTGCGCGCGTGGCTGGAAGACCTCGATCCGGTATTCGCCCGAAGCGGGCAGGGGGCCGGTCCACGACTGCAGTTCGATGGCGCCTGCCATCGCGTACTCCTCGCCGGGCGCGATCACGTTGAAGTACGCGTCGTTCGAATCCGACAGGGTGACGTGCATCGTCTGGCCCGCGCGGGCGCCGAGCAGGTAATTGACGGTGTCGTAGCCCTTGAGGCTGCCGCTGACCGTGCTCGCGCTGGTGCCGCGGGCGAAATGCACGGTGTGGCGATTGGCGTCGGGATCGGCGGCCAGGACCGGGGCGGCGGGCAGGAGGGCGAGGGCCAGGGCGAACCCCGGCAGGCAGCGAAGGCGAAGCGCGTTCATGGCGTGACTCCTCGAGGATGGCCGGCGCCACGCTGGCGCCAGGCGGGGGACGGGCGCGTTGCAAGCAGCGAGCATGCGGCGTCAGCGCCGGACGACGCGCAGGAAGGCGATCCAGCGCCAGATCGCCCACAGGCTCAACAGCGCGAGCACCGGCCAGATCACCAGCAGGTCGACCCGGATGTTGGCCTCCGGCGTCCGCCAGGCCACGACCATTTCCCACGCCGCGTAGCCCAGCCAGGCCAGCGCCGCGAGCCGGATCGCCCGCCTCGAGGGCGGCGGCGTGGCGACCGCGGCCGTCGGCCACCAGGCGGCCAGCAGGAACGGAAAGGCGATGACCAGGATGTTGATCGGCTTTCCGACCAGCAGGGCCGCGAGCTGCTCCATGGACATTCTCCGGCGGGAACGCCCCGAGTATCGCCTCCCTGGTGTCAGCCGGGCGTGTGCGCGCCCCGGGCCCACGCTGCAATCGTATTCCCGCTTGAATCGACGGATCTGGCACACAGCGATCCGCGGAGTGGCGTGGCGGCGCATGCTGCAATGCACAATAATGCAGGCCTCCTGCATGCCCTGGACCTGCCATGACTGCCGCCGGTACCCCAGCCAGCCGCACACTGCCCCCGGCCACCGTGCGGGCGATCCTGTTCGCCCTGGCGATGGGGGGCTTCGCGATCGGCACCAGCGAATTCGTCGTGATGGGCCTGATGCCCGACATCGCGCGGGGCCTGGGCGTCGGTGAAACCCAGGTCGGCCACGTGATCAGCGCGTACGCGATCGGTGTCGTGGTCGGGGCGCCGCTGCTGTCGATCCTCGGCGCACGGCTGCCGCGGCGGCCGATGCTGCTGGTGCTGATGGGCTTCTACGCGCTGGGCAACTTGGCCAGTGCGCTGGCGCCCGACTACCCCACCATGCTGGCGTTCCGTTTCATCGCCGGCCTGCCGCACGGCGCCTACTTCGGCGTCGCCGCCCTGGTCGCCGCTTCGATCAGTCCGCCGGCGCAGCGCGGCGTGGCCGTCAGCCGGGTGTTGCTGGGGCTGGCGGTGGCGCTTCTGGTCGGCAATCCCCTCGCCACCTGGCTGGGCCAGCAGTTCGAATGGCGCCATGCCTTCGGACTGGTCGCGCTGATCGCCACCGCCACCGTGGTGATGGTCGCGCGGACCCTGCCGCCGGACCCCGACGAGCCACGGGCCGACCCGATGCGCGAGTTGCGGGATTTCAACCGCAAGCCGGTTTGGCAGGCGATGGGCATCGGCGCGATCGGTTTCGCCGGCATGTTCTGCGTCTTCAGCTACCTCGCGCCGACGATGATCCACGTGACCGGTGTACCCGAGGCCTGGACGCCCCTGGGCATGCTGGCCTTCGGTGTCGGCGGCATCCTGGGCAACCTCGCCGGCGGGTGGCTGTTCGACCGCCTGCAGTTCCGCGCGATCGCCGTCGTGCTCGCCTGGTCGGTGGTGCTCTTGCTGGCCTTCCCGTTGGCGGCGGGTTCGATGTGGACGCTGCTGCCGGCCGTGGTCGCCGTCGGCACGATGGGCGCCTTGGCGCCGGTCCTGCAGGCGCACCTGATGGACGTGGCCGGCGACGCGCAGACCCTCGCCGCGGCCTCCAACCATTCGGCGTTCAACACCGCCAACGCGCTGGGCCCTTGGCTCGGTGGCATGGCCATCACCGCGGGGTATGGCTGGACCTCGACCGGTTATGTCGGCGCGGCCACCGCGCTGGCGGGCCTGGCGGTCTACCTGTGGGCGGCCGCCGGCCGCCGCGCGACCGCGGCCTGCGAGGCTGCCGCCTGAGCGCAAGCGTCGCCTGGCGGCCGGGCGCCTATTCGCGCGGGAGCTTGCGCGCCCACATGTTGTCGACCAGGTTCGGATAGCGGCGGCCCGCCGCTTCGGCACGCTCGCGT
>NZ_VICE01000082.1 GCF_006546775.1 Marilutibacter aestuarii
CCCGGCCCGGCGCAGCGCGCCGGGCGTTCGGCAATACCGCGCGGCGGTGCCGCGCAAACGGCCTTGCCTCACCCCAGCGAACGCTGGGATCCAGCTTTTGGCATGGGGTCGGGCGTCCTATGGGAAGGCATTCGACCGTCGGCGTCTGAACGCCCGCAGCGCCTCAACGCAACGAACCGCGCCGCTTCTCGTCCATCCACTTGTCGGCCTGCGCCGGGCGGTAGTCCTGCATCCAGGCGAGCATGGCGTCGAGGTCGTCGCCGTGCCACAGGTCGGCGCGCTGGTCGGGGTGCAGGAAGCGTTCCTCGACCATGCGGTCGATCATCGCCACCAGGGGCGCGTAGAAGCCCTCGACGTCGAGAAACGCGCAGGGCTTGTTGCCGATCCCCAGCTGGCGCCAGGTGAGCATCTCGAACATCTCGTCCAGCGTGCCGAAGCCGCCGGGCAGGGCGACGAAGCCGTCGGCGATGTCGAACATGCGCGCCTTCCGCTCGTGCATGTTCGCCACGACCTCGAGCCGGGTGACGCCACGGTGCGCGACTTCCCAGCCGACCAGCTGTTCGGGGATCACGCCGGTGACTTCGCCGCCGGCCTCAAGCACGGCGTCGGCGACGGCGCCCATCAGGCCGACGTTGCCGCCGCCATAGACCAGGCCGATGCCATCGGCCGCCAGGCGCGTGCCCAGGGCGATGGCGCGTTCGGTATAGGCGGGTCGCGAACCGGAGTTCGATCCGCAGTAGACGCAGAGGGTGCGCGGTTTCATTCGGCCTCCAACAGCATGTTCCCCGACATGCGATGCATGGCATCGCGTGGGCCCGTGACGACGAAGCCGCCTGCGGCGCTGGGCGTCGAGGCGGCTTCGTGGGTGGCGTCCGGAGCCAGGCTCCGGACGGGCTCAGTTCGCCTTGTGGATCGCGCGCTTGTCCACGGCCATCGCGGCGTCGTGGATGGCCTCCGACAGGGTCGGATGCGCGTGGCAGATGCGGGCCAGGTCGTCGGCCGAGCCCTTGAACTCCATGGTCAGCACGCCTTCGTGGACCAGTTCGGAGACGCCCACGCCGACCAGGTGCATGCCCAGCACGCGGTCGGTCTCGGCATGCGCGATGACCTTGACGAAGCCGGCCGGCTCGCCCATGGCCACTGCGCGGCCGATCGCCGCGAACGGGAAGCTGCCGGTCTTGTACGGCGTGCCCTCGTCCTTGAGCTGCTTCTCCGTCTTGCCCACCCAGGCGATCTCCGGTTCGGTGTAGATCACCCAGGGGATGGTGTCGAAGTTGACGTGGCCCGGCAGGCCGGCGATCAGCTCGGCGACCGCGATGCCTTCCTCGAAGCCCTTGTGCGCCAGCATCGGGCCGCGCACGCAGTCGCCGACCGCCCAGACGCCGTCGACACCGGTGTGGCAATGCTCGTCGACCTCGACCAGGCCGCGCGCGTCGAGCTTCACGCCGGTGTCGTCGGCCAGCAGGTTCTTCGTCGCGGCGCGACGGCCCACGGCCACCAGCAGCTTGTCGACGACCAGGCGCTGCTCGCCCTTGGCGTCGGTGTAGGTCAGGTGCACTTCCTTCTTCTTGCCCTTGCCCTTGACCTCGGCCTGGCTGACCTTCGCGCCCAGCTGGATGTCCAGGCCCTGCTTCTTGAACTCGCGGGCGGCGGCCTTGGCCACCTCGGCGTCCGCGGCGGCGAGGAAGTCGGGCAGGGCCTCGAGGATGGTCACCTCGGCGCCGAGGCGCTTCCAGACGCTGCCCAGCTCCAGGCCGATCACGCCGGCGCCGATCACGCCCAGGCGCTTGGGCACCTCGGTGAAGTCCAGTGCGCCGACGTTGTCGACGATGGTGTCGCCGTCGAACTTCGCGAAGGGCAGTTCGATCGAATCCGAGCCCGCCGCGATGACCACGTTGGTGCCCTTGAGCTCGACTTCGCTGCCGTCGTGCTGCTTGACCTTGACGACATTGCCCTTGTGCAGGGTGCCGAAGCCGTAGAACGGGGTGACCTTGTTCGCCTTGAACAGCATCGCGATGCCGCCGGTGAACTGCTTCACGATCTTGTCCTTGCGGCCCACCATCGCTTCGACGTCCATCTTCGCGTCCTTGAAGCTGATGCCGTGGTCGCCGAACAGGTGGCCCATGTTCCAGAACTGGCGCGAGGAGTCGAGCAGCGCCTTCGACGGGATGCAGCCCACGCGCAGGCAGGTGCCGCCGAGGGCGGGCTTGCCGTCCTTGCCGAGCGCGGCGTCGATGCACGCGGTCTTGAGGCCGAGCTGGGCGGCGCGGATGGCGGCGTGGTAACCGGCCGGACCGGCGCCGATCACCACCACGTCGAATTGTTGTTGTTCGCTCATTGGCATTCGCTCACAGGGAATCGGGAATGGGGAGGCGGGAATGGGTAAAGCGGAGGCAGGAAGTGCGACGTTGGCGCACCATTCCCTGTTCCCTTTTTCCTATTCCCGATGCTTCTCGGCATCACATGCCGAGAAGCATCCTGTGCGGGTTCTCGAGCTGGTTCTTGATGTCGACCAGGAACAGCACCGCGTCCTTGCCGTCGATGATGCGGTGGTCGTAGCTCAGCGCGATGTACATCATCGGCGCGGCGATGACCTGGCCGTTCTCGACGATCGCGCGCTCCTTGATGGCGTGCATGCCGAGGATGGCGGACTGCGGCGGGTTGACGATCGGGGTCGACATCAGCGAGCCGAAGGTGCCGCCGTTGGTGATGGTGAAGGTGCCGCCCTGCAGGTCGTCCAGCGAGAGCTTGCCGTCGCGCGCCTTGGTCGCGAAGTCGGCGATGCCCTGCTCGACCTCGGCGAAGCCCATGCGCTCGACGTTGCGCAGCACCGGCGTGACCAGGCCCTTGTCGGTCGACACCGCGATCGAGATGTCGGCGTAACCGTGGTAGATGATGTCGTCGCCGTCCACCGAGGCATTGACCGCCGGGTGGCGGGCGAGGGCGTTGGCGGCGGCCTTGGCGAAGAAGCTCATGAAGCCGAGCTTGATGCCGTGCTCCTTCTGGAAGGCCTCGCCCAGCTGCTTGCGCATGGCCATGACCTTGCCCAGGTTGACCTCGTTGAACGAGGTCAGCATGGCGATCGATTCCTTCGACTGCATCAGGCGCTCGGCGATGCGCTTGCGCATGCGGGTCATCGGCACGCGCTCTTCCGGACGCGCGCCGCCGGCCTGGCCGACGCCGCCGTTGCGGGCGTAGTTGAGCAGGTCTTCCTTGGTCACCGCGCCGCGACGGCCGGTGCCTTCCACGCCGGCCGGATCGATGCCCTGGCTGACGGCGGTGAAACGCGCACCCGGCGGCAGGTCGTCGGTCTTGCCGGCGGCCTTCGGCGCGCTGGCCTTGGCGGCCTCGGCCTTGGGCTGCACCGGCTTGGCGTCGGCCTCCTGCTTGCGGGCCTCCTGCTCGGCGCTCTTGCTCTGCGCGGCCGGGGCAGCCTCGGTGGCCTCGGCGGCGGCGCCTTCCTCGACCAGGCCCAGGATCTGCTCGCTGGTGACAGTGTCGCCCTCGTTGAACTTGATCTCCTTGAGCACGCCGTCGACCGGCGAGGGCACTTCGAGCACGACCTTGTCGGTCTCGAGGTCCACCAGGTTCTCGTCGCGCTTCACCGCGTCGCCCGGCTTCTTGTGCCAGGTGGCGATGGTGGCGTCGGAGACGGACTCGGGCAGTACCGGAACTTTGATCTCGGTGCTCATGGGGCGGGCATCCTGGATTGCGTAGATGGAATGTCGTGTGGCGGGGGATGGGACGCGGGCCGGGGCCGCGTCATTCGGGGCTGGCGTCGCCCTGCAGCGGGTTGGTCAGGGCATCGGCGACGAGCTGGGCCTGCTCGACGACATGGTCGGCATAATGCCCCGCCGCCGGTGAAGGCGAGCGCAGGCGGCCGGCGTAGTGGAGCACCTGCTTGCCCTGCAGGCAGTGGGTCAGGTGGTGGCGGATCTGGTACCACGCGCCCTGGTTCTGCGGCTCTTCCTGGCACCAGACCACGTCGGTGGCCTTGCCGAAGCGCTTGAGCTCGGCCGACAGCAGCTCGCGCGGGAACGGGTACAGCTGCTCCACGCGCACGATCGCGACGTCGTCGAGTTCGTCCTTGCGCGCCTGCTCGAGCAGGTCGTAGTAAACCTTGCCGCCGCAGACCACCACGCGCTTGACCTTCTTCGGGTCGGCGTCGTTGTCCGGGATGAGCTGCTGGAACCCGCCCTCGGCCAGTTCGTCCAGCGTCGACACGGCCAGCTTGTGGCGCAGCAGCGACTTGGGCGTCATGACCACCAGCGGCTTGCGCGTGGTCATGTGCATCTGGCGACGGATCATGTGGTAGGCCTGCGCCGGCGTGGTCGGCGTGCAGACGATCATGTTGTCCAGCGCGCACAGCTGCAGGAAGCGCTCGAGCCGCGCCGAGCTGTGCTCCGGGCCCTGGCCTTCGTAGCCGTGCGGCAGGAACAGCGCCAGGCCGCACAGGCGGCTCCACTTGGCCTCGCCGGAGGACAGGAACTGGTCGATCACGACCTGCGCGCCGTTGGCGAAGTCGCCGAACTGCGCTTCCCAGATGTCCAGCGTCATCGGGTCGGTGGTGGAGTAGCCGTACTCGAAGCCCATCACCGCTTCCTCGCTGAGCAGCGAGTCGATGATGGTCACGTCCGAAGGCGTGTCCACCAGCCGGCGCAGCGGCAGGATGTACTCGTCGGTGGTCTGCTCGTGCAGGATCGCGTGGCGGTGGAAGAACGTGCCGCGGCCGCAGTCCTGGCCAACCAGGCGCAGCTTGTAGCCGTCCTCGAGCAGGGTCGCGTAGGCGAGGTTCTCGGCGAAGCCCCAGTCGCCCGACAGCTCGCCGCCGGCCATCTTGCGGCGGTCTTCGTAGATCTTGGCCACGCGCGGGTGCAGCTTGACCTCGTCGGGGATCTCGTTGATCACTTCCGCGAGGCGGCGCAGCGCCTTGCCGTCGAAGGTGGTGTCGACCGGATCGCTGAGCTTGCCCTTGAGGAAGGTCGGCCAGTCGATGGTGAACTCGTCGGACTTGGTCTCGGCCAGCTCGGTGGCGACCTCGCCGGCGTCCAGGCGATCGCGGCAGGCGTCGACCAGGGCCTGGGCCTCGTCCGCGGTCACGGTGCCCTCGGCGACCAGGCGCTCGGCGTACATCGTGCGCGGCGTCGGGTGCTTGCGGATCTTCTGGTACATCAGCGGCTGGGTGGCCGCCGGCTCGTCGGCCTCGTTGTGGCCGTGGCGGCGGTAGCAGACCAGGTCGATGACCACGTCGCGGCCGAAGGTGTTGCGGAAGTCCAGCGCCAGCTCGGCGCAGAAGACCACGGCCTCCGGGTCGTCGCCGTTCACGTGCAGCACGGGCGCGCCGACCATCTTGGCGACGTCGGTGCAGTAGAGCGTGGAGCGTGCGTCCTGGCGGTCGCTGGTGGTGAAGCCGACCTGGTTGTTGATGACGATGTGCACGGTGCCGCCGACGGCGAAGCCGCGCGCCTGCGACATCTGCAGCAGTTCCATCACCACGCCCTGGCCTGCGAACGCGGCGTCGCCGTGCATCAGCACCGGCAGCACCTGCGCGCGGCCGTTCTCGCCACGCCGGACCTGGCGCGAGCGCACGCTGCCGGCGACCACCGGGTCGACGATCTCGAGGTGGGACGGGTTGAACGCCAGCGCCAGGTGGACCGGACCGCCGGGGGTGGCGATGTCGGCCGAGAAGCCCATGTGGTACTTCACGTCGCCGGTGTGGGCGCGGTCGTCCTGGACGTGCTCGAACTTGCCTTCGAACTCGTCGAAGAGCTGGCGCGGCGGCTTGCCGAGCGTGTTGACCAGCACGTTGAGGCGGCCACGGTGGGCCATGCCCATGATGATGTCCTGCACGCCGTTGGAACCGGCGCGGCGGATCATGGTGTCCATCAGCGGGATCAGCGCGTCGCCGCCTTCCAGCGAGAAGCGCTTCTGGCCGACGTACTTGGTGCCCAGGTAGCGCTCAAGGCCCTCGGCGGCGGTCAGGCGCTCGAGGATGCGCTTCTTGTCCTCGCTGCTGCGGCCGTACTTGCCGCCGGCCTTCTCCAGGCGCTCGTACACCCAGCGGCGCTGCTCGGCGTCGGAGATGTGCATGAACTCGGCGCCGATCGGGCCGGTGTAGGTCGCCTTGAGCAGGTCGAGCAGGTCGCCCAGCTTCATGCGTTCCTTGCCGGCGACGCCGCCGGTGCTGAACTCGGCGGAGAAGTCGCTCTTGTTCAGGCGGTGGAACGGCAGGTCCAGGTCGGGCGCGTCGGGCTTCTCGAACAGGCCCAGCGGATCGAGTTCCGCGGCGAGGTGGCCGCGCGACCGGTAGGCAGTGATCAGGCGGCCGACCGAACGCTCGCGTTCGTCGCCCATCCCCGAAGCAGCGGCACCGCGGGCGGCACGGCGGCCCGCCTCGGCGATGCTGTCGAGCACGGCCGAGTGCGGCACGTCCCCGGCCTCACGGCCCTTGAAGTCGTCGAAGTAGGCCTTCCATTTCGCCCCGACGCTGTCGGGATCGACCAGGTACTGCTCGTACAGGTCTTCGATGTAGGCGGCGTTTGCGCCGAGCTGCGACGACTGGGAAAACTGCTTTAGGAGGCTATCCACGATGGCATCGGGAAACTCTGGGGGGAGGGAGGCAGCCCGCGTCGAACGCGTGCGGAGACATTAACGGGGGCCAAGACACGGAATTATAACGTTAGCCGGGGGGGCTTCGGCCACCACCCTTATGTCGAATGGGACCGATCGCGGGTCGCGGGTTAAGCGGGACTCAGAGTCCAAGCGCCCGGAATTCGCTGCAGGGCCGGGCGCGCTCCCAGATTTCCTGGAACGCGGCTCGCAGCTGGCGGACCCGGGCGGGGTCGTCGATGCGGGTTTCGCCGTCCACGCGGTGCCCCAGCGGACGGTAGTACCAGCCGCCGCGGTCGTTGAAGGCGTAGGCGCCGGCGAAATTGAGGTCCACCGGCTCCTCGATCACGCGGAATGCGATCGCCGAGGAGCGACGCTGGCCAAGGCTTATCAGTGGCGACAGGGCGTCCTGCGCGGCCTTGGGGTCGCGCAGCAGCACGCGCAGCTCGCCGCCGTCCTGCACCAGGCGGCGGATCGCTTCGATGATCTCCGGGCGGTCGAGCAGGCCGGGATCGAGCTCGCGGGTGTGCAGGCACAGCTCGCGCCGGGCCCGGGCGACCAGGCCCACAAGCGCGGCGCGCGCGGCCTCGAAACCCTCGACCGGGGTCGGCACGCCGAGCGAGCGGTGCATGTCCTGGTGGACGATCCCGGCTTCCTCGAAGCGCGGGCCGCGCGGCAGGAAGCCGTGGCGGGTGTAGAAGGCAATGGCATCGGCCTGCGCGTGCAGGCTGACCGAAGGCCAGCGGTGCGCGAGTGCCCGCGCCAGCAGGGCCTCGAGCATGGCCTCGCCGACGCCCTGGCCCCGGTGCCCGGGCAACACCGCCATCCGGCCGATGCGGCGCTCGGGGGTCAGGCGGCCGGTGCCGATGGGCCGCCCTTCGGCGTCGCGGGCCAGCACGTGGTCGCACTGCGGGTCCATCGCGTCGAGCTCGAGGTCGAGCGGCACGCCCTGTTCCTGGACGAAGACCGTCTCGCGCACGTGGCGCAGCTCGGGCAGGGCGCTGGCGTAGTCGACGGCCTCGACGCGGAAGGCGGGTGCGGGGTCGCTCATGCGGGTCAGGCCTCGTCGTCCTCGGTCAGCAGATGGTAATGGCCATCCTGCAGGAGTTCGAACACCCGGTCCTGGCCCGCCTGCGACAGCGTCGCGTAGGTGGCGCCGTCGAGGCTGGCGTTGTTGGCGATGATCGAGGCGTCGGCGGCGCCCACGTCGGCCGCCTGGCCGTTGACGAACAGCCGCGCCGGGCCGCCCGTGGCGCTGCGACGCCAGGCCATGCGCGACCATGGATGGCGGGCGAGGGTGGCGCCGTTGCGCAGGTCCCACTCGACTTCGATGCGCGAGCGTGCCGGCCCGCCGGCCATGACTTCGCCCGCGCTGCGATAGAGCGTGATGAAGCGACCGAACCAGTCGCCCAGGCGCTCGGGGTCGTTCATCCGCAGCATGTTCAGCGCTTCGACGGCGCGCTCCATGGCCGCGGCGTCGATCTCGGCCGGATCTTCCGGCGGCGCGAGGTCCGGGTCGCGGTAGCGAAGGCGCTCGTCGGCCTCGGCCGCGAGGGTGTCCACGAAGTCGCCCAGCAGCTCGGCGGCCGAGGGCGCGCGCATGCCGACCGAGAAGGTCAGGCAGGCATCCTCGGCGACGCCATGGTGGGGCACGCCCGGCGGCAGGTAGAGCATGTCGCCCGGGCCCAGCACCCAGTCGTGGGTGGGGGTGAACTCGCGCAGCAGCTTCAGTTCGACGTCGTGGCGGAACTCCAGCGGCGGCGCGTCGCCGGCGTCGATCTGCCAGCGCCGGTGGCCCTGCGCCTGCAGCAGGAACACGTCGTACTGGTCGACATGGGCGCCGACCGAGCCGCCGGGGGCGGCGAAGGAGACCATGATGTCGTCGATGCGCCAGCGCGGCAGGAAGTCGAAATGCGCGAGCAGCGCGGCGACGTCGGCATCCCACTTGTCGACGTCCTGCACCAGCAGGGTCCAGTCCTGGCGGGGCATGCCGGGGAACTCGGCCTCGTCGAACGGCCCGGTGCGCACCTGCCAGCGGTCACCCGCGCGGTCGTGGCTGACGATCCGGGAGAGCGCGGCCTCCTCGCAGGCCAGGCCGGCGAGGTCCTCGGGTTCCAGCGGCGAGACGAAGCCGGGGAAGGCGTTGCGCAGCAGCAGCGGGCGCTTCTGCCAGTAATCGCGCAGGAACGTCGCCGCGGGCATGCCCAGCGGTGGCTGCCGGCCTGCATCGACCTCGATCGGCGGCGCCGCGCCGCGCTTGCGCGCGCCGGTGGCGGGGGGGCGGGACCTGGGGCTCATGGGAGGATCTCGTCGTAGCCGCGGCCGAGGAACTGCAGCAGGCACCAGCCATGGCCGAAGGGGTCGGCGATGGTGGCGATGCGGCCCCAGCGGGCCTCGCGGATGTCGCCCTCGCGGGTGGCGCCGGCGGCGATCGCGCGGTCGAGGGCGGGTTCGAGCGCGTCGACGACGACGTCGACGTGCAGGGGGGTCCAGTGGCGGTGGTAGTCGCGCGCGCGCGTCGCGGCGCCGGTGCTGCCGGCGGCCTTGCGCAACAGGTAGACGGGGACCGCCGCGCCCAGCATCTCGACGCCGTCGTCGCCGAAGCGGCGTCCGGCGCGCAGGCCGAAAGCGGCGCCGTAGAAGGCCTCGGCCGTGGCGATGTCCGGCACGTCGATGTTGAGCAGCAGGTTCATGGTCGGACGTCCGGGGGGAGGCGGATCGCGCCGCACGGGTGGGTCGGGGTGTCTCAGATCTCCCGGGCCAGGCGCTCGGCCAGGCCGGTGTAGCTGCCGGGGGTCATGTCGATCAGCGGTTGCTTGGCCTCCGCCGGCAGGTCCAGGCCCTCGATGAAGGCGCGCATGGAGGCGGCGTTGATGCCCTGCTGGCCGCGGGTGAGGGCCTTGAGCTGTTCGTAGGGGTTGGGCAGGCCGTGGCGGCGCATCACCGTCTGCACGGCTTCGGCCAGGACTTCCCAGGCGGCGTCCAGGTCCTCGGCCAGGCGCGCCGGGTTGGCGCTGAGCTTGCCCAGGCCGCGCAGCAGGGCGTCGAAGCCGATCAGCGCGTGGCCGAAGGCGGTGCCCAGCGCGCGCAGGGTGGTGGAGTCGGTCAGGTCGCGCTGCCAGCGGCTGATCGGCAGCTTGGCGGCGAAGTGCTCGAACAGCGCGTTGGCGATGCCCAGGTTGCCCTCGGCGTTCTCGAAGTCGATCGGGTTGACCTTGTGCGGCATGGTCGAGCTGCCCACTTCGCCGGCCTTCACCGCCTGCTTGAAGTAGCCCAGCGAGATGTAGCCCCAGATGTCGCGCGACAGGTCGATGCAGATCGTGTCGATCCGGCGCTGGGCGTCGCACAGCTCGGCGATGCCGTCGTGCGGCTCGATCTGGGTGGTGTAGGGCTGCCAGTTGAGGCCGAGCGAATGCACGAAGCGCTCGGAGAAGCGCGGCCAGTCGACCTCGGGATAGGCGGCGACGTGCGCGTTGTAGTTGCCCACCGCACCGTTGATCTTGCCCGGCATGCGCGCGCCGGCCAGGGTCTCGCCCTGGCGCTGCAGGCGGGCGACGACGTTGGCGATTTCCTTGCCCACCGTGGTCGGCGAGGCGGTCTGGCCATGCGTGCGCGACAGCATCGGCAGGGCAGCGTGTTCGTGCGCCATCGCGCGCAGCGCCTGGATCAGCTCGTCCAGCTTGGGCAGCAGCACGTGCTGGCGGGCCTCGTTGAGCATCAGCGCGTAGCTTAGGTTGTTGATGTCCTCGCTGGTGCAGGCGAAATGCACGAACTCCAGCGCCGGGCCCAGCTCGGCGTCGTCCTTCAGGCGTTCCTTGATGAAGTACTCCACCGCCTTGACGTCGTGGTTGGTGGTGGCCTCGATGGCCTTGACCCGCGCGGCGTCGTTCACCGACAGGCCATCGGCCAGCGCCCGCAGGCGCGCGGCGGCGTCATCGCCGAAGGGCGCCAGCTCGGTGATGCCCGGCTCGGCGGCCAGCGCGAGCAGCCATTCGACCTCCACCTTCACCCGCGCCCTGATCAGCCCGTACTCGGAGAAGATCGGCCTCAGGGCATCGACCTTGCCGGCGTAGCGGCCATCGAGCGGGGACAGGGCGGTCAACTGGGTCTGGACGGACATTGGCAGGGCGGGATCGTGGGTCGGGCGCGCATTCTAACGCCGTCGGGCGGGCGGCGTGGTCGCGGCCCGTCTCACGGCCCGGGCACGTCATCCCGGGTAGGCTGGGCGGATCGATCCAGGAGGACCGCATGGCCAGGCCCGACACCCGAACCGAACACGACAGCATGGGCGAGCTGCAGGTGCCCGCCGACGCCCTGTGGGGCGCGCAGACCCAGCGCGCAGTGCAGAACTTCCGCATCTCCGGGCAGCCGATGCCGCGCGGCTTCATCCGCGCCCTCGGCCTGGTCAAGGCGGCCGCGGCCGAGGTCAACGGCGGCCTCGGCCTGCTCGGCAGGACCACCGCCGCCGCGATCCGCAAGGCCGCGCTGGAGGTGGCCTCCGGCGCCCACGACGCGCAGTTCCCGGTGGACGTGTTCCAGACCGGCTCGGGGACCTCCAGCAACATGAACGCCAACGAGGTCATCGCCCATCTGGCCGCCGGCAAGCGCCTGAAGGTCCATCCCAACGACCACGTGAACCTGGGGCAGAGCTCGAACGACGTGGTGCCCACGTCCATCCGCGTGGCCGCGTGCCTGGCGCTGCGCGAGGACCTGCAGCCGGCCCTGGTCCACCTGCGAAAGACCGTCGAGCGCCGCGCCCGGTCCCTGCGGCGCGTCGCCAAGACCGGGCGCACGCACCTGATGGACGCGATGCCGTTGACCTTCGGCCAGGAATTCGGCGCCTGGGCCTCGCAACTGGCCTCAGCCGAAGCCCGCATCGCCGACAGTCTGGTGCGCCTGCGCCGCCTGCCCATCGGCGGTACCGCGATCGGCACCGGCATCAATGCCGACCCGCGCTTCGCGCCGAGGATGGCGCGTCAGTTGTCGACCCTGTCCAGGCAACGTTTCGAACCGGCCGCCGACCGCTTCGAGGGCATCGCCGCGCAGGACGACATCGTCGAGATGTCCGGACAGCTCAACGCGCTCGCGGTGGCGCTGATGAAGATCTCCAACGACCTGCGCTGGATGAACTCCGGTCCCCTGGCCGGCCTGGGCGACGTGGAACTGCCCGCGCTGCAACCCGGCAGTTCGATCATGCCCGGCAAGGTCAACCCGGTGATCCCGGAGGCGGTGGCGATGGTCTGCGCGCAGGTCATGGGCCACCACACCGCGATCACCGTCGCCGGGCAGAGCGGCAATTTCCAGCTGAACGTGATGTTGCCGCTGATCGCGCTCGACCTGCTCGACGGCATCGGCCTGCTGTCGCGGGCCATGCGCCACCTCGCCGACGACGCCATCGAGGGCCTCTCCGTGCGCGAGGCGCGCGTGGACGAGGCGCTGTCGCGCAACCCGATCCTGGTCACCGCGCTCAACCCGATCATCGGCTACGAGAAGGCCGCCGCCATCGCCAAGCAGGCCTACAAGGAAGGCCGCCCGGTCCTGGACGTGGCCCGCGAGGCCACCGGCCTGTCGACGCGGGAACTCAAGCGCCTGCTTGACCCCCTGGCGCTCACCCGCGGCGGCGTCCCGTCGCGCGAGGGAGGCTGACCCCGTCCCACCCGGTGAATCCGCCCCGGCCCCATGCGACAATGCGCGCCACGGAAGTGTGGCCGAGTGGTTGAAGGCACCGGTCTTGAAAACCGGCAACGGGTCAAACCGTTCGTGGGTTCGAATCCCACCGCTTCCGCCATGATTGAGCCAGGGCGCTGGAGTAATCCAGGGCCTGAAACAGAGCCGGAGCCCATGCGTGGGATTCCCGGCCCGCAGTCGCAGACTGCGGGCGCTCGATGCGGCGCGAGCCGGCGGCTCGCAAGCGGCCGCGTCTCGCCCCACCGCTTCCGCCATACACGCAAGGCGCCCCGCATGGGGCGTTTTGCGTGTATGGGGGTCGGGGTGCGTGGACGCACCCACCGGGTTCGACCGATCGGCAGGACGCCGATCGGGACAGCCGCAGGCTGCCCCTCGCGTAGCGAGGGGTGAGGGTCAAGGATGACCCGAATCCATCCCACCGCGCCCCGTTTGTAGGATTCCCGGCCCGCAGTCGTGGACTGCGGGCGCTCGACGCGGCGCGAGCCGGCGGCTCGCAAGCGGCCGTGTCTCGCCCCACCGCTTCCGCCATGATTGAGCCAGGTCAGCCGCCGTAGGGTGCAATAAGCGCAGCGCATTGCACCATCGAATTTCGGCCAACCCAGGAGCACGCCGTCTAGGCGAAAAGCACGATCCCGGCGTTTGCAGGGACGGCGGTCCGGCAGGCATTAACGGAGATTCGATCCGTCCGCCGGATCAATCCGCGGCGCCGTAGGCTGGGTGGAGCCGCAGGCGATACCCATCGTCGTTGTTCCGTATGCCCACAGGCGATGGGTTTTGCTTCGCGCTACCCATCCTACGGCGGGCAATCCGGGCGTTGGTCCCGCAGGCGAGAGGCTGGATCCCAGCGTTCGCTGGGATGA
>NZ_VICE01000083.1 GCF_006546775.1 Marilutibacter aestuarii
CCAACGGCGGCGGCCCCTGTCACCTCGCGCCGGCCACGGACCCGTTTCCGCGGCGTCCGGCCGGACCGTCCACCGCCGCGGGCCCCGCGGCGCCGCTAGAGCAGGCCGTCGCGCTTGACCGCCAGGTAACGCTCGACGAGGGCCGCGGGCAACTGTTCGCAGGTGACGTCCAGGACCATCACGCCGTGGTTGCGCAGGGCCTCGTGGGCGGCGTCGCGTTGCTGCAGGTAGCGGGCAGTGGCGCCCGCGTGCACGGCGCCGGGCAGGTCCTCGACCGGCGCGGCGAGGGCGCGGTCGAGTGCGATCTCGCGCAGGCTGGCCACGCAGACGAGGTGCCGCTTCTTCAGCAGCGAGACCGCGGCGAGCACGTCATCCATGTCCTCGTCGCGCAGGTTGGTCACCAGCATCACCAGGGAACGGCGCCGCTGTCGTACCGACAGCTCGGTGGCCGCGGCCAGGAAATCGGTCGCCACCGGAGAGGGCTGCAATGCGTAGCTGCCGCGCAGCAGGCCCTCGATGGCGCCCGCGCCCCGCCGTGGCGGTACCCAGGCGCCGTCGCCGCCGGCAGCGAGCAGGCCGACTGCGTCGCCCTGCCGCAGGGCCAGGTAGGCCACCACCAGGGCAGCGTCGAGGACGTGGTCGAAATGGGCCAGGCCGCGACCGTCGTCCAGCGCGTCGCGCGCCAGCAGGCGGCGGCCGGTGTCGAGCAGCAGCACCAGCTGCTGGTTGCGCTCGTCCTGGTACTCGCGCGAAATCAGCTTGCGTGCGCGCGCCGTGGCCTTCCAGTCGATCTGGCGCAGGCTGTCGCCGATCCGGTACTCGCGCATCTGGTGGAAGTCGGTGCCCTCGCCACGGCGGCGCTTGAGGTGGGCGCCGACCAGGCGGGAGGCCTGCTCGGCCGAGAACATCGCGAACTTCGCCAACGGCGCGAAGTTCGGGAATACGCGCACTGCCTGCGGCGCGCCGGCCACTTGCAGGCGGGTCCACAAGCGCCACGGCGAATGCTGCCGCACGTGCGCACCCTCGAACAGGAAGTCGCCGCGCGCATTCGCGGTCAGGCGGTATTCCAGCGCGCTGGATTCGCCGGGGCGCAGCGCCAGGCGGCGGGGCAGTCCGGCCATGCGCCAGCCGACCGGGTGCAGGTCGAACACATCCACGGTCTGCGCCGCCGCGGCTTCCAGGGACAGGACGACGGCGCGCTCGACGCCGATCGGCCAGGTGTCGGGGATCGTGCGCCGTACCGCCGGCAAGGGCCGGCGCCAAAGCCGCGCCAGGTCGAGCAGGAGGACCGCCAGGAACACGCCGCCGGCCCCCCACCAGGCGCTGGCCGGCAACGCGCCGGCGCTGGCGGCCAGGCCGCACAGCGCCCATGCGACCAGCCCGCCCAGCAGGGCTGGGGCAGGACGCGGCAGCCGTCGCGACGGTGTGGCGGGCAGGGGCGGGCTCATGGCGTGGCCGGCGTCACTGGCGCGGGGCCTCGACCTTGGCCAGCAGGGCCTTGAGCACGTCGTCGGGCGACTGGCCCTCGATCTGCAGTTCCGGCGCCAGCGCGATGCGGTGGCGCAGCGCGGGCAGGGCGATCTCGCGGACGTCGTCCGGGGTCACGAAGTCGCGTCCCGACAGCACCGCCTGCGCGCGGGCCGCACGCACCAGGGCCAGGCTGCCACGCGGGCCGGCGCCCATCGCGATGCCCGCCCAGTCGCGGGTCGCGGCCACGATCCGCACGGCATAGTCGATCACCGCCTCGTCGACGGTCACCAGCGCGGTGCCGGCCTGCATCGCCACGATGTCCTCCGGCCCGGCCGCGCGCTGGACGCGCGCCAGGTCGAAGGCGGCGGCGTTGCGCCCCTGGCTGACGGTACCGACCATGCGGATCTCGTCGGCGCGGCTGGGATAGCCGATCAGCACCTTGAGCAGGAAGCGGTCCAGCTGCGCTTCGGGCAAGGGGTAGGTGCCTTCCTGCTCGACCGGGTTCTGCGTGGCCAGGGTCAGGAAGGGCGGCGGCAGCGGGAAGCTGCGTCCTTCGATGGTCACCTGCAGTTCGGCCATCGCCTCGAGCAGGGCCGACTGGGTCTTGGCCGGCGCGCGGTTGATCTCGTCGGCCAGCAGCAGGTGGGTGAAGATCGGCCCGCGGCGGATGTTGAAGGTCTCGCTCTTGGGGTTCCAGACCGCGTGGCCGCTGATGTCGCTGGGCATCAGGTCGGGCGTGAACTGCACGCGTGCATGGCCGCAGTCGAGCGCTTGCGACAGCGCGCGCACCAGCAGCGTCTTGCCCAGCCCGGGCACGCCCTCGATCAGCACATGGCCGCCGGCAAGCAGGGCGATCAGGATCTGGTCCAGCACCTCGGCCTGGCCGATGAAGGCCTTGCCTACTTCCTCGCGGATCGCGGCGGCGCGTTCGCTGAGCGCGGCGCCGGTCAGCGGCGCGGGCGCGGGCGCGGCCGGGGTGGCCATCGCGGGCGCGGGACCTCCGGTCGGCGTGTCGGGAGGCAGGGGATGGTCGGCAGGATTCATAGCTGGTTCCTCAGGCGGATCAGGGTGGCGATCCGGGCGCGGAAGGCCGCGGGGTCGCGGGCGGGGGGCGTCGACAGGGCGTCGCGCACGTCGTTGGGGGTCATGCCGAAGCGCTCGGCGATCAGCACCGCCTGCGCATCGCCCTCGAGCGCGGCGGCCTGCGGGTCGCGGCGGCGCAGGCGGGCCATGAACGCGGCGCGCACGGCCTCGTGCAGCACATGGCCGTAGCCGTAGCGCCACGCCAGGTCGCCACTGGCGCGCACGTGCTCGAGCAGGGAGCGACGCTCGCCGGGCGGCGAGGGCAGCAGCGGGCCGAAGCGCGGCATGCGCGCCCACAGCCAGGCGAACAGGGCCAGCAGCAGCGGCAGCCAGGCCATCCAGCTGTGCAGGAACAGCCAACGCCACAGCGACGGCATCTCCGCCGCGTAGAGCAGGTGCGCGGTGCCGGCGCGGTCGTTGGGGGCGAACAACTGGCGGGTCAACGCAACGTGGGGGGCGTCGCGCAGCTTTTCATTGGTCAGGAAGTCGAGTTCGGCGACCACGTCCACGCTGCCGCGGCCATGCGGCAGGCGGGCGTAGACATAGCGGCCGACGTCGTTCGCCGCCGCAAGGGCTTCGCGGCGCGCGCGCACCGTGGCCGTCACCGGGTCTTCCTCGTCCCCCCCGTCGTACCTCCCGGCCTTGGCGATGGTCTTGCCGCGTTTCGCCGGTGCGCCTGTTTCGCCCTCGTCGGCCTGTCCGTCGCCCGGCCCGTCGACCGGATAGGCGTCCACCGCCGCGGATGCCGGGTCCGGCACGCCGCCGGCATCGACCGGGTGGCCGTTCAGGGCGTCCGGCTCCCACGCCACGGGGGGGCGGGTCGACAGGTCGAAGGCACGACCGCTGCAGAACTCCACGTGCGAGTCTTCGCCTTCGACGATCAGCGGTGTGCACCCGGCCGAGCGGCCCAGGCTCACGCCGACGGCCTCCAGCAGCGGCGCGTTGGCCTCCACGGTCAGCCCCTCCGGCGGAGGCGTGCGCACGATCAGGTGCCCGCCGCCTTCGACGAAGTCCAGAAGCGCCCGGCTGTCGGCTGCGGAGAGGCGGCGCGGGTCGTTGAGCAGGAGCACGGTGTCGCGCCCGCCGGGCGCGACCTCGCCGCCGTCCAGGCGCTGGCGCATGTCGACCGTCCAGCCGGCCTCGCGCAGCGACAGGCCGAGCACGTAGAGCGGGTTGTAGGTGTATTCGCCGAACGGCGGCAGGTCGACCTCCTCCTCGACCTGCTCGTGCGTCGTGAACCACCACGTGCCCAGGGCGATGGCCAGCGGCAGGCCGATCGCCAGCCCGAGCGCGATGCCGCGGTTACGCGGGCTCATGCCGGCACCTGCGTGGACGGCGCCGCCCCCGGGCGCCAGTGGAAACGATCGGCCAGCAGGGCCAGTTGCGCCTCGAATGCCTCTTCGGACGGCAGGCGGCCGGCATAGGCGGCGTATTGCCATTGCCGCACCATCGCCTCGAAAGCCTCGCGGTCGGCCGGCTCGCGCATGCGGCGCGACGCGCGCAGCACCGCCGCCTCGGTCGCGCCTGGGACCAGCACCACGTCGGCGCGCGCGCTCATCGCCGCGACGCTCGCGCGGTACAGCAGCGCCAGCGCGTCGCGCGGGTGGCCGGCCTGCCAGAGCCGGCGCACGGCGGCGGGAATGTCGTCGGGCAGAGGCGCGGGCGTTGGGGTCGGGGTGTGCTCGATCTCACTGTCCTCGCGCACGGGGCGACGCATGCCGCGGCGCAGCCACGGCAGCCAGCGCCGGGCGGTGACGAGCAGCACGACCACCAGCATGCCCAGCAGGAACCACAGCCCGTATTCGCCGACCAGGGCGATGGCCTTTCCGATCGCCTCGCCGAATCGCGCCAGCGTGCTCATGTCCCGGGGCTTCTTCTCTTCGTCCTCGTCGTCCTTGATCGGCTTCCACGTGGTGACCGTGCGCTTGGGCGAGACCGTCGGATCCTCGTAAGCGCGCGCCACCGCCTCGCGCAGCGGGGCATCGTCGGCGACCTCGCCGAACACCGCGGGCAGGGTCGCCGGGCCGCCGGTCACGTCCTCGCCCGCCTCGTCCGCGTCCGCTTCTCCGGCGTCCTGTACGACAGGGCCGTCGCCTGCGCCGGTGTCCTGGCCCCATGCCGGTGCGAGCGCGGCCGGACCGAGCAGGGCGAGGGCCAGCAGCAGCGGCGCGCCGGCCCGGGCCAGGCGCGCGGCCAGGCGGCGCAGCACGATCTCGATGTCCCAGGCCTCAACCTCGGTGCGCCGGTTGAGATAGAGCCCGAAACCGGCGCCGACGTAGAACGGCTGGATGAGCGTGACCGCCAGCCAGTAGACCGCGTTCGTGGTCAGGTCCAGCCAGGTCGGCGGTGCCTGCATCGCCTCCCACAGGCCCTGCGCGGTGCGGGCCAGGTACTCGGGCGGTACGAACAGCAGCGCCAGCGAGATCGTGCCCAGGTACACGGCGAGCTCGAAATGCACGCACAGCAGCGTGGTGAGCGAGGCGACGCCATAGCTCGGCCCGACGAGGATGCGCCGGCGTGCCCGCGCTTCGGCGCCCTGGCCGCCCTCGAGCAGGTCGACGGGCAGGTTCATCGAACGCACCGGGCTGAGTCGGCGCCAGGTGAGGTAGGGCAGCAGCCAGCGCAGGCCCCAGGTGAACTGTGCCCGCAGGGTGTCGGCGGCGCGGGGGACGGTACCGAACACCGCGCGCGACAACACGTACAGCGGGATGCGGTCGAAGGCCGGCTTGAGCCACCACATCGTCAGCGGCGCCAGCCACATCATGCCCACGCCCCAGGCCAGGGCGTTGACGGCGGTGAACACCACCACGCTCGCCAGCAGCCAGGGAACCCAGATCGCCGTGGCATGGCGGCGGGCCAGGGCGGTGCCCAGTTCCACCGCCTCCCAGGCGGTGCGCGGACGCAGGGCGACGGTCAGCGACTCCAGGTTCATGCGCCGGTGCCCAGGTCGTCTTCCGCACCGAGCGGCCCCAGGTGGCGGCCGCCGAGCAGCAGCCAGCCCAGCACGCCGGCCCACAGGGCGGCGCCGACGGCGTACTTGATCCACGCCGGCATCCAGCTGATCGAGGACCAGAACGCCTCGACGAAGGCCGCGAACAGGAGCATCGCGAAGATGCCCACGCACAGCCGCGCGCCGCGCATGCCGCCCTCGACGAGGGCGTCGATGCGCCGCCGCCTGCCGGGCGCGACCAGCCCCAGGCCCAGCCGCAGGCCGGCCCCGCCGGCGATCACGATCGCGGTCAGCTCGGGGGCCGAGTGGCCGGCGACGAAACGCCAGAACGGGTCACCGTGGCCCACCGCCTGCAGGTGCCCGGCGACCCCGCCGATGGTGATGCCGTTGAACACCAGCACCAGCACCGAGCCGATGCCGGCGAGCAGGCCGCTGGCGAAGGTACGGAAGCCGATGCTGATGTTGTTCCAGATGTAGTGGCCGAACATCATCAGGTTGGTTTCGCTGTCGCGGCCCAGCGCGCGCTCCGGGTCGGCGGGGTCGTACATGTGCTCGAACTGGGCCAGCTGCTGCGGTTCGAACAGCGACGCGGCGATCTCGGGCCGCAGCTGGATGGCGATGAAGATCGTCGCCAGCGGCAGCGCGAACAGCAGCAGCGAGGCCAGCATGCAACCGCGCTCGGCGCGCACCAGGCGCGGGAAACCGGCCACCAGGAACTCCAGCGCGGACTGCCAGCGCGGGGGCGGCGTCTGGTACAGCACGCCATGCCCGCGCAGGACGATGTCCTCGAGCCGCTGGGTGAGTACCGCGCTGTAGCCACGGCGACGGGCGAGGGCGAGGTGCTGGCACAGGCGCCGGTACCTGGCCGGCATTTCGTGATCGCGCAGGCCCTCCCAGCCGCGGCGCTCCCGGCGTGCCTTGCGGGCCACGCTGCGTGCGTCGAGCCAGTCCTCGAGCGCCTGCCACTCGGCCTCGTGGCGCTGGACGAAGCGTTCCTGCTTCATCGGCCCAGCAAGCCGTTGGCGATCGCTTGCAGGCGATCGATGGCAACGGGTCCGCGCGCGCCGAGCCAGGGCGAGGCCAGTTCGGCCAGTTCCACCTGACGCTCCATGCTCAGGCGTGGTGCGCGCTCGGCATAGGCGATCAGGGCGGCCTGTTCATGCGGCAGCAGCGGCACCGGCGGGGGCATCGCGGCCTGAGGCGCGACGGCGCGGGGCGCGGGCGCGCGCGGCGTGTGCACGACCAGGGTGCCGGCCACCATGTCGCCGAGGCGGCGGCCCCAGGGGTCGGCGAAACCGGCGAGCAGGCCGATGGTGTAGCCGAAGGGCAGCATGTCGACCACGCGCAGCAGGTTGCGCGCGATGGCCGCGAGCCAGCCGACCGGTGCGCCGTTGCCGGCGACCACGCGCAGGCCGAGCAGGCGCTTGCCCGGGGTCAGGCCGTTCCAAAGGGCCTCGAACGCGATCGGGTAGATCCAGAAGATCACGAACAGCGCGATCGCCAGCGGGCCCATGCCGGCCTTGCCGAGCAGGGTGACCACCACGCTGACGACGAAGAACGCCGCGCAGCGGATCGCGAAGTCGACCAGCCAGGCCAGCGCGCGCGGCATCGGGCCTGCCGCGGGCAGGCGCAGTGCCACGCCCTCGGGCGTGACGACGTCGCGACAGGTGTCGAGCACCGGTGTCCCCGGCATCCCGGCCCCCGTCGTTCCAATCTCAGCGCGCTTCCCTGCCATGTGTCCCCGTGGTCGTTCCCTTCACCCATCCCCCCGTGCCGCGGCGCCAGGCCGCGGCGATGTCCTCAGGTGCCGGTGACGCCGAGGTACCGATCCTTCAACCGGACGTAGTGCTGCGCACTGTACTGCAGCTGTTCGATTTCGCGTGGCCCCAGTTTTCGCACGAAGCGCGCCGGATTGCCAAGCCACAGTTCGGCTTCGCCGACGGTCTTCCCCGGCGGGATCACCGCGCCGGCGCCGACGAAGCCGTAGGGCTCGACGGTCGCGCCATCGAGCACGCACGCGCCCATGCCGACCAGGGCGAACTCGCCGATCGTGCAGGCATGGATGATCGCGCCGTGGCCGACGGTGACGTCGTTGGCGATCACCGTTGGCAGGCCACCCGGGCGGGTGAACGGCCCCTCGTGGGTGACGTGGACGATGGTGCCGTCCTGGATGTTGCTGCGCGCGCCGATGTGGATGGTGTTGACGTCGCCACGGACCACGCAGCCGGGCCAGATGGAGACATCGTCCTCCAGTTCGACCTGTCCGATCACGGTCGCGGCGGGGTCGACGTACACGCGCTCGCCGAGGCTGGGAAACGTATCGAGGTAGGGGCGCAGGGTCATGCGCCGATTCTAGCCGCTGGGCGGCGGCGCCGCGCGGCTTCATCGTCCGCGAATGGCGGCTTGTCTAGACTGCCGGCATGGACATCGCCGCCGACACCACGCCCGAACAATTGAACGCGACCCATCGTGCCCTGCGCGTGGCGTGGCAGGCGCACAGGCCCGCGCTGTCGCAACGGCGCGACGACCTCGTCCGCCTGCGCGACGCGTTCCGTGCACGGATCGATGCGATGGACGCGGCGATCCGCGCCGACTTCGGCCACCGCTCCGAGCACGAGAACCGGATATCCGAAGCCATGGTCACGCTGTCGGCGATCGACGACGCGCTGGCCCACCTGCGCGCGTGGTCGCGACCGCGGCGCGTGGGCACCGGCTGGCGCTTCTGGCCGGCCCGCGCCCAGGTGCGCCCGGTGCCGCTGGGCGTGGTGGGGATCCTGTCGCCGTGGAACTATCCGGTGAACCTCGCCCTGATGCCGCTGGTGTCGGCGATCGCCGCCGGCAACCACGTCTATCTCAAGCCCTCCGAGCACACGCCGCGCACCAGCGCCTGGCTGCGCGAGCTGCTGGCCGACGTGTTCCCCGCCGATCGCGTCGCCGTCGCCCTGGGCGGTCCCGCCGTTGGCGAGGCGTTCGCCGCGCTGCCCTTCGACCACCTGCTGTTCACCGGTTCGACCGCGGTCGGCCGCAAGGTCATGGCGGCCGCGGCGCCGAACCTGACCCCGGTGACGCTTGAGCTGGGCGGCAAGGCGCCCGCGCTGGTCTGCGCGGACTACCCGGTCGAGAAGGCGGCCGCGCGCATCGCCACCGGCAAGTGGTTCAACGCCGGGCAGACCTGCATCGGCGTCGACTACGTGCTCATCGATGCGGCGCGCCAGGAGGCTTTCGTCGCGGCCCTGGTCGGCGAGCTGCGGGCGCGCTACGGGGCGCTGGCCTCGCCGCGCGACTACACGCGGATCATCAACGCCCGGCAGTACGAGCGCCTGGACGGCCTCGTCGCGGACGCGCGCGCGCGCGGGCTGGCGGTGGTCGAACCTTTCGGCGCCGCCTCGCCCGACGCCGAAGCCGGCCTGTTCCCGCCGACGCTGGTGCTGGCGCCCGGCGACGATGCGGCGGTGATGCAGGAGGAGATCTTCGGGCCGATCCTGCCGGTGCTGCCGTACGGGACGCTGGACGAGGCGATCGCCCGCGCCAATGTCTTCGGGCGCCCGCTCGCGCTGTATCCGTTCAGCCATGACCGGGCGAGCGTCGAGCGGATCCTCTCGGAGGTGCCGGCCGGCGGCGTCACCGTCAACGACACCCTGCTGCATTTCGGCGTGCACGGGCTGCCCTTCGGCGGCGTCGGGCCCAGCGGCATGGGCATGCTCCATGGGCGCCATGGCTTCGACACCTTCAGCAAGCTGCTGCCGGTCTTCCACCAGTCCCGCCTCGCCGCCAGCGACCTGCTCAGGCCGCCGTACACGGGCTGGGTCGACCGCATGATCCGCTGGCTGGCGAGGTAGCGCCCAGCGACGGCGACCGTAGCCGGTGCGCCCGAGCTCAGGGTTGATGCGCGGGGCAAATGCCCGGACCGTCGAACGCCAGCGTGAGTGGGCCGACGCTCGCCCAGCTCGACGAACCGGCCTTGAGGCGCTGCGTCCCGGGCCGGGTCGACAGGCGCGCCCGGATGCCATCCACCCCCGTGGCGAGCATCGCCTCGGTGCCCCCGTCGAGCGCCAATTGCTGGGCAAGCTCACGAAGCGCACCCGGGTCGAGCGCGTTGGCCGCCGCCGTCGCTCGCGCCGCCGCCGCTTGGGCCGGCCCTGTCTCGCGGACGGCGTGCAGGCGC
>NZ_VICE01000084.1 GCF_006546775.1 Marilutibacter aestuarii
CGCCCGGCAGCACCGAGCGCGCGGTACGCGTGCTGGGCCCGCGGCTGGGCCTGGACGACCGCGCGATCAGGCGCGCGCTCGAGCGCGGCGACCGCCTCGAGTTCGAGGACGAAGACCTCTACCGCGGGGTCTTCGCGCTCGCCGAGCAGGCTCGTGGCGGACCGCTGCCGCGCGCGGTGCTGCCCGGGATCAAGCTCGAGAGCCCCAAGATCACGCGCGAGCTGACCACGGCCTGGTTCGCCAACCGCGTCGATACCCGCTGGCGCCAATGCATGGCCCGCTGAGCGGGCTCGCCAAACGCCGCGGTCGATGCTCCAATGGGCCATCGATCCGCCGGTTGCCCCTTGCATGTCCCTGAAAGCCCCGCCGCGCCGCCACCTCTGGATCTGGTTCCTGTGGCTGGCGCTGTTCTACGGCACCTGGGCCTGGCTGGTCTTCGGCCGCGGTTACTGGACCGAGGCGCTGGCGCATTGGCCGATGGCCTTGTCGATGGCCTTCGGCAGCTACATCGCCGGTTCCACGCCGATGGGAGGGGGGACGGTGGGCTTCCCGATCCTGGTGCTGTTGTTCGAGCTGCCGGCGACGCTGGGACGCGACTTCAGTTTCGCCGTCCAGTCGATCGGCATGACCAGCGCGAGCATCTTCATCCTCGCGCGGCGGCAGCCCCTGGCCTGGGCGATGCTCAAGGGCGCCATGCTCGGCACCCTGTTCGGGCTGCCGGCCGGCATCTTCCTCGTCGCACCGCACGTACCCGAGTTGTGGATCAAGCTCGTCTTCGCGGTGGTCTGGGCGAGCTTCGGCCTGCTGCACCTCTACCGCATCCGGGAGATCGCCGGTCACAGCGGCATGACCGACTTCGACGAGCGCTGGGACTTCCGGGTCGGCGTGGTGATCGGCGTACTGGCCGCGGCGAGCGTCGCGGCGGTGACCGGGGTGGGCATCGACATGGTGCTGTACGCCGCACTGGTGCTGCTGTGCCGGGCCGACCTCAAGATCGCGATCCCCACGTCGGTGGTGATCATGGCATTCACGTCGGTGCTGGGGATCGGCATCAAGCTCGCCTTCACCGGCGTCCAGCCGGGCGTCTTCGGCAACTGGCTGGCGGCGGCGCCGGTAGTGGCCCTCGGCGCCCCGCTGGGTGCGCTGGTCGTGGGCCTGATCGGGCGCCGGCCGACCCTGGTGTTCGTCGCGATCCTGTGCGTCGGCCAGTTCGTCTGGACCTGCCACAACCAGTGGAGCGCGATGGGATGGACCGGCCTGGCCGTCGCGCTGGCCGGGGTCGCGCTGTTCCTGCACGGTTTCGAACGCCTGCGCCGCTGGGGCGCGGTGCTCGCGGGGGACGCCGAAACCCGGCAGGCGCGCGGCGATGCGCACGCGGACGTTTCGCTGCCGGCGCCGATGGCCGCCCCGGAACCGGAGCGCCGCGGTTCTGCGTGACCGTGGCGCGCGCCGTTGAGGGCCGCCCCTGCGGCCGGACCACTGGGGCCACTACAATGCAGGTCGTGACGTTTTCCTTCCGGTAGTGCCATGCGAAATCCCCTCCAGGAGCAACTGCTCAAGGCCGGCCTGGCCAAGAAGAGCCAGGTGGCCAAGGCCGTGCGCGAGCAGCAGAAGCAGCGCCAGGGCAAGGCGCCGGCGAGCGTGGATGTCGACCGCGTCGACGCGCGGCGCCTGCAGGCCGAACGCGCCGAGCGCGACCGGCAACTGGCGGCCGAGCGCAATGCCCAGGCGCGCGAGCGCGAACTGCGTGCCCAGGTCGCGCAGATCGTGGAGGCCCACCAGGTACGGGCCGGGGGCGACATCGCCTATGCCTTCGAGGACGGCGGCGCGATTCGCCGTGTGTACGTGGACGCCGACCAGCGCGGCCTGCTGGCCCGGGGCGCCTTGCTGATCGTACGGCACGGTGACGCGCACGCGCTTGTGCCGCGCGCGGCCGCCGAGCGTATCCGTGAGCGCGATCCGTCGGCGATCGTCCTCGACCATGGCGGTGATTCCGCGCCGGGCGCGGACGAGGAAGACGACTACTACCGCCGCTTCCCGGTGCCGGACGACCTCGTCTGGTAGGCCAGCGCGCGGCCCGGTGGACTAGAGGCGACTGACCCGGAAGCGACGCCCCTTGATCTTGCCCGCGCGCAGGCGCTCGAGCGCGGCGGCGGCCTGGGGCCGGGCGATCGCGACGTAGCTGCGGGTGGCGTAGACGTCGATCTTGCCGATCGCGTCCTTGTGCAGGCCGGCGTCGCCGGTCAGGGCGCCGACGATGTCGCCCGGGCGGAGCTTGTCGCTGCGGCCGGCGTCGATGCGCAGCGTGGCCATCGCGGCCGGCGGCACCTTGCCCGGCTTGCCCGACAGCGGCTGCACGCGCTCCCATCGCAGCGGCTGGCCCTGGTCGTCCTCGATCCGCAGGGCGCGCTCGCGCTCGCGCGGCGTGCACAGGCTCAGGGCCAGGCCCTTGCGCCCGGCGCGACCGGTGCGCCCGATCCGGTGGCGGTAGGTGTCGACGTCGGTGGGCAGTTCGTAGTTGACCACCGCCGAGAGGTCCTCCACGTCCAGGCCGCGCGCGGCGACGTCGCTCGCGACCAGCACGCTGCAGCTCCGGTTGGCGAAGCGCACGAGCACCTCGTCGCGGTCGCGCTGTTCCATGTCGCCGTGCAGGGCGAGGGCGCTGAAACCGTAGTGCGCGAGCGACCCGACCACTTCCTCGGTGTCGCGGCGCATGTTGCAGAACACCACGCAGGATTCGGGACGGTAGGCCAGCAGAAGGGCCGCCAGCAGCGGTGCCTTGCGACCGGGCTCGACTTCGAAGAACAGCGCCTCGATGTCGGGCGCCTGGCCGGCGCCTTCCACGCTGACCTGCAGCGGATCGCGCAGCATCGCGGTGCCCAGTTCGCGGATGGCCTCGGGGAACGTCGCCGAGAACAGCAGGCCCTGGCGATCGGGGGGCGTGCGCTTGACGATGTCGCGGATCGCCTCCTCGAAGCCCATGTCCAGCATGCGGTCGGCCTCGTCGAGCACCAGGGTGCGGATGCCGCCCAGGTGCAGGGCCTTCTTCTTCGCCAGTTCCTGGATGCGCCCGGGCGTGCCGACCACCACCTGCGGGTCGTGCGCCGACAACGAAGCGAGCTGCGGCCCAAGCGGGATCCCGCCACAGAGCACCGACACCTTCACGTTGGGGATGCCCACGGCCAACCGGCGCAGCTGCTTGCCGACCTGGTCGGCCAGTTCCCGGGTGGGGCACAGCACCAGCGCCTGGGTGCGGGAGTTGGCCGGATCGAGCCGGTGCAGCAGGCCGAGTCCGAACGCGGCGGTCTTGCCACTGCCGGTGGGTGCCTGGGCGATCACGTCGCGGCCTTCCAGGATGGCCGGCAGGGCCTGGGCCTGCACCGGCGTCATCGCGGCGAAGCCCATGGCATCGACGCCCTGCAGCAGGGGCGGGGACAGCGGCAGTGCCGCGAAATCGGGGGCGGGATTCATGCGCCATGATCGCAGGTTCGCCGCGGCCGTGGCTGAAGCCCGGCCCTTGACGTTGGTTCGCCCGGCCCTTGACGTTGGTTCGACGGGGGCCGGGCTAGCGTGGGGTCCCGTCCAACCGGGAGTCCGTGGTGATCGAAATCCTGCAGGTCGCGCCGCACGTGGCCGCCTTCCACTTCACCGGCCAACTGACCGGCGAGGACTACGACACCTGCATCGGCGCGGTCGAGACGAAGCTCTCGCTCAATCCGCGCATCGGCATCTTCACCGACCTCACCGGCCTCACCGGCATGAGTGCCGAGGCCATGGCCAAGGACGTCCGCTACGGCCTGGGCAAGCTGGGCGAACTCAAGCGCTTCGCGCGTTCGGCCATGGTCACCGAGCGCGAATGGCTGGCACGGGTCTCGAGCTTCACCGGCATGCTGGTCCCGGGGATCGAGTTGCAGACGTTCGAGCCCGCCGAGCGCGACGCGGCGATGGCCTGGGTGTCGCGCCCGATCGCTCCGCACTGAGCCTGGGTTCTTCGACGCGGGGCGGGGGCACCGCGCCTGAACAGGAGAGGATGGCGCAGCGTGTCGACACGTTGACGTGCATGGGTGTATCCATGAAGCCGGACCCTGGACGATGGAGTGGGACAATGCAGAGGTTTCGCATGGCCGCATGTGTCGTCCTGGCGTCGGCGCTGGTCGCCTGCCAGCCACCCGCGCCGGAGGTCGACCAGGACGCGTCGCTGGCGATTCGCGCGGGCAGCGCTGCCGTACTGGGGAAGGCAGGCGCTCGGGTCGGAGCGCCCGCTTCGCGGCCGGCCGGGTCCGCGTCCGCCCCTCCGGCAGGCAAGGTGATGAACACGGGGGGGCCGTTGCCGGCCTCGGTCGAGCCCGACGTGCCATTCGACATCAGCGAGATGGCGCGTTTCGATCGACCCTGGGCCATGTGTTTCCTCCCGGACGGACGCCTCCTGGTGACCGAGAAAGGGGGGCAGCTGCGCCTGTTCGATCCCGCCACCGGCCAGACGGGCACCATCACCGGCCTGCCTCCCGTTGATGTCGTCGGGCAGGGGGGGCTGGGCGACGTCATCCTGTTCCCCCGGTTCGACAGCAGCCGTCGCATCCTGATCAGCTACGTGGAGCCGGGTGGGGGCGACCTGCGCGGCGCCGCCGTGGCGAGCGCGCAACTGGAACTCGATGCCGGCGGGGGCGGCCACCTCGCCGACCTGCGGGTGCTCTGGCGGCAGGTGCCCAAGGTCACCGGTTCGGGTCACTACAGCCATCGCCTGGCGTTCGGGCCCGAGGGGAAACTCTGGATCACCTCCGGCGACAGGCAGAAGTTCGACCCGGCCCAGGACATGCAGTCGAACCTCGGCAAGCTGATCCGGCTCAACCCCGACGGCAGCGCGCCCACGGACAACCCGTTCCATGCCCAGGGCGGCGTCGCGGCGCAGGTATGGTCGCT
This sequence comes from Marilutibacter aestuarii, assembly GCF_006546775.1. Taxonomy (GTDB): domain Bacteria; phylum Pseudomonadota; class Gammaproteobacteria; order Xanthomonadales; family Xanthomonadaceae; genus Marilutibacter; species Marilutibacter aestuarii. The sequence goes on from NZ_VICE01000084.1 coordinate 4,921, forward strand.
CGGCCACCGCAACATGCTGGGCATCGCGTTCGACGTGGGCGGGCGATTGTGGACCCATGAGATGGGGCCGGCGGGCGGGGACGAGCTGAACCGGGCGGAGCGGGGCGCGAACCATGGCTGGCCGCTGGTCTCGGAGGGCGACCACTACGACGGCACTCCGATCCCCGACCACGACACCCGGCCCGACCTCAACGCACCGGAAGTCGCGTGGACGCCGGTCATCGCACCCTCCGGTTTCATCGTCTATACCGCGGATGCGTTCCCGTACTTCTACGGCGATGGCTTCATCGGCGGCCTGGCCTCGCAAGCGCTCATTCGCATCGAGTTCGAGGGAACGAAGGCCCATGAACTCAAGCGCTATCCGATGGGAAGCCGCATCCGCGAGGTCGAACAGGGACCGGATGGCGCGATATGGCTGCTGGAGGATGGCGGCAACGCGCGGCTGCTGAAACTGACGCCACTGCCTCGTTGAATCCCGCGTCCGGGCGCGCTCACCACTCGGTGCGGTGCGGCAGCAGGCCCTGCAGTTCGGCGTCGGTGAGGTTGCGCCATTGCCCCGGCTTGAGGTGGGCCAGCTTGACGTTGCCGATGCGCACGCGCACCAGCTGTTTCACCCGGAAACCGAAGTGCGCGGCCATCAGGCGGATCTGCCGGTTCAGGCCCTGCACCAGGATGATCCGGAAGCCGAAACGCGCCAGTCGGCTGGTCCGGCAGGGCAGGGTGGTCTGGCCGTGGATCGGCACGCCCCGGGCCATCGCGCGCAGGAACTCGTCGGTCACGGCGTGGTTCACCGCGACCAGGTACTCCTTCTCCAGCTTGTTCTCGGCGCGGAGGATCTCGTTGACGATGTCGCCGTTGCTGGTCAGCAGGATCAGGCCTTCGGAGTCCTTGTCCAGGCGACCGACCGGGAAGATGCGGCGGTCGTGGCCGACGAAGTCGACGATGTTGCCCTTCACGCCCGCTTCGGTGGTGCAGGTCACGCCGACCGGCTTGTTCAGGGCGATGTAGACATGCTGGCGCTTGCCCCTGGCGGCCGCGCGCGTGGGCAGCGCCTGTCCGTCGACGAGGACCTTGTCGCCTTCCCCGACCTCGCTGCCGATGCGGGCGCGGATGCCATTGACGCTGACCTTGCCGGCGGCGATGAGGCGATCGGCTTCCCGCCGGGAGCAGAGGCCGGAGTCGCTGATGTGCTTGTTCAGGCGCATGGAGGGGTGCGCGAACGCGCGGGCGGGGGCTGGGCGCGCATGCTGTCACACCTTGGGCCGGCGCGCACGCGGACCCGGCCGGGCAGGGCGGTGTCGCAGTTCCATCCCCTGCACGCGAAGCGACGTATCCTCGGGGGTCCGTCCCGACTCCAGGTGCAGCATGAAGCACGCCCGTTACACCCAGCGCGGCCCGGTGCCGCAGGATGTCATCGAAGCCGTCGAGTTCGACCTTCCCGCCCTGGCCCCGGGCCAGGCCCTGGTGGAGGTGCTGGCCGCGCCGATCAATCCGTCCGACGTACTGACCCTGACCGGCGAGTACGGTTCGCTGCCGCCGCTGCCGGCGGTGGGCGGCAACGAAGGGGTGGGGCGCGTGGCCGCGGTGGCCGACGACGTCGCCGGCCTGAGCCCGGGGCAGACCGTACTGCTTCCGGTCGGCTGCGGGACGTGGGCGACCCACCTGGTGGCGGAGGCCAGGGCACTGGTGCCGCTGCCGGAAGGCGCCGACCCGCAGCAGCTGGCGATGCTGACGGTCAATCCGCCGACCGCGCGGCTGCTGCTCAGCGACATCGTCGACCTGGAGCCGGGCGACTGGGTCATCCAGAACGCGGCCAATTCGGCCGTGGGCGGTTACCTCGTCCAGCTTGCGCGCGCGCGCGGCCTGCGCACGGTCAACGTCGTGCGTCGCGAAGGCGCGGTGGCCGACGTCGAGGCGCTGGGCGCCAACGTGGTGCTGGTGGACGGCGATGACCTCGCTGCACGTGTGACCGAGGCCACCGGTGGCGCGAAGGTGACGCTGGGCATCGATGCCGTCGGTGGCATGGCGACCGAGCGCATGGCCCAGGCCCTCGCGCCCGGCGGCACCCTCGTCAACTATGGCGCCATGGGTGGCGAGCCCTGCGCGATCTCGCCGGGCTCGCTGATCTTCCGCGGGATCACCCTGCGCGGGTTCTGGCTGGCGCACTGGTTCAAGGTCACCGATGCCGCGACCCGCAACGCCCTGTTCGCCGAGCTGGTCGGCCTGATCGCCAAGGGCCAGCTCAAGGCGCGCGTACAGGAGACCTACGGCATCGACCGGATCAAGGACGCCGTGAAGGCCGCGGCGGCCGGCGAGCGCTCCGGCAAGGTGATGATCCTGCCCAACGGCTGAGCCCGGGCCGGGGCGTGGACCGGGCCGCCGGGCGCGACGGCCCGGCGCGCCCGCCCGCGCTACATCTCGACAAGGCTCTTGAAGCCGCCCCAGAACATGCGCTTGCCGTCGAAAGGTATCGACGCGGGATCGATGCCCGCGATCCGCGGGTCGGCCATCACCATGCGGTTGACCTTGTCGCGCTGCGCGCGCGACTTGTAGAGGATGTAGGCGAACACGACCACCTCGTCTTCCTTCAGCTTGACGCTGCGCGGGAACGAGGTGCGCTTGCCGGCGTCGACGTCGTCGGCGACGCACTCGTGGTAGGCGAGCGCGCCATGCTCCATCCAGACCTTGCCCGCCTTGCGGGCCAGCTTGCGGTAATCATCGAGCCGATCGCGCGGGACCGGCAGTACGAAGCCATCGACATAGCTCATGTGACCTCCTTGCGGTGGGAAGGGCGGTACGGGGCGTCAGGGCGCCGTGCAGCGCGAGGCGCGTTCCAGCAGCAGGGTGCGCTCGCGCTCGTTGCGGGTCAGGGTGGCCGCGCGCTGGAACTCCTCGCGCGCTTCGTCATGGCGCCCGAGGCGGAACAACAGGTCGCCACGGACACTGGGAAGCAGGTGGTAGTGCTTGAGCGCGGGCGCGCTCGCGATTGATTCGGCATGTGCCAGGCCGGCCTCGGGGCCGGCGTGCATGGCGATGGCGACGGCGCGGTTGAGCTCGACGACCGGCGAGGGCACCTGGCGGGCGAGGTCGGCGTACAGGGCCGCGATCGCGCCCCAGTCGGTGTCCTGGGCGGTGACCGCGCGCGCATGGCAGGCGGCGATCGCGGCCTGCAATGCGTACGGGCCCCGCTCGACACCGCGCGCCGCGGCGATCCGCCCGGCCTGTTCCAGCGCGGCCAGGCCGCGGCGGACCAGCAGCCGGTCCCAGCGGCTGCGGTCCTGTTCGAGCAGCAACACCGGACTGCCGTCGGCGGTGGTGCGCGCGTGGCTGCGCGAGGCCTGGATCTCCATCAGCGCCACCAGGCCGTGCACCTCGTCCTCGGCCGGCATCAGGCCGGCCAGGATGCGGCCCAGGCGCAGGGCTTCCTCGCACAGTGCCGGTCGCAGCCAGTCGTCGCCGGCAGTCGCCGAATAGCCCTCGTTGAAGATCAGGTAGATGACCTCCAGCACCGATGCCAGGCGCTCTTGCAGGGCCTCGCCGCGCGGCACCTCGAACGCGACGTCCGCCTCGGCGAGGCTGCGTTTGGCGCGGACGATGCGCTGGGCGATGGTTGCCTCCTGGGCGAGGAAGGCACGCGCGATCTCCGCCGTGCTCAGGCCGCCGAGCAGGCGCAGGGTCAGCGCGACGCGCGCCTCCGGCGACAACAGGGGGTGGCAGGCGACGAAGACCAGCCGCAGCAGGTCGTCGCCGATCGGGTCGTCAAGCCCGGCCTGTTCGGCGTCGAAGCGTTCCTGTTGCACGTCCTCCAGTTCGTGCGCGATCTGCACGTGCTTGAGTTCGGCCATCTGCCCGTGGCGGATGCGGTCGATCGCCTTGCGCCGGGCGGTGGTCATCAACCACGCGCCGGGCTTGTCGGGGATGCCGTCGGCGGGCCATTTCTCCAACGCCGAAATGAGGGCGTCCTGGGCGATGTCCTCGGCCAGGCCGATGTCGCGCAGCATCCGGGCCAGCGTGGCGATCACGCGGGCCGACTCCATGCGCCAGATGGCATCGATGCGGCGGTTGAATTCATGGTCCGTCATGATCGCCGCATCAGAGCACCCGTCTGCCGGTGGTGCAAGTGCCGGTTCATGCCTGCGGCGGCGGTCCATCCATGTGGAACAGCTCCCACATGTGCCCGTCGGGGTCTTCGTACCCGTGCTGGTACATGAAGCCGTGGTCGACCGCGGGAACGGGGGTGCGCGCACCGGCCGCGACCGCCCGGGCGACCATCGCGTCGACCGCCTCGCGGCCCTCCATCGACAGCGCGAGCAGCACCTCGGTGGCGGCGCGCGCGTCGCTGACCGGCTTGGGCGTGAAGGTCGCGAAGAACGGCTCGACGAGGAGCATCACCAGGATGTTGTCGTCGACGATCATGCAGGTCGCGTTCTCGTTGGTGTACGCCGCGTCGAAGCGGTAGCCCAGCGCGCCGTAGAAGGCGACGCTGCGCTCCAGGTCCTTGACGGGGAGGTTGATGAAGATCTTCGAAGCCATGTGCGGTTCCCGTGGCGTGGTTGGAGTGGGGGGGGCTCAGGCGTGGCCGGGCGTCGGGCCGTCGTCGGCGGTCTTGAGGTGGTTGACCATCCACGGCTTGCCGAAGCGGTCCACGAGCATGCCCCAGCGATGCGCCCATGCGGTTTCCCGCAGCGGCATGCGGATGTCGGCGCCCGCCGACAGCGCGGCCCAGATGCGCTCGGCGTCCTCGGTGCTGTCGACGTTGATGCTGATCGCGGTGCCTTCGTCGCCACCGCGCGCCGCGGGGGGGCCATCGGCGCCCATGATCACGGCGTCGCCGGCCACCAGGCAGCTGTGCATGACCAGGTCGGCGGAGCCCGGTGGCATCCGCTCGCACACCGGCGACTCGCCGTAGGTCGTGCGTCCGACCACTTCGCCGCCGAGGGCACGCGCGTAGAAATCGAAGGCTTCGCGGCACTTGCCGCCGAAATCGCACATGTAGGGGATGAGCTTCATGTCGAGTCTCCGGTGCGGTGCGTGGGGCGCGTGCCTCAGTTGCGCGCCAGTTGCTCGCGCAGGCGCTCTTCCTGCTCGCGCAGTTCGGGGGTCAGGGCCTCGCCGAAATCGTCGGCCTCGAACACCGGGCGGATCTCGATCGTCGAATCGCCCGGCATCGGGTTCGGGCAGCGCTTGACCCATTCGATCGCCTCGTCCATCGAGCGCACCTGCCACATCCAGAACCCGGCGACGAGTTCCTTGGTCTCGGCGAAGGGCCCGTCGGTCACGTGGCGCTCCTTGCCGGAGAAGTCGACGCGCGCGCCCCGGGACGAGGGCTGCAGGCCTTCGCCCGCGAGCATGATCCCGGCGCGGACCAGCTCTTCGTTGTAGCGGCCCATGTCGGCCAGGAGTTGTTCGCTGGGCATAATCCCGGCTTCTGAGTCGGCGGTGGCCTTGACGAAGACGACGACGCGCATGGATGTTCTCCTCGGTGGATGCGGGGGCGGTATCCCCCGCCTTCAACATGTCGACGGACCAGCGCCCCGGTATTCGACATGCCGGCGAAATCTTCCCGGCCGCGCCCCGGCGCCCCGGGGAAGTCCCTGGACGCCTCGGGGCCGTCACGCCGGCGAAGGCGCGGATCCCGCCCGCCCTCCGCGCCCGCCACGATCGTCGTCCCGGCGAAAGCAGCGCGCAGGGATGACAGTGAGACCCGGGCGCCTTTCGTCTCGTCAGCGCCCTCCGGCCGCGGCCCCCGGGCCTCACCCGCAACGGGGCAGGCGTTCACCTTGTGTTGAACACACCGGCGCCGCATCCCCCTAGACTGGAATCGCGGTCCTGGCATGACCGCGCTCCCACTTTCCCCGATGGTCTGCATGCGCCTGATCCCGAAGTTATCGCTCCTGCTGACGACCTGCCTGGCGGCTTCGGCCTGCACGCCGGAGGCCCCGGTGGAGGGGCCCCGTACCGTGGCCGATGCGCAGCCGACGGCCGCGCCGACGGATGCCGGACATGTGCTGGCGCGCCGCAAGAGCGACTTCGGGGCGACCGTGGTGGAGATGCCCGAGGCCGATCCCGCGCCCCCGGCCGCCTACGACGAGGCGCCTTCGGAGATCGACTGGACGCCCATGCCGGTGACGGCGGGCAAGGCCTCGATCAGCTGCGACCGCGATTACACCGGCGGCGGCGACGGCGTGCCCTTGTCGTCGCTGGGCTTCTCGCACGTGTGGAAGACCATGTCGCCGTGCCAGAAGACCGGCATGGTGCGGTTGCGCTACGACGGCAAGGTCGACGCCGGTTTCACCGCCCTGGTCCAGCGCGTGGCCGACATGGCGGACACGCTCGGGATCGAGTCGCGCATCCTGGACATCGATTCCAGCGGCGGCCAGGTCGAGGAGGGCATCAAGGCCGGCGACGCCATGGCCGAGTCGGGCTGGATGGTCTGGGTCCGCGAGGACTCGGTCTGCCACAGTTCCTGCGTGCTGATCCTCGCCGCCGGCGACACCCGGCTGGTGTCGGGGCCGGTCGGCATCCATCGCATGCTGCGGATCGGCTCCAAGGCGACCTCGCGCGCGGAGCTCAACCAGGAACTGCGCGAGGTGCACGGGCAGATGAGCCAGTACCTGCAGCGCAACGGGGCGGCGATCGCCATCGCCGACCTGATGATGACCGTGCCCAACCGCAGCCTGCGCCTGCTGACCGCCGACGAGCTGGCGCGCTTCGGCCTGGCCGGGCGCAACGCCGCCGAGGACGACCTGGACCGGATCCGGCTGGGTCGAAAGTGCGGCGAGGCTTTCGTACGCCGAAAGGATGCGTTCTTCCGCGACTACGACATGCTGTGCACGACCGAGGGCGAACAGGTCGCCGACATGGGCCAGTGCGGGCTCGACCTGAAGAAGCGCTACGGGTTTCCCGACTCGAGCTGCCCGCACGAATCGCCGTTCTCCGAGTACGACTGAGGCGGTCAAGCGTCTTCGGGCGAGTCTGGTGTCCACGCCCGGTTCCGGGGTAGGGTGCCGGTCCCGAAAAATGGACGTCGCGGACTTCTCCGATGATCATCCCCGAATACTGGGCCGAGGCCCGACTGCGCGAGGGCACGCGCCGCAAGCCCGTGACGGTGCGACGCTTCGGCTGGTCCGACGACAGCCTCGCCGCCGCGCAGGCGCACGCCGACGCCCGCGCCCGCGAAGCGATGGACCGCATCCACGCCGGTGAAACCTTGCGGCGCATCGAACCCAAGGTGGCCTACAACGGCGCCGAAGGCGTGCCGATACGCGAGGAAATCGTGCTGCGCGACGGCGACAGCGTCGTCTCGCGCAATGGCTACGGCGCGCTGTGCCTCAACACGCCGGACGTGCTGTTCGCCGACATCGACTTCCCCACGCGGGCCAGCCGCCGCCTGTGGTGGGGCCTGTTCGCGAGCCTGGCCCTGGCGGGCATCGTGGGGGTCGCGGCGAAGGGCTCGACCGGCTGGATCGTGGTCGTACTGGTCGCGGCGCTGGTGGCCACGGCGGGCCTGGCCGATCCGCTGCACCGCGCCTGGCAAGCCCTGCGCGGCGGCGCGGAGAAGGCCGCACTGGGCCGCGTCCGCCGTTTCGTTGCGACGCACCCGGAATGGCACTTGCGCGCATACCGGACGCCCGCGGGCCTGCGCGTGCTGGCCATGCACCGACGCTTCGCCCCGGATGCGCCGGAAGTCTCGGCCTTGTTCGAAGCCCTGGGCACCGACCCCCTGTACGTGCGCATGTGCCAGCGCCAGCACTGCTTCCGCGCCCGGGTCAGCCCCAAGCCCTGGCGCATCGGGATCGACCGCCACCTGCGCCCGCGTCCCGGCGTGTGGCCAGTGGCTGCCGACCGCCTGCCCGAACGCGTGGCCTGGGTGGCAGCGTACGAAGCGGCGGCGCGCTCGCATGCGTCATGCCGCTTCGTGGAAGCCATCGGCAGCGCGACGGTCGATCCCGGCGCCGAGTCCGTGCGCGCCTTGCACGACCGGCTGGCGCGCGCCGACGCGGGCCTGGCCATCGCCTGAGCGCCGGCCAGGCTCCCGCCCGCCTCACGCCCCCGCGGCGATCACCTCGATCTCCACGTCGTCCAGCGCCACGCGCTGGCCCGGCCGGATCTTGCAGGTCTTGCGCAGTTCCACCTGGCCATCGACGCTCACGGCGCCGCTGGCGACGATCGCCTTGCCCATGCCGCCGCTGTCGCACAGGCCGGCGAGCTTCAGCAATTGGTTGAGTTCGACGTGGTCGCGGTCGGGTTCGAGTTCGAAGCGGATGCGTTGCATGGCTGGCCGGTGGAAGGGATCAGAGGCGATCGTACAGCCGGTAGATCCAGCTGAGTTCGTAGAGCAGTGCGCCGACGACGAACGCGCGATGGAACACCTGCGAGCGGGTACGCGTCGCGACCAGGCACAGCACGATGTAGGTCGCGTTGCGTAGCAGGTACTCGGTGCCCAGGTTGCCCAGGTACTGGCGGCCCTTGATCAGCGTATCGCCCAGGTCCACCACGTAGGACAGCGCCATCAGGCCAAAGAACCAGCGGCGCCGCGACATGAAGTAATCGCGGTAGCCAGCGTACTCGCGCAGGTCGTCGGGAAACAGCAGCGTGCACAGCAGGTAGAACAGCACCGTGTAGCCGACCAGGAAGCCGTACATCACGAAGGTCCAGTCGCTGACCTTCACCAGTTCGTATTCCCACCACCAGAAATGCACCAGCATGACGAACATCGCCACCGCCCAGCCGATGTGCACCCAGTAGACCCGTTGCCGGTCCGGGTGCTGGACGAACTGCGCCAGGCCCTTGAGCAGGGTGGTGATGGCCAGGCCCAGCACCATGCCCATGAGGATGCGGATGTGCGGGAACTGGTCCATCGCCGTCGGCGCGACCGTGCGCGGGCTCAGCGCTGGTTGGCGCTGAAACGGCCGGGGCCGAGCAGGGCCAGTGCGACCGCCGCGGAGAGGAACATGGCTTGCAGCTCCAGCGCCCAGCCGCCCTGGCGGTTGAGGTCGCCAAGCTGGCCCATGTGCACCAGCACGATGGCGAAGACCATGTTGAGTGCCACCAGCACCGCGCCGATACGCGCGTGGTAGCCGATCACCAGCATCAGCGGAGCCAGCACTTCGCCCACCAGCACGCCATAGGCAAGCACGCCGGGCAGGCCGTGCGACTCGACCAGTCCGACGATCCCGCCCATGCCGCCCTTGAGCTTGGCCACGCCGTGCAACAGCACCAGCAGGCCGAGGGTGACGCGCAACACCAGCTTGCCGATGTCGTGTTGGGTGGCGGGATTCATGCGGGGTCCTGGTACGAAGGGCGATCGACCAAGGATAGCGGCGTCGCGGCGGCAGCGGGAGGCATCAGTCGGTGATGTCCTTGGCCTCGCCGACCGCCAGCGCCTCGGGCTGGTTGATCCGCCGCGGACGATGCAGCAGTGGGTAGGCCAGCACCACCAGCAGGATGATCGCCACGCCCAGGTAGAAGCGCGGCGAGAGTTCGTGCTGTTCGTCCAGTAGCAGGATCGCCAGCACGATCGCGTAGACCGGTTCCAGGTTCACCGCCAGCTGCGCGGCGAACGCGCTCATGTGGCGCAGGGCCACCAGCGACAGGGCGAAAGGCAGCAGGGTGCAGGCCAGCGACAGGGTCAGCAGCAGCAGGCCGTCGTGCAGGCTCGGCACGATCAGCAAGGGCCCGGCGAAGGCCGGGAACAGCAAGGGCATGACCGGCGCCAGCACGGTCAGCGCGGCGGTGCCGGCGCCCAGCTCCAGCGCGGTGACCGTCAGCGGATCGCCGTGGTCGACCAGGCGCTTGTTGAGCGAACCGAACAGGGCCACGAACACCGCGGAGATCGCGCCGACCACGACGCCGATGCGCATGTCGTCCGGCACGCCGTCCACCACCAGGGCCACGCCCGGCAAGACCGCGATCCCCAGCAGCACCTCGCGCGGGGCGAACCGACGGCGCGCCAGCCAGGGCTCGATCAGGGCGGTGAAGACCGTCGCCAGCGCGATGCACGTGGCCGCCACCGAGGCATTGGCCAGCTTGATCGCGCCATAGAAGGTCAGCCAGTGCAGGGCGACCAGGACGCCCACGCCCGCATACGCCCAGGCCAGCCGCGACGGCATCGCGCGCAGCGAGCGCCAGACGCGCGGCAGCAGGGCCAGCGCCAGCGCGACCAGCAGCATCCGCCACCACACCAGCGGCAGCGCCGGCAGCGAGATCAGCTTGCCGATGATCGCCGTGAATCCCCACAGCAGGACGCAGAAATGAATCTGGAGCTGGGCCTTGCTGGTCGGTGACATGGTCGGCGATGGCGTTCGTGGGGCGGCAAGTCTTGCAGATCGGCGTCGGGCAGGCGAGGGGGCCTCAGGCCTGGCCCTGGGCCAGCAGCCAGTCGACGAAGCGCGAGGCCGCCGGGCGCAGGCGGCGGTGCGCCGGGTAGACCACGTAGTAACTCCAGCGCGCCTTGAGCAGCGGGCCGGGCAGCCGCACCAGCCGCCCCGAGGCCAGGTAGGGCTCGGCGATGCGCCGCCTCGCCAGCGCCACGCCCAGGCCATGTGCGGCGGCATTGAGCGCGTCGGAGGTATCGCTGAAGGTGTGGTGTTCGTCGACCGGGGCACCATGGGTGTCGGTGGCGCGGAACCAGTCCATCCAGCCCTGGCGCGAGTGGTCGGCGATCAGCCGGTGGCGCAGGAGGTCGACGGGGGCGTGGATCTCCCCGAAGCCGGGCAAGGCCGGAGAGGCCACCGGGAACAGGTCGTCGTCCATCAGCAGGCGCGCGCTCAGGCCCGGCCAGTGCCCCGGCCCGTAGCGGATGCCCAGGTCCGGCCCGCCGTCGTCGAAGCGCGTCAGGGCGATCTCGGTGTCCAGGTGCACGCGCAACTCGGGGTGGCGCTGGCTGAAATCGGGCAGGCGCGGGATCAGCCAGGTGTAGGACAGCGAGTGCAGCGTGGTCACGCGGATCCGTGCCTGCTCGTCGCCCTGGGTGCGCAGCTTGTGCACCACCCCGTCCATGTCGGCCAGCGCGCTGCCGGCTGCATCGGCGAGCAGGCGGCCCTCGGCTGTCAACGAGACCCCGCGCGCGTGGCGCTGGAACAGCGACACCCCCAGGCGTGATTCGAGCTTGCGCACGTGGTGGCTGACCGCGCTGGAGGTCAGGTGCAGTTCCTCGGCGGCATGGGTGAAGTTCTGGTGCCGGGCGGCGGATTCGAACACCGCCAGGGCCGGCAGCAGGTCGGCGCGCAGGGTCATCGTAGCCTCAAGCCAGGTTTGTGGCTGGTCGGAAAAGTATGCACTTGTTGTCCGGTCCCGTGCTCGCGGAAAATGGACAGCCACGAATCGGACTCGTACCTGCATGGCTTCCGTCCAGTCCACCGCGCCCGTCCTGCCCCCTGCGCCGTCGCCCTCGCTCGAGGCCGGCGGCATCGCCAGCCGCGACTGGATGACCCCCGTCGAACTGTGCCTGCTGGGCGCCATCTGGGGCGCCTCGTTCCTGTTCATGCGTGTCGCCGCGCCGCACTTCGGCTCGTTCCCGCTGGTCGAGGTGCGCCTGGGATTCGGTGCGCTCGTGCTCCTCCCGTTCCTGTGGCGCGCGCGCGCGCGGTTCCCCCTGTCGCTGTGGCCCAAGCTTGCCGGCATCAGTCTGATCAACTCGGCCGTGCCCTTCGTGCTGTTCGCCTGGGCCGCGCAGCAGGCTCCTGCCGGCGTCAGCGCGATCAGCAACGCGATGACCGTGCTGTTCACCGCCCTGATCGGGTTCCTGTTCTTCGGCGAAAAGATCGGCACCCGACGTGCCGTCGCGCTGATGGCGGGCTTCGCCGGCGTGGTCGTGCTGGCAAGCGGGAAGGTCGCCGGCGCCAGCATCGGCTGGGCGGTGCTGGCCGGTGCGGGCGCGGCCTTCCTCTATGGCATCGGCATCAACCTGGTGCGTCGCCACCTCACCGGCCTGCCGCCCGCGGCGGTGGCCGCGGCCACGCTTGGCTGCGCCACGCTGATGGTCTCGCCGCTTGCGATCCTGCACTGGCCGCAAGCCCCCGTTCCCATGTTGTCCTGGCTGTGCGCTGCGCTGCTGGGCGTGCTGTGCACCGGCATCGCCTTCGTCATGTACTACCGGCTGATCGCCCGCGTCGGTGCAAGCCGCGCGTCCACCGTCACTTACCTCGTGCCCCTGTTCGGCGTCGCGTGGGCCTGGTGGCTGCTCGACGAACCGCTGACCCTGACCATGGGCGTCGCCGGGGCGATCATCCTCGGCAGCGTCGCCTTCAGCCAGGGCAAGCCGAAGCCATGAGCGGCAGCGATCGGCCCCAGCATCGCGTCGTGTTCGACTTCGAGATCGACTTCAGCAATGGCGGCGGCCTGCAGGGCCAGGGCTTCCGCCTCGATATCGACGGCACCGACATCGACGACGCAGAACTGGCCGACTACATCGTCCGCGACCTGCGCCTGCTGATGGTGGGCGAGGTCCGTATCCTCGGCAAGCGCGTCATCCGCGAGGCGCACAAGCGCGTAGCGTCATAGGGCGACCCGAGGCGCCGCGTCCCGGTGCGGGCATCGGGCGGACATCAAGCTGCCCGCGCAGGACACTCCGCATCGCTGCTCGAGCGGGTGCTCCGCGTGGGCGGGCGCTCAATCGCGGCGTTTGGACGTTTCGCGACTCTCCGCGAAATCGGGGAAGGTCTCGGCCAGCGAGTCCTTGTCCGGCAGGATGTAGAAGACGCCGCCCTTCTCGAAGGTGGGTTGGATGATGCCTTCGTAGAAACCGGGCTCGACGTTGATGCAGCCATGGGTGATGCGGTTGTCGTCCGGCGTGGGTGATGCGAGGCGCTCGGGGCGCTTCTCGGCCGGGACACCGGTCGCGGTGGGGTGCATGGAGACCGCGGAATCGTAGTCCACCCACAGCACGCGGCCGGCGTCGATGGACGGGCCGTAACCGCCGACGAAGCGCCCCGCGGGCGTCGTGCGGTCGCGGCCCGGGATCTCGCGAAGCGCCAGGCCGGCGACGCCCGGGGCCGAGTGATCGCCGACCGCCGAGCCGAACAGCCCGGGCGCGGCGCCCAGCAGTCGACCGTCGCCACCGAACACCAGGATCTGTGCCGCGGCCTTGTCCATGATCGCGAACGGATACCCCTCGGTGTCGCGGGTCGCGACCACCCATCCGGCGAGTTCGATCACGGTGTCGGAGACTTCCTGGCCTTCGGGAAGCTGGTCGTTGGTGGGCACCGGCTCCGTGGCGGTTTCCTGGGCGTGGGCGGGGCCGAGGCACGCGAACGAAAACAGCACCAGTGCGAGGGCGCCCTGGGCGGCGCGGATCATGGGGGGCATGGGCGTACGGATGGGACGACTTCCTACGGCAAAGATGGACGACGGGAAAAGGACCGGTGGCCAGCAAAGGCCACCAGTCCCGGGTTCAAACGTTCATCGCGAGTCGTGCGGGAACGATCAACCGCGCGGCACGCGACCTGGCGAGCTTTCAAGCCGCTGCACGCGGCCTTCGAGCGAGTCCAGGCGCTGGTTGGCCTGCTGCGCGGCCTGGTTGGCCGACTCGGCGCTCTGGGCTGCGCTCTGGACCTGCGAGTCGAGCTGGTCGAGGCGGGAATTGACGCGCGCGAAGTCGTCGTCGTAGGTGGCGCAGCCACCCAGGCCCAGGGATGCGGCGATGATCGCCACGCCGAGCGTACGCGTCATCGCGTGGTTCTTGTTGAGAGACATGGCAGTTCTCCTTCGTCCGGGGGGTTGAAACTCAAATATAGCGACCCGGTTGTTAGGGTCGCGAAACGCCTTCAGCAGCGTGCGTCGAAGTGCGTGGATGGATTGTGAAGAGGGGCCGCGCAGGCGGTCAACACGGCCTCGTCGCGGCATCACGGCGGCATCGTGCACGGTGTCCGCCCCGGCTGTGAGGGCGGTCACCGTTCAGGAGTTACGCCCTTCCAGGCGCCGTTGCGCCCTTGCCAGACCGCCTCCCGTCACGGCCCAGACGAGCGCCAGCGCGGCGCCGACGAGGGCGGCGATGGCGGGCTGGCTGGCGAGCATGTCGACGAGGGTCTTGCTCCACGCGCTGACGGCGTCGCCGCCCCGGTAGACGACGGTGTCGATGAAGTTCTTGCCCTTGTACTTCGCCTCGGGCGAGACGACGGTGTAGAGCATTTCGCGGCCGGGGCGGACGAAGCCGTACTCGCCGGCGCGGCGCACGATCATCACGACCGCGAGCACGGCGAAGGTCGGGGCGAATGCCAGCCAGAGGAAGCCGCACATGACGACCAGCGGCACCGCGACCAGCAGCACGCCGATGCCGAGCTTCCGGGCGATTCGGCCGGTGATGAAGAGCTGGGAGAGGATGGCCAGCGACTGCACGATGGTGTCGATGACGCCGAACACGCGGGTCTGGTCTTCGCGGTCGGGGAAGGTGGCCTCCACCAGGCGTGCCTGTTCGAAATAGAGGAAGGTGGTCACGCTTGCCAACAGCAGCACGAACACGGCGATGCCCAGCAGGTAGGGCGAGCGCAGCACCGTGGTGGCGCCGGCGAAGGAGTTGCCGCCCAGCCGCGTCGAGCGCGAGGCCGTGTCGTGGTCGAGGTCGCCGGCGTCGACGGGGTGGCGGTCGCGCCAGCGCTGCAGGGCCATCGCCTGGGCGATGGCGGCCAGCAGGAGCGCCGCTGCCAGCACCAGCAGGCCGGCATGGCCGATGGGCCCGACCAGGGCGACGCCGAGGAGGGGGCCGGTCAGGCCGCCCAGGCTGGCGCCGGCGGCCATCAGCGCGAAGGTGCGCTTGGCCTGCGCGGTCGGGAACAGGTCGACCAGCACGCTCCAGGCCAGCGAGATGGCGATCATGTTGAACACCGACAGCCAGACGTAGAAGCTGCGCGCGACCCAGACATCGTCCGGGCGTATGTAGATCGCGGCGGCGAAGGCCAGCAGGTTGGCGGCGAAGAAGCCGTAGACCCAGGGCAGGATGCGGCGGCGGGCGACGCGCCCGGCGACCCAGCCGAACAGCGGCATCGCCGCGAGCGTGGCGACGAAGGTCGCGGTGAACAGCCATTGCAGGTTGTCCACGCCGCCGGCGATGCCCATGGTCTCGCGCACGGGGCGCAGCATGAAGTACCCGGTGAACAGCAGGAAGAACAGCAGCGCGCCACCGGCGACCGGCAGCGCCTCGTCCGGCTCGAGGCCGAACAGGCGCGACAGCGTGCGGGCGAGGAAGGGTGGCGGCGCCGCGTCCCCGGTCGGCATGGCTCAGGCCAGCGCCGCGACCAGGGCTTCCCGCTGCTTGGCGTCGAGGAAAGGCTCGACGCCGGCCTTGAGGTTGTCGGCCTGGTGGCGGGGCTTGGACGTCGCCGGGATCACCACGTTCACCGCCGGATGCGCGAGCACGAACTTCAGGAACAACTGGCCCCAGGAGTCCGCGCCCACGTCCGCGGCCCAGCCCGGCAGGGGCTTGTCCTTGACCTGGGCGAACAGGCGGCCGTCCTCGTAGGCGCGGTTGATGATGACGGCGATCCCGAGCTCCTGCGCGAGCGGCAGCACCTCGCGCTCGGCGCCGCGCGAGACCACCGAGTAATTGATCTGGACGAAGTCCGGCTTGTGCCGGCGCATCGCCGCGGCCAGGTCCGCCTGGGCGCTTTCCTGGTAGTGGGTCAGGCCCGAGTAACGCACCTTGCCCTGGTCCTTGAGCGACTCGATCAGTGCGTACTGGGTGGCGGTGTCGCCCAGGTTGTGGACCTGCAGCAGTTCGACGCGGTCGGTCTTCAGGTCGCGCAGTGAGCCCTCGAACTGGGCCAGGCCTTCGTCGCGACCGGTCACGCGCGAGAGCTTGGTGGCGAGGAACAGGCGGTCGCGCACGCCGGCCTGGGCGACGAGGTCGCCGAGCACGGGTTCGGAGCGGCCGTAGGTGGGCGCGGTGTCGATGAGGGTGGCGCCGGAGGCGACGAACAGTTGCAGGACCTGGAGCAGGGGTTCGCGGGAGGCGACGTCCTCACCGACGTCCAGGCTGCCCGAGGTGCCCATGCCGATCACCGGCAGCGGCGCTTTGTCGCGCGGAATGGGGCGGCTTGCCAGCGGCTTCGCCACTTGGGTCGTCGCCGGTGCCACGGGCGCCGGTGCGGTCGGCGCCGGTTCCTGGCTGCAGGCGATCAGCGGGGACAGCGCGAATGCGCCGGCGGCGAGGGCGGTCGATCCCAGGAATTCGCGACGACTGGCCATGGCAGGCTCCAAAGTGTCCGGAAGGGTCGGAGTCTGCCCGAGACTGCGTTAACGCATTGCAGGCGAACAGTGCCGATCGGCATGCCCGCCGCTGGTCGGTGAGCGCCTCAGCCGCCTTCCAGCCGCGCCTGCAGCGCCATCGCCGCGGCCGGGTTGCGGGCTTTCGCCGCGCTGATGAAATAGACGAACACCTCGCGCCGCGCCGCATGGGGTGGCGTGCTCCCGCCGACGTGGGGCAGGTCGTCGGGGTCGCCGCCGCCCGCCCAGCTCCGCGCGCGGGCGGCCCAGGCGTCGAGTTCCTCCGCCGGATAGCCCTGCGGCGCATCCTCGCGCGAACGCATCAGTCGCGCGTAGACGAAGGGGCCGGTGAGGTCGGCGATGGACGGGTGCTCGGGGGAGTCGGTGAACACCGTCGCGACGCCGCGCGCCCGCGCCAGCGCGAGATAGGCCTCGCAGGCGAAACTGTCGTGCCGCACCTCGAGCACGTGCCGCAGCGGGCGGCCGTCGAGGCGGTCGGGCAGGCCGTCGAGGAAGCCGGCGATGTCGCCGGCATCGAAGCGGCGGCTGGGCGCGAACTGCCAGAGGATCGGCCCCAGGCGTTCGCCGAACTCCGACAGGCCACCGGCGATGAAGGCCCTCGCGCTGCCGGTCGCGCCCGCCAGCCGTGCCTGCTGGGTGACGCGCCCGGGCGCCTTCAGCGAGAACATGAAGTGCGGCGGCGTCTCCGCGGCCCACTTGGCGTAGGTCGCCGGTTTCTGTGCACTGTAGAAGGTGCCGTTGACCTCGATGCTGGACAGGTGGCGGCTGGCGTATTCCAGTTCGCGTAGCTGCACCAGGCCGCGCGGATAGAAGTTGTCGCGCCACGGCGCGAAGGTCCAGCCGCCGATGCCGACGCGGATGCCGTCGATCGGCGCGACGCCCTCGTCGCGCGCAACGGCCCCGGGCGCGGCCATGCCCTCGAGCAGATTCATCAACGCATCTCGCGGCGGATCAGGCGTCGGGATGTCCGGCCGACCAGGGGTCGTAGCTTCCGAACCACCACAGGTGGCCCTCGGGGTCGCGGCACATGTAGCCGCGACCGCCGTAGTCCTGGTCGGCGATCTCCATCTCGATCGTCGCGCCCGCGGCTTTGGCGCGGGCGTAATGCGCATCGGCGTCGTCGACGATCACACAGGGGCTCTGCGTCTCGCGCAGGCCGATATCGCCCGGTTGCGCGATGCGCCCCGCCCACTCGCCCTCTTTCATGGCCGAGCCGAGCATGACCATGCCGTCGCCGAATGTCAGCTGGGCATGGTGGACGATGTCGCCATCGGCGTAGACGACATGCTTCTCGAAGCCGAACGCCTTGCACAGGAACTCGATGGCGGCCGGTGCGTCACGGTAGGTCAGGCAGGGGATGATGCGGCTTCCGGCCATGGCGGCGCTTCCTGGGATGGGGTCCCGACGATACCGCAGGGACGTGCAGGGCCGGCGACCGTGCATCGGTCGCCGGCACCGGCGGGACTCACTGGATGGGTTCGTCGAGCATCAGCTGGCGGACGAAGCGCACCGGCGGCGAGCCGAACGAGAGGACCTTGTCGTGGTAGGCCTTGAGTTCGAAGGCATCGCCTTCGCGCTGCTCCATTTCGCGGCGCAGGTCCAGGTGCTCGCTGTAGCCGACGTAATAGGTCGGCAACTGCGCCGAGGTCAGCTGCGCGCGCACCCACTTGCCGGCGGCTTCGCGCTCCTGCTGGAAGGTGGTCACGGTCATCAGTTCCATCGCCTCGTCGCGGGTCATGCCGTCGACGTGGATCGCCTGGTCGAGCAGCGCGTTGGCCATCGCGCGCAGGTTCCACTTGCGGTTGATGAGCTTCATCAGCGGGTCGCCATCCATGTAGCCGGCGTCGGACATGACCTTCTCGCCGTACATCGCCCAGCCTTCGATGAAGGGCCCGGAGCCGAGCACCGCGCGCAGGATGGACGGATATTTGTTGGAATGCGCGATCTGCAGGAAGTGGCCGGGCATCGCTTCGTGGATGCTGAGCTCGTGGATCGAGCGGGTGTTGTACTCGCGCAGGAAGGAGTCCACCTGCGCGTCGTCCCAGTCGTCGGGGATCGGCGAAACCGCGTAGAAGGTGTCCAGGCCCTTGTCGAGCGGGCCCGGCGAGTCGCAGTAGGCGACCGCGACGCCGCGCTGGAACTCGGGCATCAGGATGATCTTCACCGGGGTGTCGGGCACGGTGACCAGGTTGTTCTCGCGCACGAACGCGGTGGCTTCCTCGGTGGTGCGGGTGGCCAGCTCGACCACCTCGTCGCGCGCCGGGCGGTCGGCGTAGGCCAGCTCCAGCGCCGCCTCGATCACCTGTTGCTGCTGCTCGGGCGAGGGAGAATCGGGCATCGCCTCCGGGGCGTCCGGGCGATCGGCCAGCACGCCCCGCGCGATGTCGTACATCTCGGCGCGGGTGCTGGCGATGTCGGCTTCCACCCGGGTGCGGATTTCCTGTCGCGTCATCGGCGAGTTCAGCGCGAAGGCAAGCTTCTCGTCGTAGAGGCTTTCGCCGATGCGGAAGTCGCCCTTGGCATTCGGCACCAGGGTGTCGTCGAGCCAGGCCTGCTGCTCGGCGACCGCCGCGCGCAGGGTCGCGATGGCGGCATCCAGGCTCTTGCGTTCCTCACCCTTCAGCTGGTCGGCATTGGGCACGATCAGCTCGTCGACCAGACTCAGGACGCCGGCGTTCTGGCGGGCCACGGTCTCGGCGTGGATCCGCGGCACCCGTGCCGGGTCCAGGTTCGCGCGCATCTGGGTGAACAGCGCCGGGATCTGCTGCATGCGGGCGGTCGCCGACTTCAGGCGCTCGGGCATCGGCGCGAAGTCGCGCGCCATCAGGCCGTACAGCGCGCCACCGGCGAGCTGGCTGTAGACCTGCGGGTCCCAGGCCCAGGACTGCAGGGTCTCCGAGGACCAGATCTCGTAGCGCAGCTGGTTGCGCAGGATCGCCGCGTCGACCTGGTTCTCGCGCGAGAGGCGGGCGACCTCGAGGCTGTCCAGTTCGGCGAGGAACTTCTTCGCCGCCTGCAGGGTGGCGGCGCGGCCGCCCTTGCTCATGTCGTCGATGCGCCCGTCGTAGCGGTGGTCGCCCATCTGGGTGGCGGTGATCGGCGACAGCTCCATGGCCTTGTCGAGGAAGCGCTTGGACAGCAGCTCGAACTGCTGGTCGACCTTCGCGTCCGGGGTCGCGGCGGGCGCCGCGTTCCCGGCGGCGGTCTCGGGCGCCGGACTGGGCTGGCAGGCCGAGAGCGCCAGCAGGAGGGCGGCCGCCAGGGGCAGGGAACGGAAGCTGTGCATGCAGGGGACCTCGGTCGGCACGTCGATGGGATGCGGGCAGGATACTGTGCGCCGATACCGGATGCATGGCGGCAGGGCCGCCGGGAGGAACACATGGGACGAGGGTGGCATGCGCTTGGCGCCGGGATTTGCCTGCTGGTCGGCGTTTCGGTGCCGGTGGCCGCGGCGTGTCCGCCGGATGGGTGGGACGCGCGCGCGCTGGAGACCTTGCGCGAGGCGGGCTTCGCCGTCGGCGCCGCGCCACGACGGCAGGCACTCGCGCTGGACCTCGTCGACTGCCTGGGCGATGCCGACCCGGGCCTGCGCGACGACACCGCGTACGCGGCCCTTTCGGCGTGGATGCGTGGCGGACAACTGGACACCGCGACGCTCCGGTCAATGCGCGACGCACTTTACGCCCGTCTCGATGCGCCGGCGGGCGAGGGCTTCTCGCGTCCCTTTGCCGCGCTGGCGCTGGCCGAGGTCGCGCGGACCGATCGCCGCGCGCCGTGGATGGACCCGGGCGAACGCGACGCCATGGTCGATCGGGCGACGCGCTACCTGCGCTCGGTGGAGGACTATCGTGGTTTTGATCCGGCCGGCGGCTGGCGCCACGGCGTCGCCCACGGCGCCGACTGGCTGATGCAGCTATCGCTGAACCCGGCGCTCGGCCGCGCGCAGCTCCGGCGCCTGGTGGACGCGGCCGGGAGCCAGGTCGTGCCGGCCTCGCATGCCTACGTGTTCGGGGAACCCGAGCGGCTCGCCGCTCCGGTCCTGTACGCCGCGGCGCGCGGCGTGATGGATGAAGGCGAATGGGCGGCCTGGTTCGCCGACCTGGCGGTCGGCCTGGGTGACGAAGCACTGGCCTGGAAGGATCGCGACTGGCTCTACCGGCGCCACGACCTGCGCGCTTTCCTGATGGCGCTGCGGCTGGCGGCCGGCGCCCGCGAGGACGAGGCGACGCGGGCGTTGCTGCCTGGCATTGACCGTGCCTTGGCGTCGATGCCCTGAGCCGGGCTCAGCGCTCTTCCTCGGTCTCGATCTCGACCATTGCATCGAGCTCCAGTGCGAGCTCTTCGACGGCGCGCCGCACCTTGTTGGCCGAGTAGGCGTTCGAGGCCTCGACCTCCAGTTCGTGCACGCCGGGGCCGCGGTCGTCGGGCAGTCCGGCCGAGCTGGAGTCGGGGTCGTCCATGTGGGGCATCAGGTCGGCGACCTCCTCGATGTGGTCGACGCCCTCCAGGCTGGAGAGCAGGTTGCCGATGGCGCGGGCAGTGTCCTCGCTTCCGGTGATGCGAAGGCGCAGGAGGGGCATGGTGGTGCTCCGTGTGTTTGACGTGGGGGAGTGTCGGACGCCGGTTTACAGGCGGGTTTGCAGGCTAGGCAGCGGCCGGGAAAGGTGGCGTGAACGCATCGCCGTGACGTTCATGCCGTGCGCCTGCGGGTAGTGGCAGGCCAGTGGTCTCGCGGGATGGTTTGCGCGCAGCAAAATCCATCCTGCCTCGTGGCCTCCAGCGACGGTGGGTATCGCTTTCGGCTCGACCCACCCTACGGGGAAGGCGCGGGCGGTCCCCGTCCGGCAACCCCAAGAGACCGTCATGGGTTCCAGCCTTTGGCAAGGCTCGGCAGTGCTCCCCGGCCCAGCGCAGCGCGCTGGGCGTTCGCCCAGACCGCGCGGCAGTGCCGCGCAAGCGGTCCGCCTCACCCCAGCGAACGCTGGGATCCAGCCTTCTCTTACCCGGGCTGCGTTCGACCCCCGGCCCTGGCCCCGGGGCAGGTTTCACCCCGGTGCGCGCAATGCTGGACTACTCTGGTGGCATGGACGAAAACTCACCCCTGCGGGACGCGCCATCGCACGTGACGCTGCGCCCCCTGGAGCGCGACGACCTGCACTTCGTGCACGTGCTCAACAACAATCGCAGCGTGATGGCGTACTGGTTCGAAGAGCCCTACGAGTCCTTCGTCGAGCTCGAGGAGTTGTATCGCAAGCACATCCACGACCAGTCCGAGCGACGCTTCATCATCGAGAGCGACATGCACCAGCCGGTCGGCATGGTCGAGCTGGTGGAAATCGACCACCTGCACCGGCGCGCGGAGTTCCTGGTGATGGTCTCGCCCGAGCACCAGGGTCGCGGTTTCGCGCGGGCGGCGACGCAGCGGGCGATCAGTTACGCCTTCCGCGTGCTCAACCTGCGCAAGCTCTACCTGCTGGTCGACGTCGACAACGCGCGCGCGATCCGGATCTACGAGAGCGCCGGCTTCCGGCGCGAGGGCGTGCTGGTCGACGAGTACTTCAGCGACGGCCGCTACCACAGCGCCATCCGCATGTGCCTGTTCCAGCACGAGGTGCTGGGGCAGGAGGCGTCGCGCCGCAACGCCTGAGCGGTCGCGGCGCGCCTGGCCTCAGGGCGTGTTGGTCGCTTCGACCTTGCGGGTGGGCAGCGGGACGTTGCACAGGTCGATGTGGCCGGCCGGGCGCTTGTACCACTCGTCGCGGCGGTTGCGCCGGGCCTCCACCAGTTCGTCGAACAGGGGCGTATCGCTGCGCAGCACTTCGATCGCGCTGCGCTCGGCGTCGGGGACTTCCGATGCCAGCCGGATCGCGCGGATCGGCACGCGCTGGCCCGCCTCTTCGTAGAAGCCCAGGGGCCCGGTGCCGCGCGGCAGCACCGACAGCAACTCGATGCCTTCGATCACGCGCCCGACGACGGTGATGTTGCGGTCCAGCTGGCGTGGCGACTGGCCGGTGACGACGTACAGCTCGCTGCCATTGCTGGAGTCGGCCTCCATCGCGCGGCCGGCGCCGACCATCCCGTAGCAATGCGCCAGCCAGGCGCGTCCTTCTCCGGGGTCGCGCGCGGCCGGGAAGCCTCCGGCGAAGCCGGTCTGCGGCGCCCAGCCATCGGGGTCGGGCAGGGCATGGAAGGCCAGGCCTTCGCTGGCCCGGTCGAACTCGGCCGGCAGTTTGGCGTCGGCGCCGCCCAGCGGCCTGGGATGGTCGCTCTCGCCGTCGGGATCGCCCCATTGGACGACGAAGTTGTCCTGCGAACGGTTGATGCTCATGCCGTCCCAGTAGCCCTCGCGGGCGAGCGTGCGGATGTTGGCGACGTGGCGTGGCGCGAAATCCGGCGCCAGTTCGATGACCACCCGGCCGCTGTCGAGTTCCAGGTAGAGCGTGTCCGCCGGATCGGGGCGCCGCCAGTCGGACGGTGCCGAAGCCTCCAGGATCTCGCCCATGGAGCGGTAGGGCGTCGCCGCTTCGTCCTGGGCCAGTGCGGGCGTCGCGCCCAGGGCGCAGCAGGCGAGGAGGGCGGCAGGCAGCAGCAGGGTCTTGGGCACGAGGAGACTCCATTCGGCATGAACGGCCGATTCTGGCCCAGGCCGACGGCGGCGGCCAGCGGCAGGGGCCGGCATGACTAGCGGCACATTCG
Organism: Marilutibacter aestuarii; assembly: GCF_006546775.1. Taxonomy (GTDB): domain Bacteria; phylum Pseudomonadota; class Gammaproteobacteria; order Xanthomonadales; family Xanthomonadaceae; genus Marilutibacter; species Marilutibacter aestuarii. Next base: position 27,838 of record NZ_VICE01000084.1, read on the forward strand.
CTATACATAAGAAAGCAATAGTGTTGAGTCCGAAGCAGCAAACCGTCATCCCGACGGGTGGAGGCCTCGATGACCGACCTGGAAGCCCAGCTCCGGAAATTCCAGAAAGAACTCAGCTCGGGCACCGTTTCGTTGACCCTGCTGGCCGTGGTCGCCTCGGCCGAGGCGCCGATGTACGGCTACCAGATCGCCAAGCGGCTCGAACGCGAGGGGGCCGGCGTGCTCACGGGCAAGCAAAGCGCCCTGTACCCGGTGCTCCGCAACCTGGGCGCCGCCGGCCTGCTCGACAGCCATGTCGAGCCCTCGGTGTCGGGACCGCCGCGCCGCTATTACCAGATCACCGACGCCGGGCGCGAGGCCCTGCGTGACTGGGTCGCCGCCTGGCGCGCGACCCGCGACTCCGTCGATACCGTCCTGGAGGCCTTCCCGGAATGAACACCGCCACGCTCCCCACCACCATTCCCCAGTACCTGGAACAGCTGCGGCGGGCCCTGTCCGATGCCGATCCGGCCATGGTCCAGGACGCGCTCTATGACGCCGAGGAATACCTGCGGTCCGAGCTCGCCGAAAGCCCGGGCAGGACCGAGGCCGAGGTGATCACCGCGGTCGCCGGCAGTTATGGCGCGCCGGAAGAGGTCGCCGACATCTACCGCGACACCGAGGTCAGGGTGCAGACGGCCTTGCGCGTGCCGCCACCGCGCCCGCACCGCTCATGGCTCGGACGCTTCTTCGGTGTCGCCGCCGAGCCGCGTGCCTACGCCGCGCTGTTCTACATGCTGCTTTCGCTTGCGACCGGCATCTTCTATTTCACCTGGGTCGTGACCGGCGTATCCGTATCGGCCGGACTGCTGATCCTCATCATCGGCGTGCCCCTGCTGATCCTGTTCGTGGGTTCGACACGCGTGCTGGCACTGGTCGAGGGCCGGCTGGTCGAAGTCATGCTCGGCGAGCGGATGCCGCGGAGGCCGCTGTACAGCGCGCAGGGCAAGCCGTGGCTGGAGCGGATCAAGGACATGTTCACCGACCCGCGCACCTGGGGCACGTTCCTGTACATGTTGCTGATGATGCCGCTGGGCATCGCCTACTTCACGGTGGCGGCCACGATGACGACCGTCGCGCTGTCGCTGATTGCGTTGCCGGTGCTATTGGCGCTTGGGTACGAGTCGCATGTCCACCTGGATGGCGTCCTGCTCACCGGCGACGTCGCGGTATGGGAATCGGTGCTGGCGATGGTGATCGGCGCGCTCCTGCTGTTCGTCACCCTGCACGTCGCCCGTGGTATCGGCTACCTGCACGGCCAACTGGCGAAGCACCTGCTGGTGAAGGGCTCGCGCGCGGTCTGAATGGGCGGCGCGGTGGACGCAATGTGCCGCGGGTACCAGAAGTCCGCGTCCCATCGGGCCAGTATGGAGCGGGGGGACCCAATTCCATTGAAGGAGAATCACCATGCGTCGTACCAGGATCGTTGCCGTCACCCTGAGCGTGGCCCTGCTGGCCGCCCTGTCCTTCGCCGCCACCGCCTCGTGGCAGGGCACGTGGAACTACTACAACGACGAAGGCGCCCTCGTCGGCCAATGGACCGCCGGTTGCGGCGAGCTCGACGGCAGCTGGGGGACCCGCACCGCCAACAAGTCCTTCACCCAGGGCTGCGCCGTCGACATGTGACGGTCCACCCGCAAGCTTGAAACACAAAAGCCCCGCGGTCGCGGGGCTTTTGCCTGGATCCGGCTGGCGCCCGGACCGGGTGCGACGCGCGTCGCGCTGGCGCGCGGCGCATGGCGTTGTCAGGCCGAGTAGCGGGCGATGAAGTCGCGGACCTTCGGGTAGACCTGGGTGCGCCAGCGGCGGCCGCTGAAGATGCCGTAGTGGCCCGCGCCCTTGACCTCGATGTGGTGCGTGTCGCCCTTGGCGATGCCGGTGCACAGGTCGTGCGCGGCGCGGGTCTGGCCCTGCCCGGAGATGTCGTCGAGCTCGCCCTCGATGGTCAGCAGGGCGGTGCCGGTGATCGCGGACGGATCCACCCGCGTGCCGTCGACGTCCCATTCGCCCTTCGGCAGCAGGTGCTCCTGGAAGACCACCCGGATCGTGTCCAGGTAGTACTCGGCCGGCATGTCGAGCACGGCGTTGTATTCGTCGTAGAAGCGGCGGTGCGACTCGGCGTCGTCGAGGTCGCCCTTGAGCAGGTCCTGGTAGAAGTCCCAGTGCGACTGCGCGTGGCGCTCGGGGTTCATCGCCATGAAACCCATGTGCTGAAGGAAGCCGGGATAGACCTGGCGGCCATTGCCCGGGTAGTTCGCCGGCACCGGGTGGATGACGGTGTTCTGGAACCACCACAAGGGCTTCTCGGTGGCCAGGTTGTTCACCGCGGTGGGGCTCTGGCGGGTGTCGATCGGACCGCCCATCATCACCATCGAGCGTGGCGTCGCCTCGCCCCTCTGGGCCATCAGCGAGATCGCCGCCAGCACCGGTACGGTGGGCTGGCAGACGCTGATCACGTGGAGGTCGGCGGCACCGATCTGGCGGATGAATTCCTGGATGTAGGCCACGTAGTCGTCGAGGGTGAAGTCGCCCTCGGTGGTGGGCACCATGCGGGCGTCGATCCAGTCGGTGATGTAGACCTTGTGGTCGCGCAGCAGGGTGCGCACGGTGTCGCGCAGCAGGGTGGCGTGGTGGCCCGAGAGCGGCGCGACGACCAGCACCGGCGGATCGTCCTTGAGTTCCTTCAGGTTGCCGGCGTCGTCGGTGTAGCGCTTGAAGCGCAACAGGCGGCAGAACGGCTTGCGCGCCATCTCGCGTTCGATGACCGGGAAGATGTCGCCATCGATGTCCAGCGAGTGGATGCCGAACTCCGGCTTCTCGTAGTCCTTGCCGATGCGGTACAGCAGCTCGTAACCCGCCGCAGCGCGCGCGGCGCCGGGCAGGTTGGAGAGCCAGCTGCCGGACGCGCCGAACATCTTCGCGCTGGCATCCGCCCAATACGTGACCGGGGCCATCCATGCGCGGCCGAATTCGTGCATCTGGTAAAGCATCATCGGATCGTGGTCTCCCGCCAATGAATACCCGCTACGTCCGTCGGACGCGTCCGGGGCTGCATCTGTTGCGACGCAGCATACCCGAGCGCAGGGGCAGGTTTGTGAACTGGCCGACCGGTGGACATCCGCGCCGACACGGCGGCCCGCTGGACCTCCGGGTCAGGCCGGGCGCTCGAGCGCCGTGGTCGCCCCGGCCAGCGCCGGCGACAGCCACAGGTGCGACCCCAACGCCGTGAAGCCCGCCGACTCGAAGCGCTGGCGGTAGAAGCGCGCCGGCCGCCGCCTGAAGCCCTCGGTGTCGCCATCGATGCCATCCTCGCGGGTGAAGGTCTCCAGGAAGGCCACGCCGCCACACAGTTCGGCCAGCCCGGGCAGGCCGCGGTCGAGCTCGCGGGCATCGAGGTAGTGCATGACGTCGCTGCAGACCAGCAGGTCGACCGGCGCGCAGGGGCGCAGGTGCTGGAAATCGCCGAACCGGGCCAGGTGCAGCTGCCGCCGCCGGCCGTGGCGGGCGATCGCGTACTCGCTGCTGTCGAAGCCCAGGTAGCGGGCGCGGGGTCGCGAGCGGAGCAGCGGCGCGCGCCATGCGCCTTCCCCGCAACCGATGTCCAGCACGCTGCGGATGGGCCGTTCCAGGTGGTATTCGGCGGTCGCCACGGCCAGGGCGACCTTGCGCCCCAGGCGCGCCCGCCCGCCGATGGCGCCATCCTTCAATGCGGGATCGCGATACCAGCGCTCGAAATAGTGGCGATCGTATTGTTTGCGCATCCGGGGTTCTTTCTCCAGGGCAGGTCGCGGACGTGGCATCCTAGCGCCGCGCGCTTTGGCGCGCTTGCGCGCTTTCGCGCGTGGGAATAGGGAGTAGGGAATAGGGATAAGGTCAGGAGCCAAAGCCACTGCCCCGACACTGCGCCCCATTCCCCATTCCCCATTCCCGAACCACCAATCACCAATCACCAATCACCAATCACCAATCATCACCAATCACCAACCAGCCCATGACCGCCTACCTCATCACCAAGACTGCCCACCTCGTGTTCGTGATGGCCTGGATGGCGTCGGTGTTCTACCTGCCGCGGATCCTGGTCAACCTGGCCGAGGCAGGGGAATCGCCGGAGGTGCGTACGCGCCTGGTGCTCATGGGGCGGCGCCTGTACCGCTTCGGCCATGTGATGTTCGGCATCGCCGTGCTCTTTGGCCTGGCGCTGTGGCTGCATTTCGGCATGAGCGGTGGCTGGCTGCACGCCAAGCTGCTCCTGGTGGCCTTGATCCTGGCGCACTTCATCCTCGCCGGGCGCTGGCTCAAGGGCGTGGATTCGGGGCGCGCGCTGCCGTCCGCGAAGGCCCTGCGCTGGTTCAACGAACTGCCGGTGCTGCTGCTGGTGGCCGTGGTCTGGCTGGTGCTGGCCATGCCCTTCTGACGCCCCTCGTCCCGTGGCGGGTGGAAGGCATGCTCAGCGGTCGCGGAAGGCCTCGAAATCGGGCAGGCGCACCGGCACGCCATTGGCGTTGCAGCCGTCGCGCTCGCACAGCGCCTCGCGCAGCCGCGGCGTGGCCTGCAGCATGACGTGGAAGATCGCGTTCTGCTCGACCGAGCCGCGCACCGCCTCGCTGCCGGGGCCGCGCGCCCACAGTCCGACGTCGTCGCCGCCATGGGTTTCGTCCTTGGAGGGCACCAGCGCTTCCTGCATGTAGTCCGGGTCCTGGGTGTCGACGTGGGTCAGGTCGGGGCGGCCGCCGCGCGCCTGCTGGAAGTGGTCGGGCGAGTGCGGGTAATGCTTGGGGCCTTCGGGCTGCAGTTCGCTCGCGCCGATGTAACCGGGGCCGTTGGCGTAGCTGAGCGTCGTGTAGGGCAGTCCGGTCGCATCGGTGGCCAGGTGCGCATCGCCATTGTCCTCGGCCAGCGAGCCGACGACCTTGCCGAGGATCGGGTTGCCGCGTCGCGGGTAGCCGACGAAGGTCAGCGTGTGCGAGTGGTCGGCGGTGACCAGGACCAGGGTGTCCTCGGCCGAGGTCATGTCGCTGGCGACCTGCACCGCTTCGCTGAGCGCGATGGTGTCGGTCAACGCGCGGTAGGCATTGCCGAAATGGTTGGCATGGTCGATTCGGGCGCCTTCGACGAGCAGGACGTAGCCGGCGGGTGCGTCGCGCAGGCGCGAGATCGCCACCCGGGTCATCTCCGCCAGGCTCGGTTCGCCGCCTGCGTCACCGGGGCGATCGTGTTCGAACTGCATGTGGCTGGGCTGGAACAGGCCCAGCAGCGGTCCGTCGCTGGGCGCCGCCGCCAGCTGCCCGGCGTTCCAGACATAGGTGCCGTCGGGGTGGCGCGCCTGCCATTCGGCCACCAGGTCGCGGCCATCGCCGCGCTTGCCGTTCATGGCCGGGTACTCCGGGTCGGCCTGGTCGTCGCGCATGAACATCGCGCGGCCACCGCCCATCAGCACGTCGGGCCCGTGCCCGAACGGGGTCTCCACCATCTGCCGTGCGATGTCCCGGCAGCCAGCCCGCAGCGCCGCGGCCGGCATCGCGGCGTCGTGCTCCCAGTCGCGGTCGGCGGAATGGCTGAAAGTGGCGCCGGGCGTGGCGTGGGTCAGGCGCGCGGTCGACACCACGCCGGTGGCCATGCCGCTGGCGGCGGCCAGTTCCCACAGGCTGAGCATCGGCGTGGCAAGCGCGCCGCCGCAGTCGCCGCGCATCGGCGCCTGGCCGATGCTCAGCACGCCGGCGCGGGTCTTCACGCCGGTCGCCATCGCGCTCATCGTGCCGGCCGAGTCCGGCGTCTGGCTGTCGGTGTTGTAGGTACGGCTGAGCGCGGTCGACGGGAAGCGCTCCCAGCTCAGGCGGTTCTCCTCCCCGGGGCCGCCCTTGCGCTGGCCGTCGAGGATGCGCGCCGCGGCGACGGTGTTGAGGCTCATGCCGTCGCCGACGAACAGGATGACGTTGCGCGCGCGACCGCCCATCGCACCACGCGCGGCGGCCTGCGCCGCGCCATCGCGGAACCACCACGCGGGGGTTTCGCCTCCGGGCCGCGCGATAGCGGGGACGTCCACCTCGATGGCCGGATCCTGGCGGCGCGCGGTGTCGGCAGGGTGGCTGGCACAGGCCCCCAGCAGCAGGCTGGCGGGCAGGGCGAGGACGGCGAAGGTACGGAGCGTGGAGCGGCGTGGCGACATGCAGGGTCGGGCGAATCGGCGAAGCCGTCGATTATGCCGCGTGCAGATGTCAGCGATCTGGCACTGGCTGGCGTTTCAATCCGTTGAATCGCGTGCGTCGCCCGCGTGGAGGTGGCTGCGACGCGTCGGGAGGGTGGACGGGATGACGGGGATCGCGCAGCGTTCCGGCTGACCTGCCTGGCGGGCGGTGAGACCGTGCCCCAGCCCATCAGCCTGGCGTATCGCTTCGTGTTCGAGCAGCACGAAGGCCGGGGCACGGCGCGCATCGGCCCCTGACGGCGTTCAGCTTCGACTTGAAGCGGGCGCGCGAAAGGCGCATATCTGGTGGTCCACGCGACTGGATTTTCGAGAGGAGGGTGTCATGGCCGGTGGATGGACCAGCGACACTTCGGTGCAGGACCAGATAGACGCGACCGTCGAGGACGCGATCAAGCGCGCGCGCAGCCGCATGGCGCAGGGCCCGGGCCTGAGCCACTGCGAGGACTGCGACGCGCCCATTCCCGAAGCGCGGCGCAAGGCCGTGCCGGGCGTCAGACTGTGCATCGCCTGCCAGGAAGCCGAGGACAACCAGCAGGCCGCGGCCGGGTTCAACCGCCGCGGCAGCAAGGACAGCCAGCTGCGCTGAGTCGCGCGGCTCAGATGCGCGAATAGCGCCAGGACTGCATGCGGCCGTCGCGGTAGGGCATGACCCCGTGGAAGGCGCGCGGGTCGTCGTCGAAGACCATCGGCAGGAAGTTGCGGTCGCCTTCCCACATCGGCAGGGCGTCGAGCCCGTCCAGTGCCACCCATTCCAGCGTGCCCTCGGGGTTGCGTTCGAAGGGCGTGCCGGTGAAGGCGGTGACCAGGAACACGAAGCCCAGCCAGTCCTCGCCATGCTTGCCGAAGCCCGGCCAGCTGATGGTGCCGCGCAGGCGCAGTTCGGTGCAGTCGATCCCGGCTTCTTCGAGGATCTCGCGGCGCATGCCCGCGACCACGTCCTCGTCGGGCTCGAGCTTGCCCCCCAGCCCGTTGTACTTGCCCAGCTGATGGTCTTCCGGCCGCGCGTTGCGGTGGACCATCAGGACCTGCGTCTGGTCGGGCGAGAGGACGTAGCCGAGGGTGGCGACGATCGGCGTGTAGGGCATCAGTCGCCCGCCTTCGCGGCACGCTGCTCGGCGATCCGCTGGTCCAGTGCGCGTTCGGCGGCGTCGGCGTAGTCGCGGCAGCCCGTCGGCGTCGGCAGGCGATTGCCGGCGTCAGCGGGCGTCCAGCCGCTGGCATCGGGATGCGGGGTCACGAGCAGGTCGCAGGGCAGCGCGCGGATGGCCTGGAAGCCGCGGCGGTAGTCATCGACGATGCGCGGGTAGCGCGGATTGTCCAGCAGGCGGTAGCCGGGGGCACTGATGCTGTCGACGTAGGCGATCGCGGTGTCGCGCCCATCGCGGCGGTCGGACCAGGTCCAGCTCATCGAACCCGGCGTGTGCGCAGGGGTGGAATGCACGGTGAAGCGCATTCCGCCGAGCTCGATCGATTCGCCATCCATGACCAGGCGATCGGCGTGCGCGGGCGGGAAGACGATGGCGTCGCCGAAGTGGATGTCGTCGCTGCCGCCCCGCGCGAGCAGCACCGCCGACTCCGCGTTGCTGACCAGCGTGGCGCCGGTGGCGCGCTGGATCGCGGCGATCGGGCCGGCATGGTCGCCATGGGCATGGCTGTGCAGGATGTACTTCAGGTCGCCCGGCGCCACCCCCAGCGTGGCCATGTGCTCGAGCAGCATGTCCGCGGCCTGCGGCATGCCGCCGTCGATCAGGACGGCGCCGGCATCGGTCTTGACCAGGAGCGCGCTCAGGCCCTGCGTGCCGATGTACCAGGTGTGCTCGGCGATCCGGAACGGCTCGATCGGCTGGCGCCAGGCCTCGCGCACCTCGTAGGCCTGCAGCTGCGGCAAGGGCGCCTCGGCGGCGAGCGTGGGCCACGCGGTAAGGGCCAGCAGGGCGGCCAGCACGGTGCGGCCACGGGAAAGGGCAGGGCCGGCGGAACGGGTCGAAGGCATGCAGGGCATCGCGGGGCATCGTCTTCCGGAGGGGCGCCCAGTGTCGGCGATTCGTGGCGACGCGGCCAGCGCGGCGCCGTCCATACGCCGGGTGCACGCGCGCGCCGGCATACTCGGCGTTCGATCCCAAGGGGAACACGCCGATGCCCGACACACCGCCCCGACTGCTCGCCTTCGCGGGCAGCCTGCGCGAGGCTTCCTTCAACCGTCGCCTCATCCCCGTGCTCGCAGAAGGCGCCGAAGCGGCCGGCGCGACGGTGACCCTGGTCGAGTTGCGTGATTTTCCCTTGCCGGTCTACGACGGCGACATCGAGGCCGCCGGCATGCCCGGCAACGTGCGGCGCCTGCAGGCGCTGCTCGGCGAGCACGACGGGCTGCTCGTGAGCACGCCCGAGTACAACGGGTCCATGCCGGCTCTGGTCAAGAACACGCTCGACTGGATCTCGCGCCCGTTGGAGGACGGTCGATCGGGGACCACGCTGTTCGCCGGCAAGGTCGCCGGCATCGTCTCGGCCTCGCCCGGACCGCTCGGCGGCCTGCGGTCGCTGCTGGTCCTGCGCGACGCCCTGGCCAAGCTCGGCCTGCTCGTGGTGCCGCAGCAGGTCGCGGTGGGCCTGGCCGCCGACCGCCTGCCGGCGCGCGGCGTGCTCGAAGACGCGCGCATGCGCGAATCGGTGCATGCGGTCGGCGCGGCGGTGGCGGCCTGGGCGCGCGGCGTGGGGAGGGCGGCATGATGGCGGGCGAACAGCGCGAACTGACCCTGCGGTTCCTCGCCGAACCCACCGACGTGAACTACGGCGGCAAGGTGCACGGCGGCGTGGTGATGAAGTGGATCGACCAGGCCGGTTACGCCGCCGCGGTCGGCTGGAGTGGCCGCTACAGCGTCACGGTGGCGGTGGGTGGCATCCGCTTCGTATCGCCGATCCGGATCAGCGACCTGGTCACCGTGCGCACCAAGCTCGTGCACACCGGCACGACCAGCATGCACTTCGCGGTCGACGTCATGGCGCGCGATCCCGGCGTCAACCAGGACGAGTCCGGGCGCCCGCGCCTGTGCACGCACTGCGTGATCGTCTTCGTGGCCCTGGACGGGGTCGAGGGGCAGCCCACCCCGGTGCCCTCCTGGGTGCCGGCCAGCGACGACGACAAGCGGCTCGCCGAATACGCCCTGAAAGTGATGGAACTGAGCAAGGGCATCGAGCAGACCGTCGAGCGCTACCGCGGCGCCGCGCACGAGGATTGATGTCGCCACGTGGGGGCGAGGGCTCCGCTGGCTTGCGCGACGCAGGTGCGCGCGCCGGCGCCATGGACGAAGCCGGCAACGCGCCTTGCACCCACCCGGGCAATACACCGCAAACAGGAAGGCCGCCCTGGGGCGGCCTTCGTCCGGATGCGGCGACGGTGGGGCTCAGATGCCCTCGACCCGGCGCGCCTCCATGAACTTGTTGGCCCAGTAGCCGCTGTCCATGCGCGACACGCTGACCGTGCGTCCGGTGCGCGGGGCATGCACGAAACGGCCTTCGCCCAGGTAGATGCCGACATGGTCGACGCGGCCGCGACGGCCGAAGAAGACCAGGTCGCCGGCGCTCATCGAAGCGCGATCCTTCACCGCCTCGCCATTGCGGGCCATTTCGCGCGAGATGCGCGGCAGTTCGATGCCCAGCGCATTGTGGAAGACGTAGCCGACCAGGCCGCTGCAATCGAAGCCCTTTTCGGGGCTGGTGCCGCCCCAGCGATAGGGCGTGCCGAGCAGGGCGAGGGCTTTCTGCAGGACGGCGCCGATTCGTCCGTCCTTGTCTTCCACTTCGGCATCCGCGCTGCCCTGGGCGGTGCCCTGGCCCATCAGGCGGTTCAGGTCGGTGGCCAGCAGCAGGGCGCGGTCGGACATGCCCATCGCTTCGGGCAGCATGGGACGGGTGACCGCGGAGGGCATGTCGGCCGAATCGCCCGCCAGCGAGGGGCTGGGCAACTGCTGGGCAGTTGCGGGAACGGCGATGGCCGCGAGGGCGAGGCAAAGCAGGAGGCGATTGAACGGCCGCGTGAGGCGGTGGGCGAGGTGGCCGGCACGGCGGCCAAGTCGGATTTCGTCAGTCTTCACGCGGTTATCACAAGATTGCAGTGGCACGATGATGCCTGCACACCGCCTTCATGAAGTTAAAAAAGACGTAACAAAAGCGCGAAATTTGTGAATCACATCACTTTTTCAGCGCCTCGACCCCTGTGAGTTATTTCAGGACGCGCTTGGCCCCGGTGTAGTGGTCGCGCCAGTAGGGACCGTCGAGGTGGTCCAGACGCACCGTGCCGCCCGTGCTGGGCGCGTGGACGAAGCGGCCTTCGCCGACATAGATGCCCACGTGGCTGACGCGACCCCGGCTGCCGAAGAACACCAGGTCGGCGGTGGCGAGCTGGCGGGGGCTGATCTTCGGGCCCTGGTACGCAGCGAGCTGGCTGGACGTGCGCGGGAGCTTCAGTGCCAGCATGTCGTCGTAGACGTAGTTGACCAGGCCACTGCAGTCGAAGCCGCCTTCAGGGGTGCTGCCGCCATAGCGATACGGCGTGCCGACCAGGCTGAGCGCCCGCATCAGCACGGCATTGGCGGCCGCCGGGTCTTCCGGGGCCACCACCGGCCAGGCGTCGCCGCCGGGTGCCGCCGGGCGCACCGTGTCGCCACCGCCGCAGCCGGCAAGCAGCAAAAGCACCACGACAGTCGCCGCCATGATCGCGGGGGGCCGCCGTCCGGCTGGCGCGAACCCGGGCTTGCCGGGATAATGCACGGTCTTGTTCACGGCTCTAGCTTGGCGGGTACGCGCCGTCGCGACAAGTTCCACCTTCCTTGGCCAGCCGGTGCCCCGCTTCCGGCCGGCCAGGTCCGTCCAAGCGCCGTCCGCGCGTCCTGCCCGCGGAGCGCCCCTGCCGAGTCCACCCATGAAGATCGAGAAAGACCGCGTCGTCCGTTTCCACTACACCGTATCCGAGCAGGGCCAGGATGCCCTGGAAAGCTCCGAGGGCCGCGAGCCGCTCGCGATCCTGTTCGGCCACAACAACGTCATCCCGGGTCTCGAGAAGGCGATGGAAGGCCATGAGGCCGGCGACAAGTTCGAGGTCGACGTGGCGTCGGCCGACGCCTACGGCGAAGTCCGCGAGGGCCTGACCCAGCGCGTCCCGAAGAAGTACTTCAAGGGCCAGAAGATCGCCGTCGGCGACCAGACCGTGCTGCAGACCAACTTCGGCCCGCGTGCGGTGAGCATCGTCAAGATCGGCATGAGCGTGGTCGACGTCGACCTCAACCACCCGATGGCCGGCAAGGACCTGCATTTCGCGATCGAGATCATCGACGTGCGCGAAGCCAAGCCCGAAGAGATCGAGCATGGTCACGTGCACGGCGAGGGCGGCGTCGAGCACTGAGCCTCGCGCGTCCCACCGGAACGACGGCCCGCCCCGAGCGGGCCGTTTTCGTTCGCGGCCCCGTACACTGCGCATCGACACGGGCAGGCGGGGCAGGCATGCAACAGGCAAGGATGGCGCCGATCGGCGCCGCGGCGAGGATCGCCTCGATGGACGTCCTCCGGGGGCTGGCCCTGCTGGGCATCTTCCTGGTGAACGTGGCCTGGTTCACGGCGCCGCTGGTCGGCCACGCCGAGGGCATCGACCTCGAACTCCAGGGGCCGGCGCTGTGGCTGGACGTGGCGATATACGTGTTCGCCAGCAGCAAGTTCTGGACCCTGTTCTCACTGCTGTTCGGCATGGGCTTCGCGGTCATGCAGGCCCGCGCCGAGGCCTCTGGCCTGCCCTTCACCGGGCTCTACCTACGCCGGACCTCGGGGCTGCTGCTGATCGGGGGGCTGCATGCCTGCCTGGTCTGGTCGGGCGACATCCTGGTCGCCTATGCGCTCACCGCGTTCGCGCTGTTGCTCCTGTTCCGCCGCGCGCCCACCACCGGGCTGTGGGCGTGGGGCATCGCCCTGTACATGTCGATCGTCGTCCTCCTGATGCTGGTCGCGCTGCTGCTGGGCCTGCTCGGGGATGCGGCGGCGCCCGACGACGCGGCCCGGCGCGCCGCCGAAACACTGGCCCTGCGGCAACAGGAGGTGGCGGCCTACTCACGGGGCAGTTACCTGGACGCCACGCACATGCGCCTGCGCTTCCAGCAGGCCTACTTCTTCAACAGCCTCTTCCTGTTGCCGATGACCCTCGGGCTGTTCGTGTTCGGTACCTGGCTGGTCCGACGGGGCGTGCTGGCCCGGCCGGCCGAACATCGGCGGCTGCTGCACGCGATGGCCTGGGCGATCGGCCCGCTGGGCCTGGCGGTGACCCTGCTGGGGATCGCGATCGACCCGCGCCCCGACCTCGAAGGTCCCGGCAGCGTCGGTGCCCTGTGGGCGAGCAGCCTGCACATGGCCGGCGGCGCGATGATGACCCTGGGCTACCTGGGGATCGTGGTGCTCGTGCTCGAGCGGGGCCCGGGTGGCCTGCGCGTGCTGGCCCCTGCGGGGCGCATGGCGCTGACCCTGTACCTGATGCAGTCGCTGGTCGGCACCTGGGTCTTCTATGGTCATGGCCTTGGCTTGTGGGGGCAGGTCGGGCGGGTGGGGCAGGTCGTGCTGGTCCTGTCCGTGTTCGCTGCACAGCTGGCATTCGCCCACCTGTGGATGGCACGCTTCCGCCACGGCCCGGTCGAGTGGCTGTGGCGGGCGTTCACCTACCTCGAGTGGCCGCCGCTGCGCCGAAGTCCGCCCACGCCGCCGCCGTTGCCGCCAAACCCCTGACCCCGACGCCTTCGCCCATGCACGACATCCCGGACGCGGACTTTCCCGCCGAGACTTCCTTCGACGCTCTCATCGTGGGCGGTGGGGTGATAGGCCTCGCCTGCGCGTTGAGCCTGATCGACGCCGGCCGCAGCGTCTGCGTGGTCGATGCGGGCCGCATCGGCGGCGGCAGCTCGCATGGCAACTGCGGCACGATCACGCCCAGCCACGCACCGCCGCTGGCCGCCCCGGGGATGGTCGCCACCGCCTTGCGCTGGATGTTCACGCCCGACGCGCCGCTCTACATCAAGCCCAGGATCGACCCGGCCCTGTGGCGCTGGTTGCTTGCCTTCGCCCTGCGCTGCAACGAACGCGACTGGCGCGCCAGCAGCATGGCCAAGGCGCGACTGCTGAACGATTCACGCGCGCGGCTCGAGGACTGGATGACGCGCCATGGCCTGGATTGCGAATTCCGCGCCTCGGGCGAGGACTACGTGTTCCGCGATCCGCGCGAATTCGAGCACGGCCAGAAAGAACTGGTGCTGCTGCAGGAGGCGGGCATCCCGTACCGCCTGGTCGACGGTCCCGCCTACGAGGCCGCCGAGCCCGCCCTCAAGCCTGGCGTGGCCGGCGCGATCTGCTTCGACGGCGATGCCGCGCTGCGCCCCGATCGCTATGTCGCCGAACTGGCGCGCGTGGTCCGCGAACGCGGCGGCACGATCATCGAGCATTGCGCGGTGACGTCGGTCGAGTCAGGCAAGCCCGCGCGGGTGCGCACCGCGCGTGGCGACCTGGCGGCTCGCGACGTGGTCTTCGCGGTCGGTGCCTGGTCGCCGCGAATGGCCGACGCGTTCGGCGTGCCCGCGCTGCGCGCGCTGCTGCAGCCGGGCAAGGGCTACTCGATCACCTATTCGCGACCGTCGCGGGTACCGCGGCGTCCGCTGGTCCTGCACGAGCGCTCGGTCTGCGTCACGGTCTGGGAGGCGGGCTTCCGGCTCGGCAGCACCATGGAGTTCTCCGGCTACGACACCGAGCTCAATCCGCGACGGCTCGCCGCACTCGAGCGCGGTGCGGCCGAGTACCTGCACGAGCCGGTCGGCCCGGTCGTGCAGGAGCGCTGGTATGGCTGGCGGCCGATGAGCCGCGACGACGTCCCGCTGATCGGCGCGGTGCCCGGCCGCGATGGCCTGTGGCTGGCGACCGGGCACGGCATGATGGGCGTGAGCATGAGCGCCGGCACCGGGCAGCTGCTCGCCGACGTCATCTGCGGGCGTACGCCCGAGATCGACCCGACACCGTACGGGATGCAGCGTTTCATCCGCGGCGGGTCGGGGTAACGCACTTTTCGCGACGCGCCTGCGACACTGCAGCGGTCTTTTCGATACCGCGGGGCATGCATGCAGCAGGACTACGATCTCATCGTGATCGGCGGCGGTTCCGGCGGCCTGGCCGGGGCCTTCCGCGCCGCCGGGCATGGCGCGCGCGTCGCCCTCATGGAGCCATCGGCCCTGGGCGGCACCTGCGTCAACGTCGGCTGCGTGCCGAAGAAGGCCATGTGGCTGGCCGCCGAGGTCGGGCGCCGCATCCGCATGGGACGCGTGCTGGGCTTCGACGCCGCGTCGGGCGCGCTGGACTGGCCCACCTTCGTCACGCACCGCGAGCGCTACATCCACAACATCCACCAGAGCTACCGCCGGCGACTGGACGACGCGTCCATCGTCCACATGCCGCGACGGGTACGCTTTGTGGACCCCCGCACGGTGGAATGCGACGACGGCATGCGGGTTTCCGCCGAGCGCATCCTCATCGCCACCGGCGGGCACGCGCTGCGCCCCGACATCCCGGGCGCGGCGCTGGCCGACGTATCCGACGACTTCTTCAACTGGTGCGAAGCACCGGGCCGGGTAGCGGTGGTCGGCGGTGGATACATCGCCGTCGAACTGGCCGGCGTCCTGCAGTCGCTTGGCAGCCACGTGGAGCTGCAGGTGCGCGGCGATCGCCTGCTCAATGGATTCGACGCGGATGTCGTCGCGCAACTGGCGGACGACTACAGGCAGGCGGGCATCCGCCTGCACCTGGGGACCGACACCGCCGCGATCGAAGCGGACGGCGGCCAGTTCCGGCTGCGCGATGGGCAGGGCGGGTCGCATGGTCCCTTCGACAAGGTCCTGCTGGCGACGGGTCGCGGGCCCAACACGCGCGATCTCGGGCTGGAGGCGGCGGGTGTCGACACCGATGCGAAGGGACACATCCGCGTCGACGCAGGCCACGCGACGTCGCGGGAGGGCATCTACGCGGTCGGCGACGTCACCGCGGACATCGCGCTGACGCCGGTGGCCATCGCCGCGGCCCGACGCCTGATGGACCACCTCTTCGGCGGCCGGGAGGACGCCTCGCTCGACCTGGCGCAGGTCGCCACCGTGGTGTTCTCGCATCCGCCGCTGGGCACCATCGGCCTGAGCGAAACGGACGCGCGCGAGCGTCATGGCGACCAGGTGCACGTCTACACCAGCGGCTTCCGGCCCATGCTGGAGGCGCTGACCGACACACCGCAGCGCAGCCTCTTCAAGCTCGTCTGCGTCGGTGAGGACCGCCGCGTCGTCGGCCTGCACCTGCTCGGCGAATCCGCCGATGAGATCCTCCAGGGCTTCGCCGTCGCCATCCGCAAGGGCATCACCCTGCAGGACCTCAACGACACCATCGCCATCCATCCGACCAGCGCCGAGGAAGTGGTGTTGATGAGGTGAATGGGGGTAGTCGGTGGTTGGTGGTCAAGGACTCACGCGGCCGGCGTTTGATCGTCATCCCAGCGAACGCTGGGATCCAGCTCTTGCTTCTTGGCCCGGACGACCCGTCACCAATCCCCAATCACCGCCCAAAGCTACAATGAAGGGCATGGACACCTTCACCCTGCACACGGGCCGAACGCCCCTGCTCGTCAGCCTGCCGCACGACGGCAGCCTGATCCCCGCGGACATCGCGGCGCGCATGCAACCCGCGGCACGGCAGGCGCCGGACACCGACTGGCACGTCGCGCGGCTGTACGACTTCGCGCGGGACATGGGCGCGTCCGTACTGGTGCCGCGCTACTCGCGCTATGTCGTCGACCTGAACCGTCCGCCGGACGATGTATCGTTGTACCCGGGGCAGAACACCACCGGCCTGTGTCCGGCGGTGATGTTCAGTGGCGAGCCGGTCTACCTGGACGGCCAGGCACCGGGCGCCGGGGAAATCGCCGAGCGCGTGGAGCGTTACTGGAGGCCCTATCACCAGGCCCTCGCCGGCGAGCTGGAACGCATCCGTGCGGTGCACGGGCGCGCGGTTCTGTGGGAAGCGCATTCCATCCGCAGTGAAGTGCCGTTCCTGTTCGAAGGGCGCCTGCCGGACCTGAACCTGGGCACGGCGGGCGGCACGAGCTGCTCGCCGGCGCTGGCTGCGCGCCTGCGTACGGTGCTCGACGGCCAGTCGCGCTACAGCCATGTCGTCGACGGACGTTTCAAGGGCGGGCACATCACCCGTCACTACGGCCGGCCGGGGGCGGGCGTGGACGCGGTGCAACTGGAGATCGCGCAGCTCAACTACATGGACGAGGACGACTGGACCTACGCGCCCGAACGCGCCGCCGACCTGCAGGCCGTGATCCGCCGCCTGCTCGAATGCACCCTCTGACACGCGTCGGGCGGACATGGTGAACGCCCCGCCGCCGGGGACCGACGCCCAGGTCGACGGGGGTGCCGACCGCGAGGCCGATGCCGAACTGGCACAGCCGCTCGACGTCGCGCCGGTGCGATCCACCCACGGCGTTCCGGCCTCGCCGGTGGCGGCGATGCTGCCCGGCCATCGCACCGGCGGCGTGCTGCTGGCGGTGTTCGGCGCGATCGCGTTTTCCGGCAAGGCGATCATCGTCAAGCTGGCCTACCGCTACCAGGTCGACGCGATCACCCTGCTGGCCTTGCGCATGGTCGTGGCGTTGCCGTTCTTCCTGCTCATGGCGGCCTGGGCCTGGCGCACGCTGCCGCCGCTGGCCCGGGGCGACCGCTGGCGCATCGCGTTGCTCGGGGGGCTGGGCTATTACCTGGCCAGCTTCCTGGATTTCGCGGGCCTGGCCTACGTCACCGCCACGCTGGAGCGGCTGATCCTCTACCTCAATCCGACCCTGGTCCTGCTGATCGGCGTGCTGTTCCTCGGCCGTTCCGTCAGCCGCACCCAGCTGGTGGCGCTGGCGCTGAGCTATGCCGGCGTCGTCCTGGCGGTGGCGCACGACCTGGACGTGGGCGGCAGCAACGTGGCCCTGGGCAGCCTGCTGGTGTTCGGCAGCGCGCTGTCGTATGCGCTGTACCTGATCGGCAGCGGCGAGGTGGTCGAACGGGTCGGCGCGGTGCGCCTGACCGCCTATGCCAGCACGGTGGCCTGCGTGTTGTGCATCGGGCAGTTCCTGCTGCTGCGACCGCTCGGCGGGCTGGCCTCGCTGGCCCCGCAGGTGTTCGCGCTGTCGCTGCTCAACGGCACCGTGTGCACCGTACTGCCGGTGCTCGCGGTGATGATGGCGGTCGCCCGCATCGGCTCGGCGCAGGCGGCCCAGATCGGCATGCTGGGGCCGGTCTCGACGATCGTGCTGAGCGTATTCCTGCTCGGCGAACCGATGGGGCCCTGGCAGGTGGCCGGTACCGGGCTGGTGTTGCTGGGCGTGTTCCTCGTCGGACGCAGGTGAAGGCAGCGGCATCGAAGGCGCATGGCCCTCAGCCACGCCGCGCAATGCTGTCCGTGGCACGATATCGATGCCGTCGCCACGGCCCCGGACAGTCAATCGCCGATCAGATTTCCAAGGTGGCGAGATCGCCCTTGGTTTCGAGCCGCGCCAGGCAGCGCTGTCCGACGCCGGCATGTTGATGCCGTCGCCACGGCCCCGGACAGTCAATCGCCGATCACACCTCGAGCGTCGCCAGGTCGCCCTTGGTCTCCAACCACGCCTTCCGGTCGCCAGCCCGCTTCTTGCCCAGCAGCATGTCCATCAGCGAGCGGGTGCCCTCGGCGTCCTCGACGGTCAGCTGGACCAGCCGGCGGGTGTCGGGGTGGATGGTCGACTCGCGCAGCTGCGAGGGGTTCATCTCGCCCAGGCCCTTGAAGCGGGTCACGCTGATGGCGCCGGCGGCGCCCTTTTTCTTCTCGGCCTTCTCGCGTTCGATCTTCTCCAGCAGGATGCGCTTCTCTTCCTCGTCGAGCGCATAGAACACCTGCTTGCCCAGGTCGACGCGGAACAGCGGCGGCATCGCGACGAACACGTGGCCGGCCGCCACCAGGGTGGGGAAGTGCTTCAGGAACAGTGCGGTGAGCAGGGTCGCGATGTGCAGGCCGTCGGAGTCCGCGTCGGCGAGGATGATGACCTTCCCGTAGCGCAGGCCGCTGATGTCGTCCTTGCCCGGGTCGCAGCCGATCGCGACCGCCAGGTCGTGCACTTCCTGCGAGGCCAGCACGCTGCCGGAGGCGACCTCCCAGGTGTTCAGGATCTTGCCGCGCAGGGGCATGATGGCCTGGAAGTCCTTGTCGCGCGCCTGCTTGGCACTGCCCCCGGCGGAGTCGCCCTCCACCAGGAACAGCTCGGTGCGCGAGAGGTCCTGGCTGGTGCAGTCGGCGAGCTTGCCGGGCAGGGCGGGGCCCTGGGTGACCTTCTTGCGGGTCACCTGCTTCTCGGTCTTCAGGCGCGCCGACGCGCGCTCGATGGCCAGCTGGGCGATGCGCTCGCCGAGTTCGACGTGCTGGTTGAGCCACAGGCTGAAGGCATCGTGCGCGGCGCCCTCGACGAAGCCCGCCGCCTGCCGCGAGGACAGGCGCTCCTTGGTCTGGCCACTGAACTGCGGGTCGGTCATCTTCACCGACAGCACGAAGGCCACCCGGTCCCAGACGTCCTCGGGCGCCAGCTTGACCCCGCGCGGCAACAGGTTGCGGAAGTCGCAGAACTCGCGCAGCGCGTCGGTGAAGCCGGTCCGCAGGCCATTGACGTGGGTGCCGTGCTGCGCGGTCGGGATGAGGTTGACGTAGCTCTCCTGGACCAGCTCGCCGTCGACCACCCAGGCCACGGCCCAGTCCACGGTCTCGGTGTCCTTGCTCAGGTTGCCCACGAACAGCTCAGGCGGCAGCAGTTCGCGTTCGACGAGCTCGCCGCGCAGATAGTCGCGCAGGCCATCCTCGTAGTGCCACTCGAGCGTTTCGCCGCTGGCGAGGTCGTTGAGCCTGACCGTCAGGCCGGGGCAGAGCACGGCCTTGGCGCGCAGCAGGTGCTTGAGCGCGCGCACGTTGAATTTCGGCGTGTCGAAGTACTTGGGGTCCGGCCAGAACTGCACCCGGGTGCCGGTGTTCTTCTTGCCGACGCTGCCGACCTCCCTGAGCGGGCTATGGCGGTCGCCGTTCTTGAAGGCGATGTGGTGTTCGCTGCCGTCGCGCTTGATGTACACGTCGACATGGGTCGAGAGCGCGTTGACCACGCTGACGCCGACGCCATGCAGGCCGCCGGAGAAGGTGTAGTTCTTGTTGCTGAACTTGCCGCCTGCATGCAGCCGGGTGAGGATCAGTTCCACGCCCGGGATGCCTTCCTCGGGGTGGATGTCGACCGGCATGCCGCGGCCATCGTCGGCGACCTCGCAGCTGCCGTCGGGGTGCAGGGTGACCTCGATCGACTTCGCGTGCCCGGCCAGCGCCTCGTCCACCGCGTTGTCGATCACTTCCTGGGCCAGGTGGTTGGGCCGGGTGGTGTCGGTGTACATGCCCGGGCGCCGCTTCACGGGGTCCAGGCCGGACAGGACTTCGATATCGGCGGCGTTGTAGCGGGAATTCATCGGGCGGGCGGTCTGCGTGGTCGGGGGCGAGGGGGGGATGGTCGGGTGCGGGGGCGGGAAATTCAACTGCGCCAGGCCCGCCCTGCCGATCTGGATGCTGACACGTTTGGCCCCGTCCAAGTGCGATGGGGCCCGCGCTGGCGAAGGCATCGCCAGGCCACTCCGGTCCCCGGGGAGCCGTTCAGCCGGGAGCGGGGCGGCCAGGCAAGGCGGCGGAAAGGTCCGCCGCATGCCGGTCCGGACAGCCCGGTCACGCGAGATGTGCCCGGAACTGAGGGGCCGGGATATTGTCCTGGACGGATCGGCACGAGGCCGATCCGTCAAGAGGTCGCAGTCGACACGGCCAGCCGGTAGACTATGGCTTTCCAGCGGCAGTAAAACGCATGACTCCCCTGATCTTCGTCACCGGCGGCGTGGTGTCCTCCCTTGGCAAGGGCATCGCGGCGGCCTCGCTGGCGGCCATCCTCGAAGCGCGCGGCCTGCGCGTGACGATGATGAAGCTCGACCCCTACATCAACGTCGATCCGGGCACGATGAGCCCGTTCCAGCACGGTGAGGTCTACGTGACCGACGACGGCGCCGAGACCGACCTCGACCTGGGCCACTACGAGCGCTACCTGCGCACGCGGCTGAGCCGGAAGAACTCGGTCACCACCGGCCGCATCTACGAGAACGTGATCCGCAAGGAGCGTCGCGGCGACTACCTGGGCGGCACCGTGCAGGTGATCCCGCACATCACCGACGAGATCAAGCGCTGCATCGGCGAGGCGACCCGCGACTACGACGTCGGCCTGGTCGAGATCGGCGGCACCGTGGGCGACATCGAGTCGCTGCCCTTCCTGGAGGCGATCCGCCAGATCCGCACCGAGCGTGGCCCTGACAAGGCGCTGTTCATGCACCTGACCCTGGTGCCGTGGATCGCCGCCGCGGGCGAGCTGAAGACCAAGCCGACCCAGCACTCGGTCAAGGAGCTGCGGTCGATCGGCGTGCAGCCCGACATCCTGCTGTGCCGCTCCGAGCAGCCCCTGCCCGACAGCGAGCGCCGCAAGATCGCCCTGTTCACCAACGTCTCCGAGCGCGCGGTGATTTCCGCCGTCGATCTCGACAACATCTACCGGATGCCGCAGCGCTTCCATGAGCAGGGCCTCGACACCCTGATCGTCGAGCGCCTGCGCCTGGAGTGTCACGAGCCCGACCTGGCCGAATGGGACGCGGTGCTGGACGCCAGCGAGAATCCGGTCGACGAGGTCACCATCGGCGTCGTCGGCAAGTACGTCGACCACCAGGACGCCTACAAGTCGGTCGGCGAGGCGCTCAAGCACGGCGGCCTGCGCCAGCGCACCCGGGTCCGGCTCAAGTGGATCGAGTCCACGGACGTCGAGCGCGACGGCGAGCGCGCGCTGGAGGGCATCCACGGCGTCCTCGTGCCGGGCGGCTTCGGCGACCGCGGCTTCGAGGGCAAGGTGATGACCGCCCGCCACGCCCGCGAACACAAGGTGCCGTACTTCGGCATCTGTTACGGCATGCAGGCGGCGGTGGTCGACTACGCCCGCCACATCGCGGGCCTTGAGGGTGCCAACAGCACCGAGAACGACAAGACCTGCCCGCATCCGGTGATCGGCCTGATCACCGAGTGGCGGACCGCCACCGGCGACGTCGAGAAGCGCAGCGAGGACAGCGACCTGGGCGGCACCATGCGCCTGGGCCTGCAGGAGCAGCGCATCAAGCCCGGCACCCTGGCCCACAAGCTGTACGGCAAGGACATCGTCGGCGAGCGCCACCGCCACCGCTACGAGTTCAACAACCGCTACCTCAACCAGCTCGAGAACGCCGGCCTGGTGTTCAGCGCAAAATCGCTGGACGAGACCCTGGTCGAGATGGTGGAGCTGCCGCAGGACCGCCATCCCTGGTTCCTCGCGTGCCAGGCCCATCCCGAGTTCCTGTCCACCCCGCGCGACGGCCATCCGCTGTTCGTCGGCTTCATTCGCGCGGCGCGCGAGTACAAGGCCAACGAAGGCGCCGCCGGCGGCCTGCTGAAGGAAGCCAAGGCATGAAGCTGTGTGGTTTCGAGATCGGCCTCGACAAGCCGTTTTTCCTCATCGCCGGTCCCTGCGTCATCGAGTCGATGCAACTGCAGCTCGACACCGCCGGCACCCTGAAGGAGATCACCGGGGCGCTGGGCATTCCCTTCATCTTCAAGTCCAGCTTCGACAAGGCCAACCGCACCTCGGTGTCGGGTTTCCGCGGGCCTGGCATGGAGGAGGGGCTGAAGGTGCTGTCGGAGGTCAAGCGCCAGCTCGGCGTGCCGGTGCTGACCGACGTGCACGAATACACGCCGATGGACGAGGTCGCCTCGGTCGTCGACGTCCTGCAGACGCCGGCCTTCCTGTGCCGGCAGACCGACTTCATCCAGAAGGTCGCCTCGGCCGGCAAGCCGGTCAACGTCAAGAAGGGCCAGTTCCTGTCGCCTTGGGAGATGAAGCACGTGGCCGACAAGGCGCTGGCGACCGGCAACCGCGACATCATGGTCTGCGAGCGCGGCGCGAGCTTCGGCTACAACAACCTGGTCAGCGACATGCGCTCCCTCAGCGTGATGCGCGACACCGGCTGTCCGGTCGTGTTCGACGCCACCCACTCGGTGCAGCTGCCCGGCGGCGCCGGCGGCAAGAGCGGCGGCCAGCGCGAGTTCGTGCCCGTGCTCTCGCGCGCGGCGATGGCGGTCGGCATCAGCGGCATCTTCATGGAAACCCACCCGGACCCGGACAAGGCCCTGTCCGACGGCCCGAACGCCTGGCCGCTGCCGAAGATGCGCGCGCTGCTGGACGTCCTCAAGCAGATCGACGAGGTCACCAAGCGCAATGCCTTCCTCGAGGCAGGCCTCTAGGCACGACGACCAGAGACGACGACCCCCGGCGCCGTGGCGGCCGACAGGACGCCTGCCCGCTTATACCGAATCCCCGACGGAGTTCAACGAACCGCAATGAGCACGATCGCCAAAGTCCACGCCCGTGAAATCCTCGACAGCCGCGGCAACCCGACGCTGGAAGCCGAAGTCACCCTCGCAGATGGCAGCTTCGGCCGCGCGATGGTCCCCTCCGGCGCCTCCACGGGCACCAAGGAAGCGGTCGAGCTGCGCGACGGCGACAAGACCCGCTATCTCGGCAAGGGCGTCCGCCAGGCCGTGGAGAACGTCAACACGGTGATCGCCAGGGCGCTCGACGGCTTCGACGCCGACGACCAGGCCGGCCTGGACCGCCGGATGATCGACCTCGACGGGACGGAGAACAAGGGTCGCCTGGGGGCGAACGCGCTGCTGGGCGTTTCGCTGGCGAACGCGCACGCGGTCGCGGCCTCGCGCAGGCAGCCGCTGTGGCAGCTGCTGGCGGGCGATCGCGCCCCGGTGCTGCCGGTGCCGATGATGAACATCATCAACGGCGGCGCGCACGCCGACAACAACGTCGACCTGCAGGAATTCATGATCCTGCCGGTCGGCATGGACAGCTTCTCCGAGGCGCTGCGCGCGGGCACCGAGGTGTTCCATGCACTCAAGTCGGTGCTCAAGGGCCACGGCCTGAGCACGGCGGTGGGCGACGAAGGCGGCTTCGCGCCGGACCTGCGCAGCAACGAGGAAGCCCTGGAAAGCATCCTCGAGGCCATCGGCAAGGCCGGCTACAAGGCGGGCGAGGACATCCTGCTGGGCCTGGACTGCGCCTCCAGCGAGTTCTACGACAACGGCAAGTACAACCTGACCGGCGAAGGCAAGCGTCTGACCTCCGATCAGTTCGTCGACTTCCTCGGCAACTGGTGCGCGCAGTATCCGATCATCACCATCGAGGACGGCATGGACGAGGGCGACTGGGACGGCTGGAAGCAGCTCACCGACGCGCTCGGCAAGAAGGTGCAGCTGGTCGGTGACGACCTGTTCGTGACCAATCCGCGCATCTTCCGCGAAGGCATCGAGAAAGGCGTCGGCAATGCGATCCTGATCAAGGTCAACCAGATCGGCACGCTTACCGAAACCCTGGATGCGATCGCGATGGCCGATGCCAACCGTTACGCGTCGGTGGTATCGCACCGCTCCGGTGAGACCGAGGACACCACCATCGCCGACATTGCCGTGGCGACCACGGCGACCCAGATCAAGACAGGTTCCCTGTCCCGCAGCGACCGCGTGGCGAAGTACAACCAGCTGCTGCGCATCGAGGAGCAGCTCGGTGCCGCCGCCCGCTATGCCGGGCGCGATGCATTCGTGTCGCTGAAGCGATAGGCCATGGTGCGGACGACGGGCAAGCGCTGGATGCCGGTGCTGCTGCTGTTCCTGGCAGGCCTGCTCGTCGTCCTGCAGTCGATGCTCTGGACCGGTGAGGGCGGTCGCGAGGCGGTGTCCGGGCTGCAGCAGCAGGTCGAGCGGCAGACCCACGACAACGCCTCGCGCGAGCAGCGCAACGCCGCGTTGTCGGCGGAGGTCGCCGACCTCAAGAACCTCGCGTCGGGCGGTGAGGCCGTCGAGGAGCGCGCGCGCAGCGAGCTGGGCATGATCAAGCCCGGCGAGGTGTTCTACCGCGTGGTCGAACCCGATGGGACGGAGGCGCCGGACGCAGCCGCGCCCGTGGACACCCCCGCGCCATGAACGACGCGGTCTGGGCCATCGTGCCCGCGGCCGGACGCGGCAGCCGCTTTGGCGGCGATCGTCCCAAGCAATACCTTGAAGTGGCGGGTCGGACGCTGCTCGAGCATGCGCTCGATGCCCTGCTGGCGCACCCCCGGGTGGCGGGGGCGGTCGTCGCCCTGTCCGCCGACGATGCGCACTGGCAGGGCGGCGGTGGCCGCCAGGGCAAGCCGGTGCTCACCTGCGTCGGGGGCGAAGAACGCGCGGATTCGGTGCTGGCCGCGCTCGACGCGCTCCCCGATGGCGTCGACGACGCGAGCCTGGTGCTGGTGCACGACGCCGCGCGCCCGAATCTGTGCCTGGACGATCTCGATCGCCTGATCGCCGCCGCGGACGCGCATGCCGACGGCGCCATCCTCGCCGCGCCGGTGCGCGACACCCTCAAGCGCGCGGCGGCCGACGGCAGCATCGCTGGCACCGAACCCCGCGAATCGCTGTGGCGGGCGTTGACGCCGCAGGCATTCCGCCGCGGCGGGCTTGCGGCGGCCCTGCGCGCTGCGCGCGCGGACGGGGTGGCGGTGACCGACGAGGCCATGGCGATCGAACGCATGGGCGGCCGGCCGCGGCTGGTCGAGGGCCGCGAGGACAACCTGAAAGTGACCACGCCGGCGGACCATGCGCTGGTCGAATTCCTGCTGGCGCGCCGCACCCGCGGCACACGGGAAGGGTCGGCCTAGCCGGACTCCCGCATCCCCATTCCCCATTCCCCATTCCCCAACCGCGAGAGAACCCACACATGCGCATCGGCCAGGGATTCGACGTCCATGCCTTCGGCGAGGGTGATCACGTGATGCTCGGCGGCGTCCGCGTGCCGCACGATCGTGGCGTGCTTGCCCACTCCGACGGCGACGTGGTCCTGCATGCCCTGTGCGACGCGATGCTCGGCGCGCTGGCGCTGGGCGACATCGGCCAGCATTTCCCGCCGTCGGACGCGCGCTGGAAGGATGCCGACAGCCTGGATTTCCTGCGCCACTGCGATGCCTTGCTGCGCGAACTTGGCTGGATGGTCGGCAATGCCGACATCACCGTCGTCTGCGAGCGGCCCAAGGTGGGCCCGCATGCCGCCGCGATGCGCGAAGCGATCGCCGGCGTGCTCGGTGTGATGATGGACGACGTCAGCATCAAGGCCACGACCACCGAAACCCTGGGCTTCACCGGCCGGCGCGAGGGCATCGCCGCGCAGGCCATCGTCCTGCTGCGGACGCTCTGAGGCGGTGATGGACGACGCCTCCGCCCCGCGTACGGCCGAGCTGCCCCGTGCCCACGGCCGCGCCGTGCTGGCGGCCGACCTGCGCAGCGCGCCGGAAGACTTCTTCGTCGAGGAACTGCCCGGTTTCGAGCCCAGTGGATCGGGCGAGCACCTGTTGCTGACGCTCGAGAAGCGCGGCATGAACACCGCCTTCGTTGCGCGCCGCCTGGCCGACTGGGCGGGCGTCGACGAACGCGGCATCGGCTATGCCGGCCTGAAGGACCGGCATGCGGTGACGCGGCAGCGCTTCAGCATCCATCTGCCCGGACGCGGGGATCCGCCGCTCGAGTCGCTGGCGATCGATGGGGACGAGGGCGAGTTGCTGAAGGTGCTCGAGTCCACCCGGCATGCCCGCAAGCTGCCCCGCGGCGCGCTCGCCGGCAACCGCTTCGTCTTGCGCCTGCGTGGCGTCCGTGGCGATCGCGAAGCGGTGGAGTCGCGTCTGCGCGACATCGCCGACCGGGGGGTGCCCAACTATTTCGGCGAGCAGCGTTTCGGTCGCGGCGGTGGCAACCTGCACGCCGCGCTGGCGATGTTCGGTGGGAAGCGGGTGGGGCGCGAACAGCGAAGCCACCTGTTGTCGGCCGCGCGCTCGCACCTGTTCAACCGTGTGCTGGCCGCGCGCGTCATCGACGGCAGCTGGGACCGGGGCGTGGAGGGCGAGGCCTGGATGCTCGACGGCAGCCGCAGCGTCTTCGGGCCCGAGCCCTGGAGCGATGCCCTGGCCGAACGCCTGGCCCGCTTCGACATCCATCCCAGCGGTCCGCTCTGGGGCCAGGGCGAGCCGCGCAGTGCCGGCGAAGCCCGCCGGATCGAGTTCGACGCACTCGCCGCGCCGCCGGGCGAGGCCCTGAAGGCGGGGCTCGAGGGCGCCGGCCTCAAACAGGAGCGTCGGGCGCTGCGGCTCCGGCCCGCCGCCCTGCAATGGCAGTGGCCGGATGACGACGCGCTGGAGCTGCGCTTCGAGTTGCCGCCCGGCGCCTATGCCACGGTCGTGCTGGCCGAACTGGGTGAGATCCGCGACGTCGCCGCCCACTCCCGCGACTGACCGTCCGTCGGAGCCGTGGAAACCGGCACTGGAAGTCCCCCCGGCAGGGGTATATGCATGAATGGCAGGCCCGGCACGGGGTCGGGCCCGGGGCGCGCGAGCGCCCCATCCACCGGAGGTATCGTCATGAACGTCAAGCTCCGTCTCGCCTTGCTTTCATTGCCCCTGCTGGGCCTCTCGGCCTGCGCGAGCGCACCCGCACAGAGGACCGCGCCGGCGCCCGAGCGCTCGTCCAGCAACGCCATGGCCATCGACGAGGAGTACGTCGCCTACGTCGAACGCGTCGCGCGTCGCCGTGGCATCAGCGTGACCTGGGTCCACCAGCCCCGGCCGCAGTTGCCCAGGACCTCCACGGACGAGTGAGGCCAGCCACCGTGCATCGCCTGGCGCTCTTCAGCGACGACCAGGCGGCGCCAGCAGGACCAGCACCGCACCCGTGCCGCCCTGGGCGGCCGGTGCGGAATGAAACCCCAATACGTCGCTCCGGTGCCGCAGCAGCCGGTCGACCAGGTTCTTCAGCACGGGCGCGCCGTCGCCGTGCAGGCCCTTGCCGTGGATCACCCGTACGCAGCCCAGGCCATGGCGGTGGGCGTCGGTGACGAAGGCACGCAACAGGGCTTCGGCGCTGCGCGCGTCCGTCCCATGCAAGTCGAGTTCTTCCTGCGGCGAGATCTCGCCGCGCCGCAGGCGCTGCCATGCGCGAGGGGGCAGGGCGTCGCGGCGGTAGGACAACGGATCGCCCGCCGCGAGGGTGGGCAGGTCCTGGCCACGCCGGAATGCTTCGCGGGCATCGATCTCGTCCAGCTCGGCCATGCGTGCCCGTGGCCGCGGACGCGGGCGCGAGGGCACCGGCGCGGGCGCCTTGATCTCGCGGACCGGCCCGATCGCGTCGCGGAACAGCGCGGCGTCGTCGTCGGTGTCAGGCGTGGAGCCCGGGGGCGGAGGGGCGCGTTTCATGGCGCCAGCGTAGCGCGGCGCCCGCCGGGATCAAGTCGTGCATGGCGTCCGATACGGCGGCCGGAAGCGGGGACGCATCGGCTATCATGGTGGCCCGAGGATCGGGTCCGTCCTTCGATCGGCCCGCCTGCCCCGTCCATGTCCATGCCCGCCGTACCCGGCGGCATCCAAGGGAGTCCATGCGAGTTCTGGTCTCAAACGACGATGGTGTCGACGCCCCCGGCATCCGCTGCCTTGCCGAAGGCCTCAGGGCCGCCGGCCACGAAGTCCTGGTGGTCGCCCCCGACCGCGACCGCTCCGGCGCCAGCAACTCGCTGACCCTCGATGCCCCCATCCGCGTGGTCCAGCTGGACGCGCAGACCTGGCGCGTGCACGGCACCCCCACCGACTGCGTGCACGTGGCGATCACCGGCATGCTCGAGGTCGAGCCCGACATCGTCGTGTCGGGGATCAACAACACCGCCAACATGGGCGACGACGTCATCTACTCCGGTACCGTGGCCGCGGCGATGGAGGGGCGTTTCCTCGGCCTGCCGGCAGTGGCCGTGTCGCTCAACACCGCCGACCACAAAGGCCGGCATTTCGAGACCGCCGCGCGCGCGGCGGCGGAGATCATCGCCCGCCTGGGCGTCGACCCGCTGCCGGCCGACACCATCCTCAACGTGAACGTGCCCGACGTGCCCTGGAGCGAGATCGCCGGGTTCGAGGTGACCCGCCTGGGCAACCGGCACCGTGCCGAGGCCTGCCTGCCGCAGCGCGATCCGCGCGGCCGCCAGTGGTGGTGGATCGGCGCGGCCGGCCCCGAGCAGGATGCCGGCCCCGGCACCGACTTCCACGCCCTGCGCACGGGCCACATCGCGATCACCCCGATCCAGGTCGACCTGACGCGCTACCAGGCGCTGGAGCAGGTCGCCAGCTGGGTCGGTGGCCTGGCAGACACCCTGGACGGGAAGGTCGGGGCATGAGCGTGCGCCTGCGCCTGCAGCCCGAAGCCATCGGCACCGGGATGACCTCCCAGCGCGTGCGCGATCGCCTGGTCCAGCGCCTGCGCGACGAAGGCATCGCCGACGAGCGCGTACTCAATGCCATCCGCACCGTGCCGCGCCACCTGTTCGTCGACGAGGCGCTGGCGACCCGCGCCTACGAGGACACCGCGCTGCCGATCGGCCATGGCCAGACGATCTCCCAGCCCTGGGTGGTCGCGCGGATGACGGAGGCCCTGCTTTCGGCCAATCCCCGCAAGGTCCTGGAGATCGGCACCGGCTCGGGCTACCAGGCCGCCATCCTGGCCGCGCTCGGACTCGAAGTGCATACGGTCGAGCGCATCGGGGAGCTGTTGCGCGTCGCGCGCAAGCGTTTCCGTTCGCTCGGCCTCAACATCCGCAGCAAGCACGATGACGGACGCATCGGCTGGCCCGAGAACGGCCCCTTCGACGCCATCATCGTGACCGCCGCCGCACCGGCCCTGGTCGACGCGCTGGGCGACCAGCTGGCGACCGGTGGCGTGCTGATCGCCCCTGTCGGCGGGGCCTCGTCGCAGTCGCTGGTGCTGCTCCACAAGCAGGCCGACGGCAGCCTCCGCCAGCAGGATCTCGGTGCGGTCGTGTTCGTGCCGCTGCTGTCGGGGATGATCGATTGAACCGCGTGCCGCGACCCGCGCCGCGCCACGCCTCCCTCCCCATGTTCCCGTCGCGCCCCGCGCGCGCGAGGCTGACCCGATGAAGCTGTTCGGCCCCCTGTACGACCGCTGCCTCGCCTGGGCCGCCCACCGCCACGCGCCGCGCTACCTGGCCGCCCTGAGCTTCGCCGAGTCGGTGGTCTTCCCGGTGCCGCCGGACGTCATGCTCGCGCCGATGGCGCTGTCGACGCCGCAGCGGTGGTACCGGCTGGCGGCGATCTGCACGCTCGCCTCCGTCATCGGGGGCCTCATGGGGTACGCGCTGGGGCACTTCGCCCTGGATGCGATCTGGCCGTGGATGGTCGAGCTGGGCTGGGATGGCGCCTTCGACAAGGTCCAGGCGTGGTTCGCCGAGTACGGCTTCTGGATCGTCTTCGTCGCCGCGTTCACGCCGATCCCGTACAAGGTGTTCACGATCGCGTCGGGTGCGACCGGCATCGGCCTGATACCTTTCCTGCTGGGTTCGGCGATCGGACGGGGCGCGCGCTTCTTCCTCGTCGCCGGCCTGGTCGCCTGGGGCGGCGCACGCCTGGAGCAGGCGCTGCGTCGCTACATCGAACTGCTGGGCTGGATGGTCGCCGTGCTGGTGATCGTCGCGGTGGCCTGGCTGGAACTGCGCGGCTGAGCGCGTGTCCAACGCGGGGAAACGGCGCGTGTCGCCCCTCACCCCCATCATCAAGGAGGCCAAGAATCGGCGTATGAGCACGACTTACCGCACATTTGCCACCGGCATGCTGGCGCTCGCACTGGCCGCATGCTCCAGCTCGGTCGTCCGTGAGGGCGGGTCGGGCAGTGGCCCCGTGACCAGCTCCCGGGCCAAGCCCGGTGCGACGGTGGTCGTGAAGCGGGGCGACAACCTCTACAGGATCGCGACCGACAACGGCATCACCCTGCGCGACCTCGCCGCCTGGAACGGCATCCCGTCGCCCTACACGATCCATCCTGGCCAGCGGATCCGCCTGTATCCGTCCGCCGGGAACACCTCGGCGCCGGGCGGCCGCACGACCGCGAGCACGTCGCCGCGAACCGGCAGTTCAACGCCGCCGACGCGGCCTTCGACGCCCGCGCCCCCGCCGGTCGCCAGCGGCCTGTCCTGGCGTTGGCCCGCCGACGGCGAGCTGATCGGGCGCTTCGCCGGCGGTGATCCCACGAAGCAGGGCATCGACATCGCCGGCAAGAGCGGCGCGCCCGTGCGCGCGGCCAGCGACGGCGTGGTCGTGTATTCGGGTTCGGGCCTTGTCGGCTATGGCGAACTGATCATCATCAAGCACAACGACCAGTGGCTGTCGGCCTACGGCCACAACCGCAATCGCCTGGTGAACGAGGGCGCGGTGGTCAAGTCCGGCCAGCAGATCGCCGAGATGGGGCGCAGCGGTGCGGCGCGCGACATGCTGCATTTCGAGGTGCGCTACAACGGCAAGCCGGTCGACCCGCTGTCCTACCTGCCACGGCGCTAGGCCGCAGCCGGCGAAGCGTGGTTCGGCGTAGCCCGGCGAGCGAAGCGCACCCGGGGCCCCGGTAAGGCAAAGGCTGGATCCCAGCGTTCGCTGGGATGACGGTTCGTGTGGGTTGCCAGTCTGGGCTTGGCTGCGGTGTCGTCGTAGGGTGGGTGGAGCCGAAGGCGAAACCCACCGTCGCGTTCTCGCATGCATGGTGAATGATGGGTTTTGCTTCGCGCAACCCATCCCACGGAGCTGCCTCTCGCACCGCTTCGTAGGGTGGGTAGAGCCGAAGGCGAAACCCGCCGTCGCGGGATTCCATGCACGACGGACGATGTGCACGACGGACGATGGGTTTTGCTTCGCGCAACCCTTCCCACGGAGCTGGAAAAGCGTACTGCACGGGAGACGGATCCCACCCCGGCGTCCCGGCGCCGCGCCCACCGAGCGGGCGGGAACGCGCCCGCCAAGGCCTCAACCGGCGAGGATGAACCCCGCGACCACGCGACGGCCTTCGCTCGCGAGCACGTTGAACGTGCGGGCGGCGGCGTCGTTGGACATGGCTTCCAGGCCGATGCCGCGGGTCAGGCAGGCGGCCATCACCGCCGGGGGCGGAAAGGCCTGGGTGGCGCCGGTGCCGAGCAGGACCACTTCCGGGTCCAGGGCCAGCACGGGATCCAGGGATGCCGGGGTCAGCGCGCCGACGTGCGTGGCCGTCCAATCCTCGAGCAGCCGGTCGGGCGCGAGGATGAAGCTCCGGGCCAGGACCCGTTCGTTGACCCGTGCGAGGGCGCCGTCGGCGCCGCGCATCGTGAAGGCGTGGTCGGACTGTTCCAGGTTAAGGGGCATCGTCGCCGGTTCGCCTCCGCCGGGTTCAGGCGCGGGGCAGGACGATCTGCCGCTTGTCCTTGCTCTGCCGGTAGAGGACCGCCGTATGGCCGATCCGCTGGACCAGGGCGGCGTCGGTGCGCTCGGCCAGGGCCTCGATCATCGCGTCGCGGGCCTCGCGGTCCTCGGCCCCGACCTTCACCTTGATCAGCTCGTGGTGTTCGAGGGCGTTGTCGATCTCGGCCACAAGCGCGTCGGTGATGCCCTTGCCCCCCACCTGGAGCATGGCTTTCAGGCCATGGGCCTGGCCGCGCAGGAAGCGGGTCTGGGCGGCGGTGAGCAGGGTCGGCATGGGGTCACGTGAACGGGCAGTCTGGGGCGCTCAGGGTATCATGGCGGCCTGATTCCCGACCTGAAGGACAGGGCTTCCCCCGCGCCCATGGCCACCCGCAGCAAAAGCAGCCAACGCTGGCTGAAGGAACATTTCTCCGACCCCTTCGTGAAGAAGGCCCAGTCCGAGGGCATGCGTTCGCGCGCGGCCTACAAGCTCGAGGAAGTCGTCGCCCGCGACCGCCTGCTCAAGCCGGACATGACCGTGGTCGACCTGGGCGCGGCCCCCGGCGGCTGGTCGCAGTGGGTCCGCCAGGAGCTGGACCGGATCGACGCCCGGCGCCCCGGCCGGGTCATCGCCCTGGACATCCTGGAGATGCCGCCGCTGGCGGGCGTGGAGTTCCTTCATGGGGATTTCAGGGAGGATGGCGTCTTATCGGAACTGGTGGCTTCGCTGGGGGGCAAGCCGGTGGACCTTGTGCTCTCGGATATGGCCCCCAATAAGAGCGGTGTGGATGCGGTCGACATGCCCCGCGCGATGTACCTGGCGGAGCTGGCCATGGATTTCGCCGACCACCATCTCCGGGTGGGCGGCGCGTTCCTGATCAAGCTGTTCCAGGGCGTGGGTTTCGACGACTATGTGAAGGAGCTCAGGCGGCGATATGACAAGGTGGTCATCCGCAAGCCGGCGGCCTCGCGCAAACGCTCGCCCGAAGTCTATGCACTGGCACAGGGCAAGCGCGCGTCGATCAAGTAAGGTGTGGTCGGGGGCTGCTTTTCGCGGCTGCCCGGATGGTCCCATCGCCCCGGACGCATGTCGCGCCGGGCGGCAACAGGTAGGCAAATGAACGACTTGGCCAAGAATCTTCTGCTCTGGGTGATCGTCGCCGTCGTCTTGATGGTGGTGTTCCAGGCGTTCGGCCCGCGCACCGCGGCGACCGAAAACCTGGCCTATGACCAGTTCGTCCACCAGGTGCAGAACGACCGCGTCGCCAAGGTCAAGATCGACGAGGACCGGACCACGATCACCGGCGAACGCAAGGACGGCAGCAAGTTCACCACCCACAGCCCGGGCGACCAGTACCTGGTCAGCGACCTGCTCGACCACGGCGTGGCGATCGAGCAGGCGCCCCCGGCCAGCGGCATGTCGCTGGGGGTGATCCTGATCAACGTGCTGCCCTGGTTGTTGTTCATCGGCATCTGGATCTATTTCATGCGGCAGATGCAGCAGGGCGGCAGCAAGGGCGCCATGAGCTTCGGCAAGTCGCGCGCCAAGATGCAGGGCGAGAACGAGGTGAAGGTGACCTTCGCCGACGTCGCCGGCTGCGAGGAGGCCAAGGAGGAGGTCGAGGAGCTCGTCGAGTTCCTGCGCGATCCTTCGCGCTTCCAGAAGCTCGGCGGCAAGATCCCGCGCGGCGTGCTGATGGTCGGCCCGCCGGGCACCGGCAAGACCCTGCTGGCGCGAGCGATCGCCGGCGAGGCCAAGGTGCCGTTCTTCAGCATCTCCGGCTCCGATTTCGTCGAGATGTTCGTCGGCGTCGGCGCCAGCCGCGTGCGCGACATGTTCGAGCAGGCCAAGAAGCACGCGCCGTGCATCATCTTCATCGACGAGATCGACGCCGTCGGCCGCCATCGCGGTGCCGGGCTGGGCGGCGGTCACGACGAGCGCGAACAGACCCTCAACCAGCTGCTGGTCGAGATGGACGGCTTCGAGGGCGGCGAGGGCGTGATCGTGATCGCGGCGACCAACCGTCCCGACGTGCTCGACCCGGCGCTGCTGCGCCCGGGCCGCTTCGATCGCCAGGTCGTCGTGGGCCTGCCCGACGTCAAGGGCCGAGAGCAGATCCTGCGCGTGCACATGCGCAAATTGCCGATCGCCGACGACGTCGAGCCGATGACGATCGCCCGCGGCACCCCCGGTTTCTCGGGCGCCGACCTTGCCAACCTGTGCAACGAGGCAGCGCTGTTCGCCGCGCGCGAGAACGCCCGCGAAGTTCGCATGGAGTTCTTCGACAAGGCGCGCGACAAGATCCTGATGGGCGCCGAGCGCCGCTCGATGGCGATGAGCGAGGACGAGAAGAAGCTCACCGCCTACCACGAGGCCGGCCACGCCATCGTCGGCCGCGTCGTGCCCGAGCACGATCCGGTCTACAAGGTCACGATCATTCCCCGTGGCAGGGCCCTGGGCGTGACGATGTACCTCCCGGAGGGCGACAAGTACTCGATGAACCGCGTCGCGATCGAATCGCAGTTGTGTTCGCTCTACGGCGGCCGCGTCGCCGAGGAACTGATCTTCGGCGCCGACAAGGTCACCACGGGCGCGTCGAACGACATCGAGCGTGCGACCAAGATGGCGCGCAACATGGTCACCAAGTGGGGCCTGTCCGACGAAATGGGGCCCATCGCCTACAGCGAGGACGAGGACGAGGTGTTCCTCGGCCGTTCGGTGACCCAGCACAAGAGCGTCTCGGACGAAACCGCGCGCAAGATCGACACCGTCGTACGCGGCATCCTCGACAAGGCCTACGAGGAGACGACCCGTATCCTCAAGGACAACATCGACAAGCTGCACGTGATGGCCGAGGCCCTGCTGCAGTACGAGACGATCGACGCGCACCAGATCAACGAGATCATGGCCGGCCGCGACCCCGGTCCGCCGGCGGACTGGGCCAAGTCGGGCCGGATCTCCAAGGACGATCCCGGCACGCCGCCGCCCGGTACGGTGGTCGGCCCGGCGGCGCAGACCTGAGGGCCCCGCTGCTTCAAGGTGCTTGCCTCGCTCCAACGGAAAGGCCAGAGTTCTTCTCTGGCCTTTTTCTTTGGCCCCGGTGGGGCGGGAGCGGATGCGAATGAAGCAGGGTACGGAGGGCACGGACACGTCGGTTCGCGGCCTGGCAGGCGCGGGCCTTGCGGTCGGCATCGGCTGCGGCCTGGCGATCGGCTCGGCCCTGGGCGTGGCATTGGGCAACGTCGGCCTCGGGATATCCCTGGGCGTGGCGATCGGCGCCGGTCTGGGCATCGTCTTCGCCGCGGCGTTGCGCGCGAAGTCCGCGGGGCGCGGGCGCTGAACATGTTCGACATCGCCCCCCGCCTGGACTGCAACGGCCGCGAACTCGTCCTCGATCGCACGCGGGTCATGGGCATCGTCAACGCCACGCCCGACTCGTTCTCCGACGGCGGCGAGCATGCCGGCGTGGAAGCGGCCGTGGCGCACGGTCTCAGGCTCGTGGAAGAGGGCGCCGACCTGCTCGACATCGGCGGCGAGTCCACACGCCCGGGCGCCGACGAGGTATCGCTCGAAGAGGAGCTGGCGCGCGTGGTGCCGGTCATCGAACGGCTCGCGGCGAAAGTCCCGGTGCCGATCTCCGTCGATACGTCCAAGCCCGGGGTCATGCGCGCCGCGGTGGCCGCGGGCGCGGGAATGATCAACGACGTGTACGCACTCCGCCGCGAGGGCGCGCTGGAGGCCGCGGCCGCGTGCGGGGTGCCCGTCGTGCTGATGCACATGCAGGGCGAGCCGCGCTCGATGCAGTCCGCACCCCGTTACGACGATGTCGTGGCGGACGTGCATCGCTTCCTCGCCGAGCGTGTTTTTTCCGCCGAGATGGCCGGCATCGAGAAGAAGCGCATCATCGTCGACCCGGGCTTCGGCTTCGGCAAGACACTCGAGCACAACCTGGCTTTGCTGGCGCAGTTGCACCGGTTCGGCGAACTCGGCGTACCCGTCCTGGCAGGCCTGTCGCGAAAACGGTCGATCGGCGACCTGACGGGCCGCGAGGCGCCGCGCGATCGCGTCCACGGCTCGGTGGCCGCCCACCTGCTGGCGGCGCAACGCGGCGCACGCATCGTGCGCGTGCACGACGTGGCCGCGACGGTGGATGCGCTGAAGGTCTGGGCCGCGGTCGACGCGCTGCCGATGCCGCGCACGCCTGCTGGCGCGGCGATGCCCGCGTGGCCCGACGAGGATTGACATCCGGCCACCAGGCATGCCGCTCGGCGCCCTCGTACAGCTGCATGAACAGGTGGTCAAAAAATCGCCATGCAAGCGATGGGCCCCGCGGCTGCGGCGTCTCGCGGGGTTGTCCACAGGTTCGTCCGTGCCCTTGTCCACAGGCTCTGTGAACAACCCGGGCTGAACGAAAACCGCATCTGCGTTAGGCTGGTCCATTCGCGCGTCGCCTGCGGCGGCGCCCATCCGCTTCAAGTCACGGGGGAACCTGTTGCCTATGACAGCCAGCACGCCGCTACTGGTTACGTTCTCGATCTACCTCGCCGCCGTCGTCCTGATCGGCTTCGTCGCGTGGAAATCGACCAAGAATTTCGACGATTACATCCTCGGCGGCCGTTCGCTCGGTCCGTTCGTGGTCGCGCTCGCGGCCGGTGCCTCCGACATGAGCGGCTGGTTGCTGATGGGCCTGCCCGGCGCGATGTACCTGGGCGGGGTGTCGGAGGGCTGGATCGCCTTCGGCCTGGTCCTGGGCGCCTGGATCAACTGGAAATACATCGCCGGTCCGTTGCGCGTGTACACCGAGCGCACCGGCAACGCGCTGACGATCCCCGATTACTTCACCCACCGCTTCCAGGACCGCGACCGCATCCTGCGCGTCCTGTCGGCGCTGGTGATCCTGGTGTTCTTCGCCGTCTACTGCGCCTCGGGCGTGGTCGCCGGCGCGCGCCTGTTCGAGTCTGTCTTCGGGCTGCCCTACAACCAGGCCCTGTGGTGGGGCGCGGGCGCCACGATCCTGTACACACTGGTGGGCGGCTTCCTGGCGGTCAGCTGGACGGACACCCTACAGGCGACGCTGATGTTCTTCGCCCTGCTGCTGACGCCGGTGATCGTGATCATGACCAACGGTGGCTACGAGGCGAGCATGGCGCTGATCCGCCAGGCCGATCCGGGCAACCTCGACTGGTTCCGAGGGGGCGAGCTGGGCTTCATCGGCATCGTCTCGCTGCTTGCATGGGGCCTGGGCTACTTCGGCCAGCCGCACATCCTCGCGCGCTTCATGGCGGCCGACAGCGTCCACACCATCCCCCCTGCGCGCCGCATCGGCATGGCCTGGATGATCCTCTGCCTGGCCGGTTCGCTGGCCGTGGGCTTCTTCGCGATCGCCTACTTCGCCGCCAATCCGGGGCAGGCCGCGGGCGTGGACGAGAACTCCGAGCGCGTCTTCATCGAACTGGCCAACCTTCTGTTCAACCCCTGGGTGGCCGGCGTGCTGCTCTCGGCGATCCTCGCCGCGGTGATGAGCACGCTGTCTTGCCAGCTGCTGGTGTGTTCCAGCGTCATGACCGAGGACTTCTACCGCGGCTTCATCCGCAATGGCGCCAGCCAGCGCGAGCTGGTCTGGGTGGGGCGCATCTCGGTCGGCCTGATCGCCCTGCTGGCCCTGTGGCTGGCGCGCGATCCCGACAGTCGCGTGCTCGGCCTGGTGAGCTATGCCTGGGCGGGTTTCGGCGCCGCGTTCGGCCCCGTGGTCCTGCTGTCGCTGTTCTGGGAGCGCATGACGCGCAACGGTGCGCTCGCCGGCATCGTGCTGGGCGCCGGCACGGTCATCGCGTGGAAGCAGGTCGCCGTGCAGCAGTTCGGGTCGGGCCTGTACGAAATGGTGCCGGGCTTCATCGTCGCCACGCTGGGCATCGTCGTGGTGAGCCTGCTGGACCGCAAGGGACCCAGTGATGAAATGAAGGCGACCCACCAGCAGGTCCGCGCCTCGCTGCGCGAAACCGGCTACTGACGGACGACGCCGGGGCACGCTCGGGATGGACGACATGGCGGCGGGCGCGGTCTCCCCGGGCGACAACCGCCCGCTCGCCATCGCCCTGATGGGGCCGACCGCCTCGGGCAAGACCGCGCTCGCGCTCGAATGGGCCGAGCGCCTGGGCGGCGAGGTGGTCAGCGTCGACTCGGCGCTGGTCTATCGCCACCTGGACATCGGTTCGGCCAAGCCCTCGGCGGCCGAGCAGGCGCGGGTCCCGCACCACCTGCTCGACCTGCGCGAGCCCTGGCAACCCTATTCGGCCGCGGAGTTCGCCGTCGACGCGCGCCGCGCCATGGACGAGATCCATGCGCGCGGGCGCCTGCCGATCCTGGCGGGCGGCACCGGTCTTTACTTCCAGGCCCTGCTTCGCGGACTGTCGCCGATGCCCGAGGCCGACCCCGCCATGCGCGCGGCGATCGAGGCCGAAGCCGCGGAGCACGGCTGGCATGCACTCCACGCCGACCTGGGCCGGATCGATCCGGCCGCCGCCGCGCGCATCCATGCCACCGATGCCCAGCGCATCCAGCGCGCGCTCGAAGTCTGGCGCCTGTCCGGCCGCGCCATCAGCGACTGGCAGCGCGAGCGGTCACCGCGATTGCCCTACCGCGTGCTGAGGCTGGTGCTGTCGCCGCCCGACCGTGCCGTGCTCCACGCGCGCATCGCGCGCCGCTTCGACGCGATGATCGCGGCGGGTTTCCTGGACGAGGTGAGGGCCCTGCGTGAGCTGCCGGGCCTGCAGGCGCACCCGGCGCCGCTCGAGCTGCCGGCCATCCGGGCCGTCGGTTACCGGCAGGCCTGGGAGTACCTGGACGGGGAGGGCGACATGGCGGCGTTCCGCGACCGCGGCATCTTCGCCACCCGCCAGCTGGCCAAGCGTCAGATCACCTGGCTGCGCAGCCAGCTCGACGCCCGCTGGTTCGACCCCGGGCATGATCGCGAGCGCCTCGAGACCGCCCTGCGCCTGTTCATGCCGGCCTGAGGCCATGCCCGGCTTGCCGGGATCCGGACTTTTCGATAAATCCAGTGCCAGTCACGCCGCGCGGCGCCGGACTTGCGTTACCATCGGCCGGTCGCCGCCATGGGGAGCGTGACCGGCGACGGGCCCCGCCTGGCGGGCGTGCCCTCCTATAACTAGAACTTTGCTGGGGAAAACTTGATGTCCAAGGGACAGTCTTTGCAGGATCCATTCCTGAATGCACTTCGACGCGAGCGCGTGCCGGTATCGGTCTACCTGGTCAACGGCATCAAGCTGCAGGGCACCATCGAATCGTTCGACCAGTTCGTCGTGCTGTTGCGCAACACCGTCAGCCAGATGGTCTACAAGCATGCGATCTCCACGGTCGTGCCCGCCCGCAACGTGCGCGTCGGCCCCGGTGGCGGCTACGTCCAGACAGGGCAGGGCGAGGGCGGCAATGGCGGCGTCTCGGTGGACGACGACGAGAACGAATGAGTCCGGGAGCATGACCGCGCGTGTTTGAAAGATCCCGCAAGGGCGAACATGCGCTGCTGATCCAGCCCCATGCCGGCGGCCCGCCGGACGAGGAGCTGCTGGAGGAGTTCGCCGACCTCGCCCGTTCGGCCGGCGCCACCGTGGCGTCCTTGCTGACCGCGCGCATCGACCGGCCCAACCCGGCCACGCTGATCGGCAGCGGCAAGCTGGAGGAAGTGCGCGCTGCCGCGGAAGCCAGCGGCGCCGACCTGATCCTGGTCAACCATCCGCTGAGCCCGGTGCAGGAGCGCAACCTCGAGCGCGCCCTGCAGCGGCGCGTGGTCGACCGCACCGGCCTGATCCTGGACATCTTCGCCCAGCGTGCCCAGAGCCACGAGGGCAAGTTGCAGGTGGAGCTGGCGCAGCTTCGCCACCTCGCCACCCGCCTGGTGCGCGGCTGGACCCACCTGGAGCGCCAGCGCGGCGGCTCGATCGGCCTGCGTGGCCCGGGTGAAACCCAGCTGGAAACCGACCGCCGCCTGCTGCAGAAGCGCGTCGACATCCTGCAGAAGCGGCTGGAGAAGGTGGAGGTGCAGCGCACCCAGATGCGCCGTGCCCGTGTCCGCAGCGAACTGCCGAGGGTGGCCCTGGTGGGCTATACCAATGCCGGCAAGTCCACGTTGTTCAACACGCTGACCGGCGCGGAGGCCTACGCCGACGACCGCCTGTTCGCGACGCTCGACCCGACCGTGCGCCGGATCGAGCTGTCCGGCGGCAGTGCGGTGCTCGCCGACACGGTGGGTTTCGTGCGCGATCTTCCGCACGAACTGGTCGCCGCGTTCCGCTCGACCCTGTCCGAAGCCCGCGAGGCGGACCTGCTGCTGCACGTCGTCGACGCGGCCGACCCGGCGCGCCAGGAGCGCATCGCACAGGTCGACTCGGTACTGGCGGAGGTCGGTGCCGGCGACCTCCCGCAGGTACTGGTGTTCAACAAGATCGACCGTTTGGCCGAACCCGTCGATCCCGACGCGAACCCGAGCGGGGAGGGCGAGCCGGTCGAGATGCGCCGCTTCGCCCCGCGCCTGGACCGGCCCGCCGGCGGTCGGCCGCGCGTGTGGCTGTCCGCACGCGAGGGCCAGGGACTGGACCTGCTGCGGCAGGCGCTGGTCGAGGCGCTCGAGCTTCGCCATGTCGCCGGGCGGGTCCGGATCCCCCCGCAGGCCGCGAAACTGCGTGCCCGCCTGCATGAGCTGGGCGCGGTTCGCGCCGAGCAGGGCGACGAAGCGGGCTGGGACGTCGAGGTGGACATGGCCATCAGCGATCTCCAGCGGCTGTTCGCGCAAGCCCATGGCGAGTGGCTCAGGCCCCTCATCGAGGCCGCCGGACTGGATGGCGATCCCGCGGACGCACCGTTGGACTAGCGCCCCTGGCCCGGGTGTCGCCGGTACGTGTCGCGGGCCTTGCTTGAGCACCGACCAGCCCCCACCTAGAATCGACCGATGCCGATTCCGGCGGGGCAACCCGTCTCGGCCACGATTTCCGAACATGGAGCAGGCATGGCCTGGAATACCCCCGGCAGCAAGAATTCCGGCAACGGCAACCGGCCGTCGCGACGCCCCCCCGGTGGAGGCGGTTTCGACGCCGTCCTCGACCAGCTCCGTGGTCTCTTCGGCGGCAGCGGCGGTGCCGGCGGCATTGGCCGCTGGCTGCTGTTGCTGGTCGGCCTGTGGCTGGCCTTCAACTGCTTCGTGCTGATCGCCGAGACCGAGCGCGGCGTGGTCCTGCGCTTCGGCCAGTTCTCGCGCGTCATGCAGCCCGGCCCCCACTTCAAGTTGCCCTGGCCCCTGGAGCGCGTCACCAAGGTCAAGGCGACCCAGATCCGCACCATGAGCGACAACGTGCCGGTGCTGACCAGCGACGAGAACATCGTCCACGTCGAGATCAACGTGCAGTACCAGGTGAACGACCCGCAGCGCTACCTGTTCGGTACCCGCGATCCCGACGAGGTGCTGCGACAGGCCGCGCTGAGCACCATGCGCGAGCAGGTCGGCCGTTCGACCCTCGACACCGTGCTGGGCGCGCGCAATGCGCTGGCGGTGTCGTCACGCGAGCAGTTGCAGGCCTCCCTCGACGCCTACCGCACCGGCCTGGTCGTCACCGAGCTCAACCTGCCCAACGCGCGTCCGCCCGAGCAGGTCAAGCCGGCCTTCGACGACGTCAACAGCGCCCAGCAGGAGCGCGAGCGCCTGATCAGCGAGGCGCGGGCCTATGCCGCCAAGGTCGTGCCCGAGGCACGCGGTGGCGCGGCCCGCATCCGCACCGAGGCCGAAGGCTACAAGACCGCCAAGGTGGCCAAGGCCACCGGTGACGCCGACCGCTTCTCGCTGCTCGTCGACGAGTACAAGCAGGCGCCGGAGGTCACGCGCAAGCGCCTGTGGCTGGAGACCGTGCAGGAGGTCCTGGCCGGCAACCGCAAGATCATCGGCGACGACTCGCGGCAGCTCATCTATTCGCCCATGTCCGGTGGTCGCGGCGGCGGCGCCGCGCCCGCGGTATCGCCGGAACTGCTGGCGCCCGCGCTGGGCACGCCGGACCCGGCGCCCAGCTCCACGCGCGGTGGCCGACCGTCACGCCCTGATGGCCGAGAGGAGGCCCGCCAATGAAGGCTCCCGTCTGGATTGCCGTGATCGTCGCGGTGCTGTTCGGCCTGCTGGGCTCGATCTTCATCGTCAAGGAAGGCGAGACCGCCATCGTCCTCAACCTCGGTCGCGTGTCGCGCGCCGACCTCGGCCCCGGCCTGCATTTCAAGGTGCCGCTGGTGGAGAACGCGCTCGTCTTCGACCGCCGCCTGCAGGTGCTCGACAGCAGCCCCGAGCGCTACCTGACCTCCGAGCGCAAGGACGTGCAGGTCGACTTCTTCTCGATCGGCCTGATCGCCGACGCGACGGCCTTCTTCCGCGCCACCGGCGGCGACGAGAGCGTGGCCGTGGCCCGGCTGGTGCCGATCGTGAAGGATTCGCTGCGCAACGAGATCAACGCCCGCACCCTGCAGCAGGTCGTGTCAGGCGACCGCTCCGAGATCATCGACGCGCAGCTGGACAAGATCAACGAGGGCGCCGCCACGCTGGGCGTACGCATCATCGACCTGCGCATCAAGCAGATCGACCTGCCGACCGACAGCGAGGTCATCACCAACGTGTTCGCGCGCATGAGCGCCCAGCGCCGGCAGGTCGCCAGTGCCCTCCGCGCCGAAGGCGAGGAGCAGGCCCGGACCATCCGCGCCGAAGCCGATCGCGAACAGACCGTCATCCTGGCCGAGGCCGAGCGCGATGCGCAGCGCCTGCGCGGCCAGGGCGACGCGGAGGCCGCGCAGGCCTATGCCGCGGCGGCCAACAAGGATCCGGCGTTCTACGCCTTCCAGCGCAGCCTGGAAGCGTACCGCCGCTCCTTTGCCGACGGCGAGGCCCTGATCGTGCTGGA
Source organism: Marilutibacter aestuarii (assembly GCF_006546775.1). Classification (GTDB taxonomy): domain Bacteria; phylum Pseudomonadota; class Gammaproteobacteria; order Xanthomonadales; family Xanthomonadaceae; genus Marilutibacter; species Marilutibacter aestuarii. Next base: position 70,522 of record NZ_VICE01000084.1, read on the forward strand.
CCAGGACGATCCGTTCCTGCAGTACCTCGAGAACGATCGTTGAGGTGAGCGACGCCCTGCTATCGGCGATCTGCCTGGTCGCCGTGCTCGAAGGCCTGTTCCTGTTCGCGGCGCCGGATGGCTGGCGCCGCGCGGCCGCGCAGCTGCATGCGATGCCCAACCGGCAGTTGCGCCTGGTCGGGGCGATCTCCGTTGCCCTGGGACTGCTCGCGCTTTGGTGGGTGCGACGCTGAGGGCCCGGGCGGCGCGTGGCCGACCGCCCCCTGAACCGCGGGGGGCGTCCACGCCGCCTTCACCCCGCAAGGCTGGCCCCGGCGGCCCGAAACCCGGATAATGCGCAAAAGCCGGATGGGCCCGCTCCTCGACGAGCCGCCCGCCGGCTTTTTCCGTGTCCGGCCCGCGCTCCAGAGCGTGCGGCCACCCCCCGCGGCTGCGGCCGCCATCCCCAACATCTGCGGAGTACAACCGTCATGGGTCAGTCAGTCGTCGTTCTCGGTGCCCAGTGGGGCGATGAAGGCAAGGGCAAGATCGTCGATCTGCTGACCGAGGAAATCGGTGCCGTCGTCCGCTTCCAGGGCGGCCACAATGCCGGCCACACCCTGGTCATCAACGGCAAGAAGACCGTGCTGCACCTGATCCCGTCGGGCATCCTGCGCGAAGGCGCGCTGTGCCTGATCGGCAACGGCGTGGTGCTGAGCCCGGCGGCGCTGCGCAAGGAGATCGACGAGCTCGAGGCCACCGGCGTCGACGTGCGCTCGCGGCTGAAGATCAGCCCGGCGACACCGCTGATCATGCCGTACCACATCGCCCTGGACCAGGCGCGCGAGAAGGCCGCCGGCGGCAAGGCCATCGGCACCACCGGGCGCGGCATCGGCCCGGCCTACGAGGACAAGGTCGCGCGCCGCGGCATCCGCGTGGCCGACCTGCACTACCCGGACCAGCTGGCCGAGAAGCTGCGCACCGCGCTGGACTACCACAACTTCGTGCTGACGAAGTACCTGGGCGTCGACGCGGTCGACTACCAGAAGACGCTCGACGAGGCGCTCGAGTTCGGCGAGTACGTGCAGCCGATGAAGTCGGACGTCGCCGGGATCCTCCATGACCTGCGCAAGCAGGGCAAGCGCGTGCTGTTCGAGGGCGCGCAGGGCTCGCTGCTCGACATCGACCATGGCACCTATCCTTACGTGACCTCGTCCAACACCACCGTCGGCGGCGCGCTGGCCGGCGCCGGCGTGGGCGCCGACGCGATCGACTACGTGCTGGGCATCTGCAAGGCCTACGCCACGCGCGTGGGCGGCGGTCCGTTCCCGACCGAACTGGACGACGAGGTCGGCCAGGGCATCCGCGACCGCGGCCAGGAATACGGCGCGACCACCGGCCGTCCCCGCCGGTGCGGCTGGATCGACATCGTGGCGCTCAAGCGCGCGGTCGCGATCAACGGCATCACCGGCCTGTGCATCACCAAGCTCGACGTGCTCGATGGCATGGACACGCTGAAGATCTGCATTGCGTACGAGTACCGCGGCAAGCGCACCGAGTACGCGCCCCTCGACGCCGCCGGCTGGGAAGAGTGCACCCCGGTGTACCTGGAGTTCCCGGGCTGGGAAGAAAACACCCACGGCATCACCGAGTGGGACCAGCTCCCCGCCGCCGCGCGTGCCTACCTGCGCGCGCTGGAAGAGTTGGCCGGTTGCCCGCTGGCAATCGTCTCCACCGGCCCGGACCGCGCCCACACCATGGTCCTGCAGGACCCCTTCGCCTGAGGCGAGGCCGTTCCGCGTCCACGAAGCCCCGCTCCGGCGGGGCTTTTTCGTGGGCGCTGGCCTTGGACGGGGCAGGCGGGACCCCTCGAGGGCTCGCCGCCCGTCCGGAAAAGACGGCGCCATGGGTCGGATGCTGGCCGTATTGCCGGGACCGCTGCGTTGTAGCCGGGAGTACGGGGCGCCCCCGCCAGGCCGCGGCACCGCGGCCGGTTGCGGGGCAGGACGTCCGGCGCACTCCACAGGGGACCACTCCCGGCCGGGCCCGGCGGGCATCGCAGTGTCACGTGCCGTCCAGGGAGGGGCGCGGTAGCGGAGAGCGGCAACATGCCGGTCAGGTCCCCCACCTACCATGCGTTCATCAGCTACAGCCATGCCGATCGCGTGACGGCCCGCTGGCTGCACCGGGCGCTCGAAGGCTACCGCCTGCCACGCCGGCTGGTCGGCCGATCCACCGCGCTGGGCCCGGTGCCGGCGACGCTTTCGCCGATCTTCAAGGACCGCGAGGAACTCGGTGCCGCGGCCGACCTGTCGGCCGAGCTGCGCGTTGCACTCGATGCCAGTCGGTTCCTGGTCGTGATCGCCTCGCCCGACGCCGCGCGTTCGCGCTGGGTCAACGAGGAAATCCGCGCGTTCAAGCAAGGCCATGGCGATGACCGCGTGCTGGTGCTCATCGTCGCCGGCGAGCCCGGCGCCAGCCGAATGCCCGGTCGCGAGGCGGAAGAGTGCTTTCCCGAAGCCCTGCGCTTCCGTGTCGACGCCGAAGGGCTGATCACCGGGGAGCCGGCCGAGCCCGTCGCCGCCGACCTGCGTCGCCACGGCGACGGCAAGCGCCTGGCGTTGCTGAAGCTGGTCGCCGGCCTGACCGGGCTTCGACTCGACGACCTGGTCCAGCGTGATTCCCAGCGCAGGCAGAAGCGCCTGGCCTGGCTCGCCACCGCGGCCACGGTCGGCATGCTGGCCATGGGCGGGCTGGCGCTGATGGCAGGGCATGCACGCGACGAGGCCCAGCACCAGCGCGCACAGGCGGAAGGGCTCATCGAGTTCATGCTGACCGACCTCAGGCGCAAGCTCGAACCCGTCGGCCGCCTGGACGTGATGGACAGCGTCGGTCAACGCGCCATGGCCTACTACGGGCAGCAGCAGCCCGCGCGCCTGGACGCGGATGCACTGGGTCGGCGATCGCGCGCGTTGCTGCTGGTAGGCGAGGTCAGGAACCTGCGGGGCGACCTGGACGGCGCCCTGGCGACCTACCGGCAGGCCGCCGACACCACGGCCGAACAACTGCGACGCGACCCCGGCAACCCGCAGCGCATCTTCGACCACGCCCAGGGCGAGTTCTGGGTCGGCTATGTCGCCTGGCAGCGGGGCGACGCCGCGCCGGCGAGGCGGCACCTGGGGCGCTACCGGGACCTCGCCACCCGGTTGACCGCGATCGATCCCGCCAACGACGACTGGCTCATCGAACGCGTCTATGCCGAGACCAACCTCGGCGCGCTTGAGCTCAGCCAGGACCGGCCCGTCGAAGCCCTCGCGCATTTCGACCGCGCGCTCGACGGATGGCTCCAGTTGCGCGAGCGTAGCGGCGAGGCGCCGGAGCAGGTGTACCAGTTCGCCCAGACCCTTGCCTGGCAGGCCGACGCGAAGCGCCGGATGGGCGAGAGCGCCGCTGCGCTGGGCTTGCGACGCGAAGAGGGCATCCTTTACCGGCAACTGCTGGTCGACGACCCGAAGAACACCAAGGTCCGCGAGGCCTTGTCCGTCTCCTTGGTCCGCGCGGCACAACTGGAACTCGAGCGCGGCAACGACGCGACGGGCGCCGCGCTGGCCGGGGAGGGGGTGGCGACGATCGAGTCGCTGCGCGCACAGGACCCGGCCAATCGACTTTGGCTGGAGATGGCGGTGAAGGCCGCCAACGTCCACGCCGAGTCGCTGATGCTGTCCCGCGACTGGGACGGTGCGGCAGAGGTGAATGCGCGCGCGCTCGCGGATGCGAACGCACTGGTCGAGGGCGACCGCAGCGTCACCGCATGGCGGACCGACGGGCTGCTGCCGGCGCGCTGGATGCAGGCGGCGATCCTCGTCGCGCGTGGCGAGCACGAGGCGGCCGCGCCGCACCTGCAGCGCTTCGTCGGCGACTTCTCGCAGGACGCCGGCGCGAAGTCACCCGATGCCCGGTTTGGCTGGCTGGTGGCGAAGTTGCTGGTGGCGCGCAATGCACGCGCCCTGGACGACGAGGCGGCCGCCGCACAGGCGACGGCCGAAGCCCGCGCGTATCTCGCATCTCTGGACGGTGGACAGGACGCGCGATTCCGCGCCGTCGCCGACTGGCTGGCGCCCCCCCGCACCCGATCCCCCCGACCCGAAGGCGGCGACTATCGCCTGACGGCCCTTGTCAGCGAAACACCCCACCGGAGATAGACCATGGGCGAGAAACAGGACATGACCCTCGGCGTCAACGTGAACGTCAGCGGCAACGTCGACGCGCAGGGCAACTTCACCGCGAGCGCGACGTACTCGCAGGGCACGAGCAACCCGGCCAGCAGCAACGTCGTGCAGTCGGACGGCAGCGTCAACCTCGGCAACATGGCGTTCTCGGGCAGCGACTACAACCGGCAGACCGACATCACCTTCACCCTCGGGGGAACGGTCACCAATGCCGCCGGGGCCAGCCTGCCCTTCAGCTTTCCCAGCGATCCGACATCCGCCATCACCATCACCGGTCGCGACGGCAACGGCGTGGACGGCATGACCGCGGTGGCGGGCAGCAGCGTGCAGAGCGTGGTGCTCGACGACGAGGACAAGCGCAACCGCTCGTACAACTATTGCCTGACGATCTGGGCGCGCACCGATTCGCCCAATCCGGGCGATGGCGTCAGTTGCACGCTGGACCCCGTCATCGTCAATCGCGCCGACTGAGGCGCGCCGGGAAACGGGTGCGCGCGTGCAGTCTTCGCACGCGCGTCGCCTGCGGCGGTCATCCCGGCAGGCTCAGCGGGCGCGCCTGGTAGGTCGTGCGCCAGTGCGCGATGTCGGCCAGCATCACGTCCGACAGGCGGCGCAGCCGTGCCTGCAGGCGGCCGAAGTCGTCGGGATCGCCGGCGATGTCGCGTTGCAGGGCCTCCAGCCTGGCGGCGGTGGTCAGGGACCGGTCCGCCACCCCGCCGAAGTCGCCTTGCATCCGGATCCCGTACAGGGCCGCGCCCAGTGCGGGCAGCACGGCAGTCATGACCGTTACGGCGAGCGTCACGTCGAGACCCTTCAGGTTGCCCGGTTCCAGTCCTGCCAGCTTCACCGCGATCCATGCGAGGCAGGCCATCGCGGTCAGCGCGAACAGATGGCCGCCGAGGCGATGCAGGCGATGGTCGAGCTGGTGCATGCGACGGGCGTTGTCGCGGTGGTACGCGGCCTGGTCGTCGATCATCGCCTGCGCGGCGCCACGGACGCGCTGGAGGTAGCCGGCGTCGACGATGGCATGCGGCAATCCCAGCTCGCGCGCGGTCGCGCGGGCGTACCAGCGCACCCAGCCCGGCGCGACGCCACGGCTGTCGGCCTCGGCATCGCGCAGGGCGAGGTCGCCAAGCAGGCTGCTGACCGACACCGTGCGCAGTTGCTCGGCCAGGTGCCGGTTGTCCATCCAGCGCTCGTGCCAGCCCGCGCGCGTGCCGAGCCGCGTGTTGGCCAGGATCAGCATGATCACCAGCAGCTCGGTGCCGATCAGCCACGACTTCAGGCCGGGCACGACCAGCCCGGACAGCGCCAGCAGCACCGCGACCGCGGCCAGGGCGAAGTTGGCGACATAGCCGCTGCGGAACAACTGGGCGAAATAGGTGGCCGCCGCGTCCGACAGGCCGAAGCGCGGCAGGAGGATGCGCGAGAGACGGGCCGAGTGGCCGCCGGTCGGGGGCAGGCTGCCCAGGCCGCGGCCCAGGCCCTGTGCGCATTCGACGGGCCGTGGCGGGGCGAGGTCTGCAGCGTGCATCCTTCGCACGCCGGTCATCGCCAGCAGCAGTGGCCATGGCAATGCAGGGGTCCGGCGTACGATCCGTTCGCGATAGAAGCGGCGCAGCATGCGCACGTCGACCGGGTTGCCCGGCGGTGCGGTCAGCATCTCGAGCACGCTTTCGAGCACCTCCGCCACCGGTGCCCGGGGGACGGTGTCGAGCGTGGGTTGCTCGAAGTCCAGGTCGGACAGGCCGGTCCACAGGAGCTGGGGACCCGTACCCGGCTGCGCGAGGGCCGCGGGGTCGAGATGGATCACCGGGATGTGACGGGCGACCGCCTCGGCAACGATCTGCGCCGTGCCGCCGCGACCCCGTGCCGGGTCGCCATCCCAGATCGCCAGCAGGATGTCGGCCTGGTCGAGCACGACCCGGCCGACCGCCTCGTAGGCCGCGGTGGCGGCGTCGCGTTGTCCAGGCAGTGCGAACACCGCTTCGGCACGCGCCAGCAGGCCCTGGAATCGCGACAGGGCGGGACCTTCCCCGAAGTCGACCGCATAGTCGTCGGGCGGGAACGGCAGGCAGGCATCCAACTGCCAACCCAGCTCGAGCGCGGCTTCGGCAGCCAGCGAGTCCGCGCCTTCGGCAAGCGCCGAGACCAGGCGATGGCAGGGCAATTGCGCGGAGAGCCAGCGGCTGTGGCGACGTTGGAGGCCACGCAGTACCGTGGTCAGGTGCTCGAGCAGGGGCACCAGGGCCGCCTGCAACGGCGCGATGCCGGCCGCGGAGAGGCGCGGTGGCCGGTGGCCGGTCACGCCGATCGAGAGGTGCAGCCGCGGCCGGCGGCGTTCGCGCGTCCCGGGTGCCAGCCGCCGGTCGCGCCCGTTCCAGCGGTGCAGCCGCGTCCCGACGGCGGGTTTCGTACCGGGATCTCCCATGGCGGTCTCCCTGGCCGGGGCATGCCAGCGCCGCGCGAACGGAAATTCAGGTCGTCGCGCCGCACCGCGGGGCGAGGCCGTCGCCGTGGCCAGGCGGACGGCGGCGTCGCTACATCATCCGGTCAACGGTGAACGCGACGGCAAGCGGCCGTCATTCCGCCTCGAGCTTGCGATGCATCCGCGCATAGTCCTTGCGGTACTTCGCGGCCAGTCGGGTCTTCTGCGTGTCGTCCAGGATCTTGCCGGAGACCTGGAAGAACTTTTTCTCCTCCTCACGCAGGTGGTGGTGGACCTCGTGCGACAGCTCCCTCGCTTTCTCGAGCCATGCCTCGCCATCGGTCTCCAGCGCCTGCACGTCGGCCACGAGCTCGTCGATCTGGTGGTGCTCGTGCAGCGCATGCCGGCTGGAGTCCAGGCCCATGTCCTCCATCAGCATCGGCACGTAGAGGTAACGCTCCTCGGCGGCCTCGTGGGCCTCGAGTTCGATGCGCAGTTCGCGAAACAGGTCGATGCGGGCCTGGGTGCCCGCCTTGGTACGCAGCAACCTGCGCAGGAGCGATCGCTGGATCTCGTGGCTCTCGCGCAGGGCGTCGTAAATGGTTTCGCTCATTGGGGTCGTTCCCTTTTAGGTTCGCTGCGAGCGTAGCGGGGGTGTCGTCAAGGCCATGCGCAGGTGCGCCTGCGGGTGCAAGCGCTGGCGTGAAGCGGGCGGGGTGCGGATGCGATCCCATGCACGCGGCCTACACCCGCTTGAATGGCAGGCAACCGATTCGCGCGCGCCGACCCGTTCAGGCGTTGAATTCACGACCGCCTCATCGCGGCCCTTGCAACGTGCGCCTCGCAGGTGCCCCAAGGCCGCGCGGTACAACAAGCACAACATCGCGACAAGACGGCCGGGTCCTGCCTTTTCCTTTCCCCACGAAACCCAGGAGCACGAACATGAGCGACATCAAGAAGGACCACAGCATTGGCGAGGGCACAGGTGCGGTCACCGGCGCGGTGACGGGCGCGGTCGTTGGCTCGGCCGCGGGGCCGGTCGGAAGCGCGGTGGGTGCGGTGGTCGGTGGCGTGGTCGGCGCCAAGGCGGGGGGCGCGGTCGCCGAGGCCGTCAATCCCACCGAGTACGTCGACCATTTCCGCAGCCGGTACCAGGCGGCCGACTACTACGACGACCGCCGCGAATGGCGCGATTACGAGCCGGCGTACCGCCACAGCTACGAAGCCTACAACCGTTACCCGGGCGAGCGCTTCGACGACATCGAGGACAAGCTCGAGCGTGAATGGGCCGAAACCCGCGCCGAATCGCGCCTGGCCTGGGCCGAGGCGCGCGATGCCGCCCGCGACGGCTGGCATTACATCGAGCGCCGGGTGCCGGGCGACTTCGACCGCGACGGCCGCTGAGCCAGCTTGCCGAAGGCGCCGCCAGAGCGCCCGGCATGAGGTCGGTCCATCTTGCTTGCCCCCACGCATGCCCCGGCCATCGGCCGGGGCTTTTTGTTGTCGCGGGCCTGCGCGGTGTCCTGGCCTCCACTCGCGCTCCACCTGCCATCAGGGAAGCTGTAGGCCCCGACACCACGGCATAGAGAAAAAGGGACGCCCATGACACGCGAGACACCCCCGGAAACCGTTACCGGCCTCGACCTCGAACGCTACCTCGGCACCTGGTTCGAGATCGCACGCCTGCCGATGCGCCACGAGCCCGAGGACTACACCGACATCTCAGCCCACTACAGCCTCAAGGCGGATGGAAAAGTCCGCGTGCAGAACCGGGCGCTCGACGGCAAGGGTGAATTGCAGGAGTCGATCGGCGAGGCGAGCATGGTGGCGCCGCATGATGCCAGCCGCCTGGAAGTGACGTTCCTGCCCGAAGGCCTGCGCTGGATTCCCTTCACCAAGGGCGATTACTGGGTGTTGCGCATCGAGCCCGATTACAGCGTGGCCCTGGTCGGGAGTCCCGATCGCGACTACCTCTGGCTGTTGGCGCGCCAGCCGGCGATGGGTCCGGCCAAGCGCCAGGATTTCCTCGCCACCGCCCGCGAGCAGGGGTACCGCCTCGACGCATTGATCGATACGCCGCATACCGGGCGGCCCACCGCCGAACCCACGGTCTAGGCAGGACGGACGCGCTTGACCTGCAGGCGATAAAAAAGCCGCATTGCTGCGGCTGTCGAACCGTCCGGGGCTGGCTGCAGCGCCGGAAGCAAGACGGGATTCGGCCCCGGGGTGGGGCAGGCCGGGGCCCGGACGGCCCCGCGGCCTCATCCCGTCGAATGCCGCCGCGTCGGGGGAGAGCACGGCGGATAGGAGAGAAAGGTCTTCGCGCCGAACACGCGTAGCCGCCGTCCGTGGGCGTGCCCGGCCCGGGTCGCGACCGCGGATCCGTGTGGCCGGTGGAGCCTGGCCTCCACGGGTGGGCGGGGCGGCATGGGGTGCACGTGCGGCGCAGGGTTCATTGCATGTCCTTTGCGAACGGGTTCCGACCACCGCTTTCGCTCCCGAGGCGAAAGACTGGCGTGGGGGATTCCGCCGCGTTCCGTGTGGCGGGTCGGCGGCGGCGAAGCACCTATCGCACCCCCCGTCGACACCGACTTTGGCAGATCGCTGGAAGGCGCGGAAGTTCGCTTTGCGGATAAGCTGATTCAGAATCCGCATCAGCACGTCCAGGTGGCGCAGTGGGCTCGGCGGGGTCGCGCGCCACGGGGACGGCATGCAAGCGCAAGGCATTCGCGCGGGCACATGCCGCGGGGGATCGCGTCGCGCCATCGACACCGCGCGGTCGTCGGCATCCGCGCCAGCGGCTGGACGCGATCGATAAGCGCCTGCCTGGCATCAGCGACCGGCTGCGACAGCCGGGTGACCGGGAGCCTGACGCGCCGGGCAGGTGAACGCCCGCTGCACGACGCGCCCGCCGTGCCGGCCCCGCGCGCCGTGGGGGCCTTTGCTTCACCGCTCTATGACGAACACGCCGCCACGATGAAGCGTCTTTCGATATCGCGGTGGAACGTTGGCAATGCAGGAACCGAACACAGAAGCGGCGCCGGCGGAACACCGTGCCGACGGCCTTGCGCACAAGGCACGGGTGGTGCGCTTCCTGTTGCGCCATCGCAATTCCGGCCTGTTCTCGGGCCTCGTCGTCGACGACGGCGACATCGATGGTGACATCGAGGCAGGGGCCCCGGAGCAGTTCGCGAAGGAACTCGAATCCCTTGGCCCGACCTTCATCAAGCTGGGCCAGATGCTGTCGACGCGGCCGGACATCGTACCCCCGGCCTATGCCAGTGCGCTCGAACGCATGCAGGACGACGTGGCGCCGGTGCCCTTCGCGCAGGTCCAACGCACCGTGGAAGAAGAGCTGGGCGTTCGCATCGGAAAGGCCTTCGGCAGCTTCGATGAGACCCCGCTGGGTTGCGCTTCGCTGGCGCAGGTGCATCGCGCGACCCTGCGCGACGGCACGCCCGTCGCGGTCAAGGTGCAGAAGCCCGACATTGCCCGCCAGCTGCGCTCGGACCTGGACATGCTCGACGGACTGGCGAGCGCCGCGGACCGCCTTACCGACGTCGGTGGCAGCGTGCGCTTCGCCGACTGGCTGGACGAGTTCCGCAAGGCCCTGATGGCCGAACTGGACTACGTCGCGGAAGCCGAGAACCTGGAACGCTTCGGCGACCACCTGGCGCCGTATCCGGAACTCGAGGTGCCGCGCCCCGTGTGGGACTACACCCGTCGCCGCGTGCTGACGATGCAGCTCGTCGACGGTACCCACGTCGGCCGCATTTCCGGCGTCAGGCGGACCGAGGAATCGATGGCGCCGCTGGCGCGTGCGCTCGTCCGCGCCTACCTGGACCAGGTGTTCGTACACGGCGAGATCCACGCCGACCCACATCCCGGAAACCTTCGCGTGACCGCCGACGGGCGCCTGGCGATCTTCGACCTGGGCATGGTCGCCAACGTGCCGCCGCGCCAGCGCGACCGCTTGATGAAGCTTCTGTTCGCGGCCGTCGACGGCCGTGGCGAGCAGGTCGCCGATGAGTTGATCGGCCTGAGCACGCGGCTTGCCGACTTCGACGCGTCGCGGTTCATGCGCGAGGTGTCGCAGCTCATCAGCCGCTACGCCGCCCATGCGGGGTCCATGTCGGAAGGACGCGTGGTCCTGGAGATGGTGCGCATCTCCGCCTCCACCGGCCTGCGCACGCCGCCCGAGCTGAGCTTGCTGGGAAAGACATTGTTCAACCTGGATGCGGTGTGCCAGCAGCTCTCGCCCGAGCTCGACACCCAGTCGCTGGTGGAGGACCACCTGCAGCACGTCATGAAGGCGCGCCTGCGCAAGTCTCTGTCCTCGCCCAACCTCGCGGCCGAGATGATGGAGATCCAGGCCTTGTTGCGCGACGGGCCGCGTCGCCTGACCGACATCCTGTCGCTGCTGGCGGAGAACCGCATGCAGGTGCGCATGACCGGCCTGGAAGAGTCGCACCTGATGGAGAACCTGCAAAAGATCGCCAACCGCATCTGCGCCGGCGCGATCACCGCGGCGCTGATACTCGCGTCCTCGATGATGATGGACGTTCGAGTGGGGCCGATGCTCTGGGGGTATCCGGCGATTGCCCTGCTGCTGTTCCTGCTGGCGGCCGGCATGGGCGTCGCGATCGTCGCGAGTGCCTTCTTCGGCGACCGGCGCGCACCCCGCCGGGAAGAGCGCCCGCCCGGCTAGGCAATTGCGCGGAGCAGCCTCAGGACACATCCAAGGAGCGACCATGGCAAGCACAAAGCGCGCAAAGAAGACACGTGCCCCGGAGACGGTGGGCGAGGCGAAGAAGAAGGCAGGCAAAGCCATGAAGCCGGCCCCGGCCGTGAAAGCCCCCCGAACGACCGCTTCCAATCCGTCCGCCGCATCCCGCCAGACCGCAGGGCCGGCATCGCGCACCGCCGAAGCGGTCGCCCGCCGGCAGCGCGGCCTGCAGGCGAAGGCACGCAAGGCCAACAAGGCGGCGCATGCGGCTCGGTCGAAAGGCGACGCCGCGGTCCAGGCGGGCGCGAGACGGCAACCCGAACCGCCGATGCCCGCCCAGCACCTGGACAAGCCGGGCCTGGAACATGACCTGGACCTGGCGCCCCGCTTCCGCGCGCCCGACTATCGCGGCAGCGGCAAGCTCGAGGGCATGAAGGCCATCGTCACCGGCGGCGACTCGGGGATTGGTCGCGCTGTCGCGGTGCTGTTCGCGCGCGAAGGCGCGGATGTCGCGGTCTTCTACCTGGACGAGCATGCCGACGCGCGCGAAACCGCGGAGGCGGTGGAGGCCGAGGGGCGTACGTGCCACCTGCATGCAGGCGACGTCAAGGACAGCCGCTTCTGCAAGCGAGCGGTCGACAAGGCCGTCAAGCAGCTCGGCGGCCTGGACGTCCTGGTCAACAACGCCGCGTTCCAGCAGCACGTGGAGCGCCTGGAGGACCTCGGCGACGCCCAGCTGGAGGAAACCCTGGGCACCAACATCGCCGGCTACTTCCACATGGCGCGCGCCGCGTTGCCACACCTGGGGCAGGGGGCGAGCATCATCAACACCGGCTCGGAGACTGCATTGTTCGGCAGCAAGGCCCTGCTCGACTACGCCTCGACCAAGGGTGCCATCCATGCCTTCACCCTCAGCCTGGCCAGCCAACTGCTGCCGCGCGGCATCCGCGTCAACGCGGTTGCGCCGGGGCCGGTGTGGACGCCGCTGAACCCGGCCGACCGCGATGCCGCGGACGTCGCGACTTTCGGCGAGGACAGTGACATGGGCCGTCCGGCGCAGCCCGAGGAGATCTCGCCGGCCTATGTGTTCCTGGCCTCACCGGTCATGTCCTCCTACATCAGCGGCGTCGTGTTGCCGGTGATGGGTGGGCCGCGCGGATGAGCGCCCCGGGGCAGGGAGGTGTCCAGTGGAAGGCGTCGAGCTGATCGGCTGGAGCGCTTCGGGCATCCTGCTCGCGACCCTGGGGCGCGAAGTGCGCGTCCAGTGGAAGGAGCGCAGGACCGACGGCGTGTCTTCGTGGCTGTTCCTGGGGCAGATGGCCGCCAGCCTGGGTTTCACGATCTACAGCGCACTGATCGGCAACGCCGTCTTCGTGCTGACGAATGCCGCGCTGCTGTTGACCGCGATCGCCGGCCAGCTCATCTACCGTCGCAACCTGAAGCTCGAGAGGGAGCGCGAAGCGGCGGGCGGGAATGCGTCGCGGCAGGATGAAGAAGCCAACGGTACGGACGAGGCGTAAGGCGTGCCACGGCAACGCCGCCGCGGCACCTGCATTCGCCCAGGGGTGTCGCCCGGGGTGCGATGCGTCAGTTGTGGGGTACGGCGACGCCCTTCATCAACTGGTCGGCCGACCGTGTCTCGCCGCTGTGCGCGAAGTCGGCCAGCGACACGATCCCCACCAGGTCCTTGTCGCGGCTGACGACCGGCAGGCGCCTGACCTGGAGCTCGGCCATGTTGCGCGCCACGTCGTCCACGTCCTGGTCCTGGTAGCAGTAGCGCACCTGGGGGTTCATCACCTGGCTCACCGTCGCGTCGGCACCCAGGCCACGGGCGATGCCGCGAATGGTGATGTCGCGGTCGGTGATCATGCCGACCAGCTTGCCCTTGTCGCCGACGGGCAGGCAGCCGACGTCCTTGGCCAGCATGATATCGGCGGCGCGCTGCAGGCTCTCGTCCGGGGCGGCCAGGGCGACTTCGGTGGTCATGATTTCTGCAATCTTCACGGCGAGACTCCTTGCGGGGGATGGCGGGAGGGGGCGTGCGAGCGCCGAGGCACGATCAGTCGAACACCACGATGCACGGCCCACTGTCGCGCGTGGCCGATGAGTAAAGGGTGACAACGGACGCCGGCGCCAGCCGCGTGTTCAGGCCTCATTTCGCATGCCAGTCGCCATCGTCGCCTTTTTCGTACTTCTCCTTGACCGCGGCCCACGCAACGCGGTGCGAGACTTCCTCGCGGCTGGCGTCGCCCCGTCGATCGTCGGGGTCCTCGTACTGGTCCCAGGCACTGTTGTAGGCCTCCTTGTAGATTTCCTGGGCGTGCTTGGGTGTGTGGTCACGGACGCTGTCGGGCAGGTCGCTGATGCGCGCGTAAGGCATGGTGTCCTCCTCGGTGCGGGCTGGAAGGTTTGGCGTGCGCCGGATTCGGCGGGGCACGCGCCGACGATCCCATCGCGCGCATTAAGCAGGCGCCAAGACCGGGCGAAACGCCTGTTCCGGGCGGGCGGGCATTCAGCGCGTGGCCACCAGGCTGAATCGGCCCGGCGCGGGGATGCGCACCCCAGCGCCTTCACGGCGCGAAGCCGTTGCAGGCCCGACACTGTGCCGATGACCGATATTGCACATGTCCCCGCCAAGTCACGTACCGGACGGTCGCGTCGGCCAGGGTGGCGCCTCGCGCCGCCGTGGACATGCCTGCGGCGGCATCCGGGCGCGGGCGGGCGCTGATGGACCTGCCCGAGGTCGCCCGCGATTTCCCGGGCCTGGTGCGCCGCTGCGATGCCGTCGCGCAGCGCGTGCCGCAAATGCGCGTGGAGTTCGCCGAAGCATCCACGTTCCAGGCCGCTTTCGCAGCGGTGGCGTCGGCCCTGCTCGCCAACGCGGGCCGGATCGAACACGCACCCCAGGATCCGGTGGCCTACGTGCGCGGTCGCCTCGACGCGATGCTCGAGCAGTGCCCGCCAGCGCCGGACGCGCCGGCTTGATCGGATGCACCCGCCAGCCGGCGGGACGCGAACCGGTCGATACGGCGGCCGGTACCTGGACGCCATCCGGGGATGGTGCCACCGTCACACTCCACTTGCGGCGACAGGGGCGCCCGAGACCATGATCCGAAACAAGAAGAGGCTGGCCTGGACCATAATCGCCACCGTCGCCGCGACCGTGGTCGCGGTGGTGATCTGGATGAACTTCGCCACGCCCGAGAAGGCACTCGAACGCCGGGTGGCTCACCACTACGCGGTCTCGGACCCCGAGTTCAAGCGCGAGATGTCCGTGTTGCTGGGGCCCTCCATCCTCCCGGGCAACCGGGTGACGGCGCTCAACAACGGCGAGGAAATCTTCCCGGCAATGCTCGGGGCGATCGAATCCGCGCAGCGCACGATCACCTTTGAGACCTACATCTACTGGTCCGGCGAGGTCGGCAACCGTTTTGCCGACGCCTTGTCAGAGCGTGCGAGGGCAGGGGTCAAGGTACGCATGCTGATCGACTGGGTCGGCAGCGCGAAGATGGACGGCAGCCTGCTCGAACGGATGGAAGCGGCCGGCGTCCAGATCATCCGTTACCGCCCGCTCAAGTGGTACAACCTGGGCCGGATGAACAACCGCACCCACCGCAAGCTGCTGGTGGTGGACGGCAAGGTCGGCTTCACCGGTGGCGTCGGCATCGCCGACCCGTGGGAAGGGGACGCGCAGGACGCCGAGCACTGGCGCGACATGCACTTCCGCATCGAGGGCCCGGCGGTCGCGCAGATGCAGGCGGCATTCAACGACAACTGGATCAAGAGCACCGGCGTGGTGCTCAATGGCGAGGAGTTCTTCCCGGAACTGGCGCCGGTCGGCGAACAGCCCGCGCACGTGTTCGTCGCATCGCCCGCGGGCGGTAGCGAGAGCATGCACCTGATGTACCTGATGTCGATCGCCGCGGCCGAGAAGAGCATCGACCTGGCGGCCTCCTATTTCGTTCCCGATCCACTCGCGATCCAGGCGCTGGTCGCGGCCCGCAAGCGCGGGGTGCGCGTGCGCGTCATCGTGCCGGGCAAGCACATCGACTCGGACATCGTCCGTCTTGCGTCGAAGGCGCACTGGGGCGAGCTGCTCATGGCCGGCGTCGAGATCCACGAGTACGAGCCGACCATGTTCCACAACAAGATGCTGATCGTGGACAGGAGCCTGGTCTCGGTGGGCTCGACGAACTTCGACCTGCGCTCGTTCCGCCTCAACGACGAAGCCAGCCTCAACGTCTACGATCCCGCCTTCGCGCAGCGCATGACCGCGATCTTCGAACACGACCTGCAGTCGACCCATGAATACAGCTTCGAGACCTGGGCCGCGCGCCCCTGGCGGGAAAAGCTGATGGAAACGGTGGTGCTGCCGATCAAGTCGCAGCTCTAGGCGCGCCGCGGGCACACGCTGGCCGGAAACGCAGGAGGCCCCGCGAACGGGGCCTCCTGGCGTGCTGCACGCAGGCGCGATCAGGCCTCCACGGCGTCTTCTTCGTCCTTGAACTCGCTGATCGGGATGCACGAGCACATCACGTTCTTGTCGCCGTACACATTGTCCACGCGCGCGACCGGCGGCCAGTACTTCTGCTGCCGGAGCACGGCGAGCGGGAACGCCGCCAGCTCGCGCGGGTAGGCGTGGGTCCATTCGCTGCCGGCGACCATGGTCGCGGTGTGAGGTGCATTGCGCAGCGGGTTGTCCTCGCGCTCCAGGCGGCCGTCCTCGATCGCCCGGATCTCCTCGCGGATCTCGATCATCGCGTCGACGAAGCGGTCCAGCTCATGCTGCGATTCGCTCTCGGTCGGCTCCACCATCAGGGTGCCGGCGACCGGGAAGCTCAGGGTCGGGGCGTGGAAGCCGAAGTCGATCAGTCGCTTGGCGACGTCCTCGGCGGAGATGCCGGTGGCGTCCTTGAGCGGGCGCAGGTCGAGGATGCACTCGTGCGCGACCAGGCCGTTGCGGCCGGTGTAGAGCGTCTCGTAGTGGGGCGCCAGGCGCTTGGCCACGTAGTTGGCGTTGAGCAGGGCGACCTGGGTGGCCTTGCGCAGGCCCTGGCGGCCCATCAGCGTGATGTACATCCAGCTGATCGGCAGGATGCTCGCACTGCCCCAGGTCGCGGCGCTGACCATGCCGACGTCTTTGCCGTCGGCCGCGGCCGCGTCGCCGAAACCGCGCGGCAGGAACGGCGCCAGGTGCGCCTTCACCGCGCAGGGGCCGACGCCCGGGCCGCCGCCGCCGTGCGGGATGCAGAAGGTCTTGTGCAGGTTGAGGTGGGACACGTCCGAGCCCCACTTGCCCGGCTTGGCCAGGCCGACCAGCGCGTTCATGTTGGCGCCGTCGGTATACACCTGGCCGCCGTGCTGGTGGACGATGTCGCAGATCGCCACCACGTCCTCCTCGAACACGCCGTGGGTGGACGGGTAGGTGATCATGAGCGCGGCCAGGCGGTCGCTGTACTTCTCGGCCTTGGCGCGGATGTCGTCCAGGTCGACGTTGCCGTTGGCGTCGCACTTGGTCACCACGACCTGCATGCCGCACATCTGCGCGGAGGCGGGGTTGGTGCCGTGCGCGGACTCCGGGATCAGGCAGATGTCGCGCTGGTCGTCGCCGCGCGAGCGGTGGTAGGCGCGGATCGCGAGCAGGCCGGCGAACTCGCCCTGCGCGCCGGAGTTGGGCTGCAGGCTGACGCGGTCGTAGCCGGTGCACTCGGCGAGCATCGCCTCCAGGCTGTCGACCAGCTCGCGGTAGCCCTGCATCTGCGAGGCGGGTGCGAGCGGATGGATGTTGCCGAACTCGGGCCAGGTCACCGGGATCATCTCGGCGGTGGCATTGAGCTTCATGGTGCAGCTGCCCAGCGGGATCATGGTGCGATCCATCGCCAGGTCCTTGTCGGCGAGCGCACGCATGTAGCGCAGCAGTTCGTGCTCGCTGTGGTGGGTGTTGAACACCGGGTGGGTCAGGAAGGCACTGTCGCGGCGCAGCGCGGCGGGGATCGCATCGGTCGCGCGCGCGTCGAGCGCGTCGACGTCGATCGGCGCGCCGAACAGCCCGGCGAGGGCGACGATGTCCTCGCGGGTCGTCGTTTCGTCCAGGCTGATGCCGACGCTGGTGGCATCGATCTGGCGCAGGTTGATCGAGGCCGCCGCGGCTTTCCCGTGCACCGAACGCGCGTCGATGCCGCTGACGTGCAAGGTGTCGAAGAAGTCGCCGGTCACCGCGATGCTGGCGTCGCGCAGCGCGTCGGCCAGGATGCAGGTCAGGCGGTGCACGCGACGCGCGATGCGCGTCAGGCCCTCGGGGCCGTGGTACACCGCGTACATGCTCGCCATCACCGCGAGCAGCACCTGCGCGGTGCAGATGTTGGAGGTCGCCTTCTCGCGGCGGATGTGCTGCTCGCGGGTCTGCAGGGTCAGGCGATAGGCCT
This sequence comes from Marilutibacter aestuarii, assembly GCF_006546775.1. Lineage (GTDB taxonomy): Bacteria > Pseudomonadota > Gammaproteobacteria > Xanthomonadales > Xanthomonadaceae > Marilutibacter > Marilutibacter aestuarii. The sequence goes on from NZ_VICE01000084.1 coordinate 88,309, forward strand.
TCTTGCCCTCGGCGTCGATCGACACGCCGATCAGGCGGCCCGGCATGGAGCGCTTGTAGGCGTCGCGGCAGGCCATGAAGGCCGCGTGCGGGCCGCCGTTGCCGAAGGGCACGCCGAAGCGCTGCGTATTGCCCACGACGATGTCCGCGCCCCATTCGCCGGGCGCGGCGACCAGGGTCAGGGCGAGCAGGTCGGTGGCCACGCAGACCAGGCCGTTGCGCGTGTGGACGGCATCGGCGAGCGCGCGGTAGTCGTGGACCTGGCCGAAGGTGTCCGGGTACTGGAGCAGCACGCCGAAGCAATCGGTGCTGGCGGCATCGGCGTCGTCGCCGATGCGCAGTTCGATGCCCAGCGGCTCGGCGCGGGTGCGCAGCACTTCCAGCGTCTGCGGGTGCACGCGGCTGGACACGAAGAACACGTCGGACTTCGAACGCGCCGAGCGCTTGGCCAGGGTCATGGCCTCGGCGGCGGCGGTGGCCTCGTCGAGCAGGGACGCGTTGGCGATCTCCATGCCGGTGAGGTCGGCGCACATGGTCTGGAAGTTGATCAGCGCTTCCATGCGGCCTTGCGAGATCTCCGCCTGGTACGGGGTGTAGGCGGTGTACCAGGCCGGGTTCTCGAGGATGTTGCGCAGGATGACGTTGGGCGTGTGGGTGCCGTAGTAGCCCTGCCCGATGAAGCTGCGGAAGACCTGGTTGCGGTCGGCGATCGCGCGGATGCGCGCCAGCGCCTCGACTTCGCTGATCGCCTCGGGCAACGCCAGCGGCGCCGGCGACTTGATCGAACCCGGGACGATGGCGTCGGTCATCGCGTCGAGCGAGTCGTGGCCGACCACCTCGAGCATGTGGGCGATCTCGGCGTCGTTGGGGCCGATGTGGCGCTCGAGGAACGCGTCGTGGTGTTCCAGCTCGCGCAGGGAAGGGATCTTCGTCATGTCGGGGCGTCCGGGTGATCGGTCTGGGCCATGTGCGTCGCCGCACGCGATAGGCGCCCCTCTGTCCTTTTGCCTGAGAGTTTGGAAGCGTGCCTCGACAGGCGGCTGGGGGAGGGGACGCCTCCTGGAAGCCTCGCTTCTTGCCCCTTCGGCGCCGTGCGGTCCAGGCTGTGCCTTGGCGGACCGTCGGTCTCTCCAGAGTTTTGGAACCACGCGAGGTGCTGGGCCTGAGCGATTACGGGCGTTTGCGCCTTCGGCAGCGGCCGGGAACGGGCCGCTTCTCCCACGCGTGGACGCGGCGATTATACCGGGTCCGGCGGGCACGGAGGGAAGCCTGCCGGCGGCGGCGATTGCCGTTCAGCCGGGAATCGGCCTCACAGGCGATCAGTGGGTTCCAGCGCGCCCGGTTCGCTCGGGCAGGCCGCCGGGGGGCCGCCGAAGCTGGTCTCCCAGCGCCAGAACGCCCAGCCCAGGCAGGCGAAAAGCGCCGAGCCCAGGGCCAGCCAGAGCGCGTGCCCGCTGAGCAGGGGCGACACCAGCCCGGCCACCAGCGAGTGCAGGACCAGGCCGGTGAAGGCCTGCAGCGAGGACGCCGCGCCGCGCTGGCGGGGATACATGTCGAGGATCGCCAGGGTCAGGATGGGGAACACCAGGGCGATGCCGAAGGCATTGAGCACCATCGGCAGGACCGCCCAGGGCACGCCCGGGGCGTCGACGAACAGGTTGTAGGCGACGTTGGCGAACACCGCCACGCCGCAACAGGCGAAGCCGATCCGCGACAGCCGGGTGCCGCTGATGCGGCCCGCGGCGCGGCCGGACATGAACGCGCCCAGGACCATGCCGCCGATCATGGGGATGAAGAACCAGCCGAACTGGTCCTCGCGCAGGTGCAGGATCTCCATGACGAAGACCGGCGCCGAGGCGATGTACAGGAACAGCGCGGCGAAGTTGAACGCGCCCGCGGCGGCGAGGCGCTGGAAGCGCGGATTGGCGAAGATCGCCACGTAGTCGCGCAGCAGGCGTCGTGGCGGCACTTTCAGGCGCGCCGAGGGCGGGTGGGTCTCGGGCAGGATCGCCCAGGTGCCGACCAGCAGGACGAGGGAGAAGGCGACGAGGAACCAGAAGATCGCCGGCCAGTGGCTCCAGCCCAGGATCCAGCCGCCGATGACCGGTGCGACCGCCGGGGCGATGCCGAAGATCATCGACACCTGGCTCATCAGCCGTTGGGCGTCGTCGCCATGCAATACGTCGCGGATCACCGCGCGCCCGACGATCATGCCCACGCCCGCCGAGAGCCCCTGCAGCACGCGGAACACCAGCAGGGTGCGCAGGTCGGGGGCCAGCGCGCAGCCCACCGAGGCGAGGGTGAACACCACCAGGCCGCCGAGGATGACCCGTCGCCGGCCCAGCGCGTCCGACAGCGGCCCATGCACGATGCTCATCAGCGCATACGCGACGAGGTAGGCGCTCAGCGTCTGCTGGATCGCCACCTTGTCGACGCCGAACTGCGTGCGCATCTCGGTGAAGGCGGGGAAGATGGTGTCGATCGCGAAGGGGCCGAACATCGCCAGCCCCCCCAGCAGGATGGCCAGGGTGCGGAGTGGAACCGTCGGGGCGGGCTCGTGCGAGGCCATCAGGCCTGGCCCGCCGCGGCGGCGATGGCCGGTACGTCAGCCGGTCCCTTGAGCTCGACCATGTTGCCCTCGGGGTCGAACAGGTACTGCGAGGGTCCTTCACCTTCGGCGCCGTTGCGGATGCCGAACTCGCCCACGCGCACGCCGTGCGCGGTCAGGTGGGCGAGGATGGCGTCATGGTCGAACGGCGACACCCGCAGGCACAGGTGGTCCATGTTGCGGCCGCCTGCGCCGGGTGCGGCGCCGCCCAGGCGGCCGATCCGACCCTCGACGTCCACCAGGTCGATCAGGGTCCGCCCGGCGCGCAGCTGCAGCAGGCCGATGGCGGCCTGGCGCTTCTCGACCGCACAGCCGAGCACTTCGCGGTAGAACGCCTCCATCGTGCCGGGATCGGCGACCCGCAGGACGACGTGGTCGATCTGCTCGATCTGGAAGGGAGGCGGGGAAGCGGACGCCATGGCACCGGGCTCGCGTGGGGGGAGGTCCATGGTAACGACCCCACGCGAAGGGCGGGCATGCCCGCCTGGGCGGTTCGTCGACTC
>NZ_VICE01000085.1 GCF_006546775.1 Marilutibacter aestuarii
GCTCGCAAGCGCGGCGAATGAATTTCAGGCACCCGGCCTGATCGAGGGCGATCAGGCGTTCGTAGCCGCGCGAGCCAATGGCTCGCAAGCGCGGCTACTCACCCCACCACATCCAGAACTCGTCCCAGAGGCGCTTGAAGAAGCCGGCCTGCTCGACACCCTCGATCGCCACCAGCGGACGCTGGGCGATGACCTTGTCGTCGAGCATGACCTTGACGGTACCGATCGCCTGGCCCTTGGCGATGGGCGCCACCAGGGTGCGCGGCACGTCCATCATCGGCTTGAGCTGCTCGTAACGACCGCGCGGCACGGTCACCAGCAGCGGTTCGGCGACGCCCAGCTTGACCTCCTCGGCCTGGCCCTTCCAGACCTTCTGGCTCGCCACGGCCTGGGCCGTGTCGTAGAGCTTGTGGGTCTCGTAGAAACGGAACCCCCAGTTCAGCAGCGCCTGGCTGTCGCTGGCGCGCTTGGCCTCGGAGGTCGAGCCCATGACCACCGAAATCAGGCGCTGGTCGCCGCGCTTGGCCGAGGCCATCAAGCAGTAGCCGGCGGCCGAGGTGTGGCCGGTCTTGATGCCGTCGACGCTGTTGTCGCGCCACAGCAGCAGGTTGCGGTTGGGCTGGGTGATCGGTCCGACCGTGAACTCCTTGATGCTGTTGTAGGAGTAGGCGGTGGGGAAGTCGTTGATCAAGGCCCGCCCGAGCAGGGCCAGGTCATGGGCGCTGGTCAGGTGGCCCTCGTCCGGCAGGCCGGTGGCGTTGGCGAAGTGGCTGTTCTTCATGCCGATGCGCTGGGCGTACTGGTTCATCAAGGTGGCGAACGCCTCCTCGGTGCCCGCGACGTGCTCGGCCAGTGCGATCGCGGCGTCGTTGCCGGACTGCACCACCATGCCCTTCTCCATCTCCAGCAACGGCGCGGTCTTGTTGACCTCGAAGCCGGAATAGCTGCCATCGGTGCCCGCCCCGCCCTTGCGCCAGGCGTTCTCGGTCATCATCACCTGGTCGGTGGCCTTGACCTTGCCGCCGGCCATCTCGGCCGCGATGACATAGCTGGTCATGACCTTGGTGATGCTGGCCGGCTCGAGCTGCTGGTCGATGTTGTGACCGGCGAGCACGTTGCCGCTGGCCGCATCCATCAGCACCCAGGCGGTCCCGGTCACCTCCGGCGCGGGCGGCACCGGCAGCGCATCGCTGGCGGGCGCCTGCGCCGTGCCCGGGGTCGCCGGGACCGGCGTGGCCGGCTGCGGTTGCGGCGACTGGGCGAACGCCAGGCTGATCGCGACGGTGGTCAGCGCGGTGAGTGCGGTCGCTTTGGCTACAGCGGGGATCTTCATCGGTTCAACAACTCCGGGGGGCCGGCATCACGGCCCGGGTCTGGGCAAGGGAAAGGGTGGGCGCGCGATCCATCGTCGCGGTCAGTCGCGCACGGGCTGGGGCTGTCCAAAGCCCAGACCGACGAGACGGGCGGCGAGTTCCGGAGCCGCGGTTTCGGCCAGCGGCCCGACGCGGAGGCGCCAGACCTGCTTGCCGTTGGCCTGCGCATCGAGCACCTGGGCCTGGTCGATCCCGGCCTGCCGGAGCACGCCCAGGGCGCGGTCGGCATTGGCACGGGCGGAAAAGCTGGCCACCTGCAGGGTGACGCCGTCCACGGCGCTGGCGGGCGTGCCCTGCACCGCGACGACGGCCGCGGCAGTGGCGGGATTCGGCGGCGCTTGCGTGACGGCGGTGGACGGCGGAGACGCCAGCGGCCGCCCGGGGCGACCGGTGGCAACGCGCACCTGGCGCGATTTCATCCACGCGTCGAACTCCTCCGCGCTCATCGCGCGGCCGTCCTGGCGCATGTCGAAGCGGTGTTCGGCGCCACTGCCGGTCGAGAGGGCGACCGGTGCCGCGGCCGCGGCCGGGATCGCCGCGCCGGCCGGCGTGTCGGGAATGCTGGCGACCAGGCGGTCCATCGCGCTCGGCGGCGCGGGCACCGTCGGCGGGGGGGCGGCCGCCAGGACCGGTGCGGCGTCCTCGCCGGGGGTCAGCGCGCGCACTTCCACGCGCCCGGTGCCCTTTTGCACGATGTCGAGCTTGACCGCCGCCGCGTAGCTGAGGTCGATCACCCGGCCTTCGTGGAACGGACCGCGGTCGTTGACACGGACGACCACCGACCTGCCGTTGTCGAGGTTGGTCACGCGCGCGAAGCTGGGCAACGGCAGCGTCTTGTGCGCGGCGGTGAAGGCGTACATGTCGTACACCTCCATGTTGGACGTCCGGCGTCCATGGAACTTCTGTCCGTAGTAGGACGCACGGCCCTGCTCGACGTACCCGTCGGGATCGTCGAGCACGCGGTACTGCTTCCCCAGTACGGTGTAGGTCGGGCGGTTGCCGACGGTGGAACGGGGTTCAGCCACCACCTCCGGCTCGGGAATGGCGTCGACGTCGGGGACGTAGTCCGGGGTGCTGTCGGCGACCCCGGGCTTGTACAGGCCGCCGGCGGTGTAGTGGCCCCGCGTGCTGGGGTCTTCCTGCGCCGGGGCGTAGGGCGAGACCTTGCGGCCGCTGCGCTCGGGCGCGTGGCCCGCCGCGGCGGCTGGCTGCGCGCCGGGGGCGGTTTCCGGCTTCTTCGGCGCACCCGCGCAGGCGGCCAGGCCCAGGATCATCGCGGCCGCGAGCGCGTGCCTCATGCCCCGGAGGGCTCCACGGGCGGGGGCGTCTCGATCGCGGCCAGGGGATTCTCGCGGCCGGCGATCGCCTCCGACAGCTGGTAGACCGCCATCGCGTAGTGCTTGGAGATGTTGTAGCGGGTGATCGCGTAGAAGTTGCGGAAGCCCAGCCAGTATTCCTTGCCGCCGACGCCGTCCAGGTTCAGCGGCACCGCGTGTTCTTCGGCCGGCACCGGGGTGGCCGGGTGGTAGCCGTGCCGGGCGAGGTCGGCCTGGCTGTACACGGGGTCCAGGGCCTCGGGCTCGAAGTCCGGCACGCCGGGGTCGCGGGTGGCGCGCACCGCGACCGGGCCGCCGCGCTCCCAGCCGCCCTTCTGCACGAAGTAGTTGGCGATCGAGGCGAAGACGTCGTCGGTGCTGTTGAACAGGTCGCGCTTGCCGTCGCCATTGCCGTCGACGGCGTATTCGCGGTAGCTGGAGGGCATGAACTGGCCCCAGCCCATCGCGCCGGCATAGCTGCCGGTGAGGGTGGTGATGTCCAAGCCTGTTTCCTTGCCGAGCGCGAAGAGCTGCGCCAGTTCGCCGCGGAAGAAGGTTTCGCGGCGGTTCTCGCGCTCGATCTTGTCGGGCAGGTTGGTGCGCGGGTAGAAGAACGCCAAGGTGTAGAGCGCGTCCAGTACCGGGTAGCTGCCGGTGTTGCGCCCGTAGCTGGTCTCCACGCCGATGATCGAGACGATGATCTCCGGCGGGACGCCGTAACGCGCCTCGACCCGGGCCAGTTCGTCCCGGTGCGCGGCGAGGAAGGCCTGGCCGCCGTCGATGCGCGCCTGGCTGATGAAGATCGGGCGATAGTCGCTCCAGGGCTTGGCTTCGGCCGGCCGCGACATCGCCTTGACGATGCTGTCGCGCTTCTCGGCGCCGGCCAGGACCGAGGCGATGTACGCCTTGTCGATGCCGTACTCGCGCGCGGTGTCCTCGATGAAGCGGGCACGGGCCTGCTCCAGCGGGAGGCGCTCCTGCGCTTCGGGCAGCGCCGGGGTGCCGGGCGTGGGCGCAAGCGTCTTGGCGGGGGCCGGGGGCGCGGGGACGACCGGCGCGGCGGGAGTTTCCTGGGCCGGCGGCGCCGCCTGCGTCGCGCAGGCCGCCACCAGGACGGTGAGTGCGCACGCGAGTGCGGCTTGGACGGGTCGGGAGCTCATCGCGGCGAGGTTAACACGGGCGGTTTGCGCCCAGAACGCCCCCCGCCGGCACCCGCCTTGCCGAGTCAGGTTACGTTGTCGTTCATGAGCGCGGGCCTCAGCGCGCGTGCACCGGCTTGTGGACCCGCACGGCCATCACCACGCCCAGCCCGGCGAGCAGGGAAACCGCCGAGGTGCCGCCATAGCTGAGCAGGGGCATGGGCACGCCGACCACGGGCAGCAGGCCGGCGATCATGCCGCCGTTGACGATCACGTACACGCAGAACGCCAGGCCCAGGGCGCCGGCCAGCAGCCGCGAATAGCCGTCGCGCGCGTCCGCCGCGATCCACAGGCAGCGGCCGACGACGAACAGGTAAAGCGCCAGCACGACCGCCACGCCGACCCAGCCGAACTCCTCGCTGAGCACGGCGAAGATGAAGTCGGTGGTGTGCTCCGGGATGTAGTTCAGGTGGGACTGGCTGCCCTGCCCCCAGCCCTTGCCGTGCAGGCCGCCGGCGCCGATGGCGATCTTCGACTGGATGATGTTCCAGCCCGCGCCCAGTGGATCGGACTCCGGATTCAGGAAGGTCAGGATGCGGTCCTTCTGGTAGGGCTTGAGCAACCAGAACCAGGCCATCGGCGCCACCGCGGCGATGCCGGCCAGGGCCATCCCGAACCACCACCAGGGCAGCCCCGCCAGGTACAGCGCGAACGCGCCGCTGGTCGCCACCAGCATCGCGGTGCCGAAATCTGGCTGCAGCAGGATCAGGCCGGTCGGCACGCCGATGATGGCCGCCGACACCAGCACGCTGTCCAGGCGCGGCGGCAGCGGCCGGTTGTTGAGGTACCAGGCGACCATCATCGGCAGGCTCAGCTTGAGCAGCTCGGCCGGCTGGAAATAGAACACGCCCAGGTTGATCCAGTGCGAACCGTGCCTGCCGGTACCGATCACCAGCACCGCCAGGAGCGGTACCAGCGAGGCGCCGAACACCAGCGGCGTCCAGTTGCGCAGCTGCGACGGCGAGACGCGCGACAATGCCCACAGCGCGACCAGGCCCACCGCGAAACGGCTGCCCTGCGCCAGCACCAGGTGCATGGACTGGCCACCGGCGCTGTACAGCACGGCCAGGCCGATGCCCATCAGCGCCAGCAGCGCGCCCAGCAACGGCCAGTCCAGGGTGCGGGTCATCCGCATCGCCAGGTCGAACAGCCAGCGCAGGATCTCGCCCATCAGCGTGCCTCCGGCGGCGCGCTGGCGACCGGCGTGGGCGGCACCGCATCGGTGGCCTCCCCCTCCGGCACGGGCGGGGTGCCCAGCAACCAGGCATCGAGCACCTTGCGGGCGATCGGCGCGGCGGTGCTGCCGCCGTAGCCGCCACCCTCGACCGCCACCGCGACCGCGATGGTGGGGTTCTCGGCGGGTGCGAAACCCACGAACAACGAGCGGTGGCGCAGGTGCAGCGGCAGGCTTCGCGGGTTGACGGCGGCATTGTCGCGGCGGCTGGCGACCTGGGCCGTGCCGGTCTTGCCCGCCATCGAGTACGGCGCGTCGCTGGCGATGCGCCAGGCGGTGCCGCCGGGCTGCATGGTCTGGACCATGCCCTCGCGCACCACCTGCAGGTTCGCGGGGTTGGGGCTGATCGGTACGCCCGGCGGCTGCGGCAGGGGCGTCCATGGGGCATCGAAGCCGACCCGCTGGTCCTTCACCAGGTGCGGCCGGCGCAGGTCGCCGTCGGCGATCCCGGCGATGCCGCGGACGAGCTGCAGCGGCGTCACCTTCCAGTCGCCCTGGCCGATGCTGATGTTGACCGTGTCGCCCGGATACCAGCGCTCGCGCCGGGTCTTCATCTTGTAGGCCGGCGACGGCAGGATGCCGTCGATCTCGCCGACCAGGTCGACGCCGGTGGGATGGCCGAAGCCGTAACGGCCCATGTAGTCGTCGAAGCGCTCGATGCCCATGTCCAGCGCCAGCTGGTAGTAGTACGTGTTCACCGACTCGGCGATCGACTTGCGCAGGTCGGTCCAGCCGTGGCCACCGCGGTGCGAGTCGCCCCAGCCGCGGCTGACGCCCGGCAGGTAGAACATGCCGGTGGACATCACCCGGTCCTCGGGCCGGCGCACGCCGCTGTCCAGCCCGGCCAGTGCGATCAGCGGCTTGAGGGTCGAGCCCGGCGCGACGCCACCGAGCACGAGCCGGTTGAACAGGGGGCGCGAGGGGTTCTCGGTAAGCGTGCGGTAGTCCTTGTGGGAAATGCCGTTGACGAACAGGTTGGTGTCGTAGCCCGGCAGGCTGATCATCGCCAGGATCTCGCCGGTCCGCGGGTCCATCGCCACCGCCGCGCCCTCGTACTCGCCGAAGGCATCGACCATGGCCCGCTGCAGGTCGAGGTCGACGCTCAGCCGCAGGTCGGTCCCGGGCACCGCCGGCACGCGCCCGACGACGCCCATCGGGCGTCCGGCGACATTGGTCTCGACCTGCTCGTAGCCGACCTTGCCCCGCAAGGCATCCTCGTAGGCGCGCTCCAGCCCGGTCTTGCCGATGTGGGTCAGCGCGCGGCTGGCTTCGTCGAGGGTGGCGAGGTCGTCCTCGTCGACGCGACCGACGTAACCGATGATGTGCGAGAACAGCTCTCCGTGGGAGTAGCGCCGGTTCAGGTAGGACACCAGTTCCACGCCCGGATAGCGCCAGCGGTCGACCGCGAAGCGCGCCGCCTCGTCCTCGGTGACCCGCAGCTTGAGGATGATCGGGCGGAAGCCGCGGGTGACCCGGCGCTTGTCCTCGAACTCGGCGAGCTCTTCGGCGGTCAGCTCGAAGATCTCCGCCAGGCCCGGCAGCCAGTCCTCGGTGGGGCCGGCCTCCTCGGGCGTCACTTCGACCCGGAACGCCGGCACGTTGTCGGCGAGGATCCGGCCCTTGCGGTCGTAGATCACGCCGCGCGCGGGCACGACCGGGCGCAGTTTGATCCGGTTCGCTTCCGAGCGGGTCACGTACTCGTCGTGCTCGAGCACCTGCAGGCGGAAATACCAGGCCGCGAGTACCCCGAGCGCGACCAGCACGCCCAGGAACGCCAGCACCGCCCGGCGCCGGAACTGGTCGGCCTCGGCGGCGGCGTTCTTGATGACGCGTCTGCGCATCGCCTCAGCGCCTCCGCCAGCCACCCTGGCGCGCGGCATCGAGCACGAGGTTCAAGGGCACCCACAACAGCATGCCCACCAGCGGGGCGAACCAGATCGCCCGCGGCGCCGGCGGTAGCTGCAGGGCGCCGTGCAGCACGGCCACGAGGATGCGGTCGTTGAGTAGCAGACCGCCGATCGCCAGGGCCTGCTGCGACATCGGGAAGAAGCGCAGGCGTGCGCGGAAGCGCTGCAGGATGTAGGCCATCACCACCAGGCGCAGCGCCTGTTCACCGAGCAGGCCGCCGAAGCTGAGGTCGCCGAGCAGACCGACGACGAAGGCGAAGCCCAGGCCGCGATGATCGGGATCCTCGATCACCCAATAGGCGACCACGAGGGCAAGCCAGTACGGGCGGTACGGCTGCAGCGCCGGGGTCAACGGCAACAGGCCGAAGACAAGGGCCAGCAGCACGCTCACCGGCATCACCCAGGCATGGCGGTTACGGCTCATCGGCGGTCCTCCGAAGGCGTCGCGGCATTCGCGGGGTCCGGGGACGGGACATCGCCGGTCGTGCCCGCCGCGGCATCGGTCGTCGCATCGGCGCCTCCGGCTGCGCCATCGGCGCCCGCCTGGTCGCTCTCCGCGCCGGGATCGGGCGCGGGACGGGGCGGCGGCGCGACGGCACGCACCAGCAGCACGTTGCGACCGCGATCGAGCTGGGCAGCGGGCTTGACGTCACCCACCAGGAACGCGCGGCTGTCGTCGGGCTGCAGGCGGGTGATCGTGCCCACCACGAAGCCCGCCGGGAAGCGCCCGCCCAGGCCCGAGGACACGACGTTGTCGCCCACCTTGATGTCGCTGGACATGGGAATGCTCTGAAGCGCCAGCCGATCGCTCTGTCCGGTGCCGTAGGCCACCAGGCGCACCCCGTTGCGCGAGACGGTGACCGGCAACGCATGCGAGGCATCGGTCAGCAACAGGACGGTCGAATGCATGGGCGTGGTCTCGATGACCTGCCCCATCAGGCCGCCGGCATCGATCACGCTCTGGCCGACATGGACCCCGTCGCCGCTACCGGCATCGACGACCAGGCGCTGCCGCGTGGGGTCGAGGTCGATGTCGAGGATGGGCGCCAGCTGCACGTCGAGACCGCCCTGCTCGGCGGCGCCCATCAACTCGCGCAGGCGCACGTTCTCGGCCGACACCGCCTGCAGCCGCGCCAGGCGGGCGTTGTTCACCAGCGCCTCGTTGCGCAGGCGCGCATTCTCGGCGGTGAGGCGGGTCAGGGTGCCGGCATCGGACTGGACCTTGTCGGCCAGCTGCCCGGGCCATCCGGCGACCATCCACAGCGGCTGCACCAGCACGGTCGCCTGGTCGCGGGCGCGATCGAGCCAGCCCCCGCGATGGTCGAGCACGATCAGCACCAGGGCGATGGCCAGGTACGCCAGCAACCTCAGCGTGCCGGCGACGTCGCCGGAGCGATGGGGCGGATTGGGGCCGGCGTATGAGGGCACTGCTAGGGGCCGAAGGGAAGGATGCGGATCGCGGGAAGCGCCCGCGGCGGACGGGCGCTGGATGTACGGGAATCGAGGGGGATGTCGAAGCCGAGGGCGCCGACCGGGCCGGGCGCGCCGTCACCCCGTCGCCCGCGTCCCCTGCCGATCCCCCCGTGCGCCATCACTCCGGCGCGAAGAACTCGTTGCCGTGCATGTCGACCAGCTCCAGCGCGCGGCCACCGCCACGGGCGACGCAGGTCAGCGGATCGTCGGCGACCTGCACGTGCAGGCCGGTCTCTTCGCTGATCAGCTTGTCCAGGTCGCGCAGCAGGGCACCACCACCGGTCAGCACGATGCCGCGCTCGGCGACGTCGGCGCACAGCTCCGGCGGGGTCTGCTCCAGGGCCAGGCGGATCGCGGCGACGATGCCCGACAGCGGCTCGCGCAGCGCCTCGAGCACCTCGTTGGCATTGAGGGTGACCATCTTCGGCACGCCCTCGGCCAGGTTGCGGCCCGAGACCTCCATGGTGCGGGCGTCTTCCTGCGGGCAGGCGCAGCCGATCTCCAGCTTGATGCGCTCGGCGGTGGCCTCGCCGATCAGGGTGCCGTAGGTACGGCGCACGTAGTTGATGATGGCCTCGTCGAAGCGGTCGCCGCCGATGCGGGCCGACGCCGAGTAGACGATGCCATTGAGCGAGATCACCGCGACCTCCGAGGTGCCGCCGCCGATGTCGACGACCATCGAGCCACGCGCCTCGGTGACCGGCATGCCGGCGCCGATCGCGGCCGCCATGGGCTCCTCGATCAGGTAGACGTCGCGCGCGCCGGCCTCCTCGGCCGATTCCTTGATCGCGCGCCGCTCCACGTTGGTCGACCCGCAGGGCACGCAGACCAGCACCCGCGGGCTCGGCCGCAGGAAGCGCGACTTGTGCACCTTGCGGATGAAATGCTTGAGCATTTCCTCGGTATAGGTGAAGTCGGCGATGACGCCGTCCTTCATCGGCCGGATGGTGCTGATGTTGCCCGGGGTGCGGCCCAGCATCTGCTTGGCCTCCGCGCCCACCGCCGCGACCGACCGGCTGCCGCCCATCATCCGGTCCTGGCGCACCGCCACCACCGAGGGCTCGTTGAGCACGATGCCTTGGCCGCGGACATAGATCAGGGTATTGGCCGTGCCCAGGTCAATGGACAGGTCGTTGGAGAACATGCCGCGAAACTTCTTGAACATCGGGGAACAGGCCGTCTACTAAAGGGGGGCGGGGACAGACCGGTTAGCCTACCTGCCGCATGGGGGGCGGGCAAGGAAAAAACCGCTCCAGATCGCGGTTTTCCGCGGTTTCTGACGATCCGGTCGCCCCAGCCCGCCCCGCCGTTCCCGCCGTGCTGGCCGCCCCGGGCGCTGGCCCCGCGGAGCCCCAGCCGGTAGGCTTCCCCGGTTTGCAGGCGGCGCCGCTGGCGCCGACGCCCCTGACCGCCCTCCGGAACCGGCGCCCCGGCGCCCGCCAGCCCTCCAGGTACCTCCATGTCCGCTCTGATCTGTGGTTCGCTCGCCTACGACACCATCATGGTGTTCCCCGACCAGTTCAAGAACCACATCCTGCCGGACAAGGTGCACATCCTGAACGTGTCGTTCCTGGTCCCGCGCATGCGCCGCGAGTTCGGCGGTTGCGCCGGCAACATCGCCTACAACCTCAAGCTGCTGGGCGGCGACCCGATCCCGATGGCCACCGTCGGCCAGGATTTCGCGCCCTACCGCGAATGGTTCGAGGAGCAGGAGATCCGCCTGGACCAGGTCAAGGTGATCGACGAGCTGTTCACCCCGCAGGCCTTCATCACCACCGACCACGACAACAACCAGATCACCGCCTTCCATCCGGGCGCGATGATGCGCAGCTACGAGAACCACGTGAAGGACGTCGCCGGCGTCACCTTCGGCATCGTCAGCCCGGACGGCCGCGAGGGGATGCTGCAGAACGCGCGCGAGTTCGCCGAGGGCGGCATCCCCTTCATCTTCGACCCGGGCCAGGCGATGCCGCTGTTCAATGGCGCGGAGCTGCGCGAGTTCATCGAGCAGGCCGACTACGTCACCGTCAACGACTACGAGTCCAACCTGCTGCAGGAGCGCACCGGCTGGGACGAAGCGGCGATCACCTCGCGGGTGAAGGCCTACATCGTCACCCAGGGCCCGAAGGGCGCGCTGATCCACACGCCCGAACAGGTCTACAGCGTGCCGCCGGCGCACGAACGCCGCGTGACCGACCCCACCGGCTGCGGCGACGCGTTCCGTGCCGGCCTGATCTTCGGCATCGACAAGGGCTACGACTGGATGACCATCGGCCGCATCGGCAACCTGATGGGCGCGCTCAAGGTCGAGCACCCCGGCACCCAGAACCAGCGCTTCGACTACGACGAGTTCGCCGAACAGTTCCGCCAGCAGTTCGGGTATGCGTTGTGATTGGTGATTGGTGATTGGTGATTGGTGATTGGTGATTGGTGATTGGTGATTGGTGATTGGTGATTGGTGATTGGTGATTGGTGATTGGTGA
>NZ_VICE01000086.1 GCF_006546775.1 Marilutibacter aestuarii
ATGTCGTCGCGATGCCCGAACCCGCTTCGCCCGGGGCGCTTGCTGCACTCCCGGTGCAAGCCGATGCCGCGCTCGACCCGACCGACTGGCTGGAGCGGATCCGCGCCCGCAAGGCCGCCGGCGACCTCGAGTCCGCGCGCGCGAGCCTGGCGCTTCTGCGGGCAGAGCGGCCCTACCTGCAGGTACCCGACGACCTCGCCGACCTGCTCCCCGCACCTCCCGACCCGGCGCCATGAACCTGGACACGCTCGCCGCGCGCGCCGAGCATGCCATCGAGGTCAAGCACAGCCGGTTCCTCGCCCAGGCCGCTCCGGTCGACAGCCCGGAGGCCGCCATGGCGTTCTTCGCCGAGGTCGGCGACGCGGCCGCGACGCACAACTGCTGGGCCTATCGCATCGACGGCCAGTACCGGTTCAACGACGACGGCGAACCGGCCAGCACGGCCGGGCGGCCCATCCTCGCCGCCATCGAGGGCCAGGGCTTCGATCGTGTCGCCGTCGTCGTCACCCGCTGGTATGGCGGCATCAAGCTCGGCGCGGGCGGCCTGGTGCGCGCGTACGGCGGCTGCGCGGCCGAGTGCCTGCGCACCGCCCCCCGCCAGCCCCTGGTGGCCATGGCCCTGCTGCACCTGTCCTACCCGTTCGAAGACACCGGCGCGATCCATGCCCTGCTCGCGCAACACCCCGCCGAGAAGCTCGAGGAACGTTTCACCGCCGAGGGCGTCCACATGCGCCTGCGGCTGCCTGCCGACGACGTCGCCCCCTTGAAAACCCGCCTTCGCGACGCCACCCGTGACCGGGTATGCCTCAAGGATGTCGAGCTCGATGACTGACCCCGCGCCGGCGACGGCCCTGCCCCCGGCCGATGGCCCGCCACCGAAGGCGCCCGTCGGGCAACTTCGCACGCTCTGGCCATTCGTCCGCCGACACCGTGGCCTCTTCATCGCCTGGCTGTTGGCGCTCGCGGCCTCCTCCACGGCCACCCTGAGCCTGCCTGTCGCGTTCCGGACGATGATCGACCAGGGCTTCGCGGCGGGCGGCGGCGGCGCGATCGACCGCGCCTTCCTCTTGCTGTTCGTGGTCGCGATCGCCCTGGCGCTGGCAACGGCGGCACGCTTTTTCTTCGTTTCGATGCTGGGCGAACGCGTGGTCGCCGACCTGCGCCGGCAACTCTACGGCCACCTGATCGGCCTGGATGCCGGCTTCCACGATGCCAATCGCAGTGGCGAACTGGTCTCGCGGCTCACGGCCGATGCCGAGTTGCTGCGTGGCGTCGTCGCGACGAGCATGTCGGTGGCGCTCCGCAGCTCGGTCACCTTCCTGGGCAGCATCGCGATGCTGTTCGTGACCAGTCCGCGGCTGGCGGCCTTCGCCCTGGTCGGCATCCCGCTCGCGGTGCTGCCCATCGTACTGGGCGGTCGTCGCCTGCAGAAGATCTCGCGATCGGCGCAGGACCGCATCGCCGATGCCAACGCACTCGCCAACGAAACCCTCGGCGCGGTTGCCACCGTCCAGGCGCATGCCCGAGAGCCCTATGAGCGCGGCCGCTTCGGCGAAGCCATCGACACCGCCGTGGCCACCGCCCGCCGCCGGATCCAGGCCCAGGCCTGGGTGACCGCCATTGCGATATCCCTGGTCTTCGGCGCCATCACCCTGGTGCTGTGGTCGGGCGCGCACGACGTGGTGGCCGGACGCATGACCCCCGGGACACTTGGCCAGTTCGTGCTCTACGCGCTGATCGGCGGCGGCTCGGTGGGCGCACTCGCCGAAGTCTGGAACGAACTGCAGCGTGCGGCGGGCGGCATGGGCCGCATCAGCGAACTGCTCAACGTCGACAACGGCATCCTCGTGCCGCCGCAGCCGGCGTCCATGCCGGTCCCCGTGCAGGGCGCCATCGCCTTCGAGGACGTCACCTTCCACTATCCGGCACGGCCCGACCTGCCGGCACTGGACGGCTTCGACCTGCGCGTGCGGCCAGGCGAGACGGTCGCGCTGGTGGGTCCCTCCGGGGCGGGCAAGAGCACGGTGCTGTCGCTGTTGCTGCGCTTCCACGACCCCGACCGCGGCACTGTCCGGGTCGACGGCATCGACATCGCCCGGCTCGACCCCGCGCAGCTGCGCGAGGCCGTCGCGCTGGTGCCCCAGCAGCCGACCATCTTCGCCACCAGCGCGCGAGAGAACATCCGCTACGGACGCCTGCAGGCCAGCGATGCCGAGATCGACGCCGCGGTCCAGGCGGCCCACGCACGCGAGTTCCTCCAGTCCCTGCCCGAGGGCCTGGAGACGCAACTGGGCGAACGCGGGGCCCGTCTTTCGGGCGGACAGCAGCAACGCATCGCGATCGCGCGGGCGCTGCTCAAGGACGCCCCGATCCTGCTGCTCGACGAAGCCACCAGCGCCCTCGACGCGCAGAGCGAGCGCTCGGTGCAGCAGGCGCTGGAGACCCTGATGGAAGGCCGGACGACCCTGGTCATCGCCCATCGCCTGGCGACCGTGCTCAAGGCCGACCGCATCGTGGTCATGGACAAGGGCCGCATCGTCGCCGAAGGCACCCATGCCGAGTTGCTCGCCCAGGACGGCCTTTACGCCGAGCTGGCGAAGCTGCAGTTCCTCGACTGAGGGCAAGCGGCCGCCCACTTGCGAGTGGTCGCTGCCAGCCCTCGCGGGGACCCGTCCGATCCCGTTCCCAACGCAAGCGGCCCGGCGATTGCCGGGCCGTCGCGGGATTCCTGGCGCTGTGCGCTGCCCCGCCTCAGGCGCCGGCTTCGCTCCGCACCAGCGGCTTGGCGCGGCGCGGCCGGCTCGGGAAGGCGTGGCGCAGGATCCGCCAGGTCACCTGGCCGAACTGCCGGGGCAGCGAACCGGTGTTGTAGTGCTGCCCGTAGCGGGCGCAGATCTCGCGCACCTCGACCGCCATCTCCGAATACCGGTTGGCCGGGATGTCCGGGTAGAAGTGGTGCTCGATCTGGTGGCTGAGGTTGCCCGACATGACGTCGATCAGGAAGCCACCGGAGATGTTGGACGAGCCGCGCAGCTGGCGCAGGTACCAGTGGCCGCGCGACTCGTTCTTGATGACGTCGCGCGGGAAGGTCTCCACGTCGGTGGTGAAGTGCCCGCAGAAGATGATCACGTAGGTCCAGACATTGCGCAGCAGGTTCGCCACCACGTTGCCCAGCAGCACGGGCAGGAAGAACGGTCCGGCCAGCAAGGGGAACAGCACGTAGTCCTTGAGCACCTGGCGGCCCATCTTGCGGCCGACGGGACGGAACTTGCGGTACATCTGCTTCGCGCTCACCTTGCCCTGCAGCCAGCGACCCAGCTTCAGGTCCTGGATCGCCACGCCCCATTCGAAGAGCAGCGCGAAGATCGGCGCGATGATCGGCTGCAGCAGGAAGAACGGCGACCACTTCTGCTCCGGGAAGATCCGCAGCAGGCCATAGCCGATGTCGTCGTCCAGGCCGCGGACATTGGTGTAGGTGTGGTGGCGGAAGTTGTGCGTCTTGCGCCAGGCTTCGGCGGTGCCGGCGATGTCCCACTCGTAGGTGCGCCCATTGAGCTGGGGATCGCCCATCCAGTCGTACTGGCCATGGATGACGTTGTGGCCGAGCTCCATGTTCTCCAGGATCTTCGACAGCGCCAGCAGCAGCACGCCGGCGATCCAGGCCGGGACCAGCACGCCATGCACGAAGGCGCCCAGGAACAGCAGGCCACGCCCGGCGACCTCGGTATAGCGCACGGCCTTGACCACGTTGCGGATGTAACGGGCATCGCGCGCGCCGAGGCTGGCGACGGTACGCGCGCGCAGCGCGTCGAGTTCGTTGCCGAAGGCCTCCAGTTCTGCGGGGGCCAGGGCGCGGTTCTTCTTGCGGGGCGTCGGGGTGCGCATGCGCTGGGAAGTCTCCATCAAAGATCGATCGACAGGTCGGTGGCGGCGCCGTGGATGCACAGCTTCAGGGCCTGGGACGGTTCGTGCACGAGCGCGCCGCTGGGCAGGTGGCGGACGCTGCCCGAGGCCTGCCCGCAGGCGCAGGTGTTGCAAAGGCCCATGCGGCAGCCCGAGGCCGGTTTGATGCCCTGCGCTTCGAGCGCCACCAGCAAGGGCTGGCCACGCGGGACCTTGAGTACGCGGCCGCTGCGGTTGAGGGTCAGTTCGACCTCGCCTTCGTCTAGCACCGGGGCTTCGGGCAAGGTGAAGGCCTCGGCCTGGAAGTCGCGCACGCGACCCTCCAGCAGGCCGCGCGCGGATTCGACGAAACCTCCGGGCCCGCAGGCCATGACCCGACGGTTCTCGAGGCCGTCGACCAGTCGCGTCAGCAGGGCCTCGTCGATGCGTCCCGCGTGTTCGTCGGCCGCGTGGGCCGCTTCGCCGGTCAGCACCAGGTGCAGGGTGAATCCGGCATGCGCCGCGGCCAGTGCCCGCAGTTCGTCGACGAAGCAGAATTCGTCGCGGCGGCGCGACCAGTAGACCAGGGTCAGCGGGACGGGCATGCCGTCCGCGGCCAGGGCACGGACCATTGCCATCAGCGGCGTGATACCGCTGCCGCCGGCCAGGAACAGCCACTCGCCTTCGGGGCGCCTGGGCAGCGTCATGTCGCCGAACGCCGGACCCAGTTCGAAGATTTCCCCCGTCTCCACCGCATTGCACAGGCGCGGGCTGACCTTGCCGCCCGGCATGGCCTTGACGGTGATCGCCAGCAGGCCGTCCGCGCGCGGCGGCTGCGACAGGCTGTAGCTGCGGGTGACCCGGGCGCCCTCCACCTCGATGCCGAGGTTGACATGCTGGCCGGCGCGGAACCCCTGCCAGTGGCGGTTCGGCCGCAGCAGCAGGGTCACCGCGTCGCTCGACTCGCGCTCGCGTCCCACCAGCTGGGCCAGCGGCCGCTCCCAGGTCCACAGGCGATTGACCCGGGATGCCCAGAAGTCGAAGACGGCCGGCGCGACGAAGGGCCGCAGCCAGTGGCGCAGGCCGGCGGGACGGCGGGAGCGGGAGGGGCGGACGCGAGCATTCATGGGAGTACTATACCAATGTGCGGACGCATGTATATACACCTGTATATTAATTACAGGACTATGATGCCCCCTGCCCTGCCACCATTCAGACGCGTCATACTCGAACCGTGACCACCGTCCCCACCCCAGCCATTCCCGCGGCCACCGCCGACGAGCACGGCCCCGGCCGCAAGCCGAGCATCTCGCGCGAGGACATCCTCGCCGCCGCGCTGAAGCTGGTCGGACCGCATCGCAGCGTCTCGTCGCTTAGCCTGCGCGAGGTGGCCCGCGAAGCCGGCATCGCGCCCAACAGCTTCTATCGGCAGTTCCGCGACATGGACGAGCTGGCCGTGGCGCTGATCGACCTGGCCGGCCGCTCGCTGCGCCAGATCATCGGTGAGGCCCGGCAGCGGGTCGCCGGCGGCAACCGCAGCGTCATCCGCAGCTCGGTGGAGGCGTTCATGGAGCAGCTCCGCGCCGACGACAAGCTGCTGCACGTGCTGCTCCGCGAGGGCACGGTGGGCTCGGACGCCTTCAAACAGGCGGTGGACCGCGAACTCGAATTCTTCGAAGAGGAACTGCGGCTGGACCTGATCCGCCTCGCGCGACTCGACCACGCCACCCTGCACGAGCCCGCGCTGGCGGCCAAGGCGATCACCCGCCTGGTGTTCGCGGTGGGCGGCACGGCCATGGACCTGCCGCGGGAAAAAGACCCGGAACTGGTCAACCAGCTTTCGACGATGGTGCGCATGATCGTCACCGGCGCGCGCAGCCTGCGTCCCGATGAGTCGACGCGTCCGGGCCGCCCCTGAGCAAACCGGAGGCGCCGCTCAGTCCGCCGGCAGCGCCCGTTCGATGGCGCGGCCGAAAACGATCCCGTCGGCCAGCGTGCCCAGCGCCTGCGCGTGCGGCGATGCGAGGCGGCTGGCGATGAAGTCCCCGGCCAGGGGGCTGTCGGCCTGGCACAGGGCCGAGGCCTGCAGCGCGAGGGCCAGGCACTCGACGAGGCTGCGCGCCGAGGCCTCGCCGGCACGCGCCAGGCGCGCATCCAGCGCATCCATGAACGCTGCCGGCAGGCCGGATGCAAGCGCCAGCTCGCGCCGCAGGACGTCCAGGCAGGCAGGCGCCTTGTCCAGCGCGCGGAGCACGTCCAGGCACTGGATGTTGCCGCTGCCCTCCCAGATGGAGTTCAGCGGCGCCTGCCGGTAGAGGCGCGGCAGGATCGATTCCTCGACATACCCCGCCCCGCCCAGGCATTCCTGCGCTTCGTTGACGAAGGCGGGCGCGCGCTTGCAGATCCAGTACTTGCCGATCGCCGTCGCCACCCGCGCGAACGCGGCCTCGTCGGGATCGCGGCTGGCGGCATCCACCGCGCGGGCGACCCGCATCGACAGCGCCAGCGCCGCTTCGGCCTCGATGGCCAGGTCGGCGAGCACGTTCTGCATGAGCGCATGCTCGGCCAGGCGCTTGCCGAACGCGTGGCGATGCCGCGCGTGGTGGATCGCCTCGGCCAGCGCCATGCGCATTTCCGCAGAGGAACCCAACATGCAGTCCAGGCGCGTGAGCATCACCATCTGCAGGATCGTCGGCACCCCGCGCCCCTCCTCGCCGACGCGATGGGCCCAGGCACCGTCGAACTCGACCTCCGACGACGCGTTCGACCAGTCGCCCAGCTTGTCCTTGAGGCGCATCAGCCGCAACGCATTGCGCGTGCCGTCTGGCCGCCACCGCGGCAGCAGGAAGCAGCTCAGCCCTGCGGGCGCCTGCGCGAGCACCAGGAAGCCGTCCGACATCGGCGCGGAGAAGAACCACTTGTGCCCGATCAGGGCGTAAGCGTCTCCCTCCAGCGGACGGGCCACGGTCGCATTGGCGCGCACGTCGCTGCCGCCCTGCTTTTCGGTCATGCCCATGCCCAGCGTGAGCCCGGCCTTCTCCGGGGCCGGCACGTCGCGCGGGTCGTAGTGCGGGGCGGCCGCCCGCGTGGCCCAGTCGCGCAGCGCCGGCACGCCCTGCAACACCGGCACTGCGGCGTGGGTCATCGTCAACGGGCAACTGCTGCCCGGCTCGACCTGGTGGTGCAGGTAGCTCAGTGCCGCACGCGCCACGTGCGCGCCGGGCCGCGGTTCGTGCCAGGACAGGCCGGCGACGCCGTGTTCGATCGCGGCGCCCATGATGGCGTGGTAGTTGGGGTGGAACTCGACGCGGTCGATCCGATGGCCGAAGCGGTCGTGGGTGCGCAGGCGGGGCCGATCGCGATGGGCATCGAATCCCAGCGCATGCAGTTCGCCCCCCGCCAGGGCCCCGTAGCGGGCGACCTCGTCCTCCCAGGCCCCGGCGCCTTCCCTTGCCAGGGCCTCGCGAAGCGCGGCGTCGTCTCGCCACAGGTCGCGCGGCGCGAACGCCGGCGGCTGGTTGTCGACGCGATGCGTCGCGAATGGCGGCAATGCGTCCATGGCGGCCTCCTTCCGGGGGAGCCTCCGATTCTAGGCTCGGCGGACGCGAGGGTGGGACCTGTCGCGTGGCAAACCCGAGAGCGTGTCGGGGCCCGCCGCGCATTGGCAGCGGCGGCGTGCCGGCTTCGAACCGCCTCGGGGCGAAGCGACACAAAAAAGCCCCGCGAGGCGGGGCTTCAAGATATCGATGTGCAGGCGGCGATCAGCCTTCGCTGGCGACGCCGACTTCGGACGCCTGCGCGCCCTTTGGTCCCTGGGTCAGCTGGTAGCTGACGCGCTGGCCTTCCTGGAGACTGCGAAAGCCCTTTGCATTGATGGCGGAGAAATGCACGAACA
Organism: Marilutibacter aestuarii; assembly: GCF_006546775.1. Classification (GTDB taxonomy): domain Bacteria; phylum Pseudomonadota; class Gammaproteobacteria; order Xanthomonadales; family Xanthomonadaceae; genus Marilutibacter; species Marilutibacter aestuarii. The sequence continues at coordinate 7,778 of NZ_VICE01000086.1, forward strand.
CGTCCGCGCTGCCATCTTCTGGTGAGATGAAGCCAAATCCCTTGGCGTCGTTGAACCACTTGACGGTACCGTACTGCATGTCCTTGATGACCTCATGCTGGATGCGATGGGCGCGACGGCGCGCAGGCGCGTCCGACGCAGGCCCGAGTATGCAAACTGAACGCACGCTTGACAACTGCTGGCGGCTCAGTTGTCCGCAACCGCCCCTATCAGATCCGCCAGCCCCGCGGAGGCCGCCGCGACGTTGTCCAGCACGTCCTGCAGGGTGATCACTTCATCCGGATCAGGACCCGCGCCGGCCGCCCAGTTGGCGACCACGGCCAGGCAGGCGTATTCCAGTCCCAGCTCGCGCGCCAGGCCCGCCTCGGGCATGCCGGTCATGCCGACGAGGTCGCAGCCGTCGCGGCGCAGGCGCGCGATCTCCGCGCGCGTCTCCAGGCGCGGGCCCTGCGTGGCGGCGTAGCAGCCGCCCTCGACGAGGTCGACGCCAGCGGCACGGGCCGCCGCGAGCACGGCCTGGCGCAGGCTGCGGGAATAGGGCTCGCCGAAATCCACGTGCAGGACTTCGCCGCCGGAGTCGATCCAGGGCTCGCCCTCGCACAGCGTCGAGATTCGGCCCCAGGTGTAGTCGATGAGCTGGTCGGGGCACGCCAGCACGCGCGGACCGAAGCGCTCGGTGATGCCGCCGACGGTGTTGAGCGCCAGCACGCGCGTCGCGCCCAGGAGCTGCAGCGCCGCGAGGTTGGCGCGGTAGTTGACCAGGTGCGGCGGCACCGAATGGCCTTCGCCATGCCGGGCGAGGAACGCGACCCGACGTCCGCCCAGGCGACCGACCCGGACCGGCCCCGATGGCGCGCCGTAGCGGGTCTCGACGACGTGGGTCTCCACGTCCTCCAGGCGCGCCAGCGCATAAACGCCGGTGCCGCCGATGACGGCCAGGTCGATGCCGCTCATGCGCCGTCCTTCAGGGCGTGGATGTCGGGCAGGTTGCGACCCTGCTCGTGGAAGTCCATGCCGTAGCCGAACACGTAGCGGTCGGGCACGTGGACGCCGATGTAATCGGCATGGACGCCCTCCACGCAACGGTCGTGCTGCTTCACCGCGAGAACGGCGACGCGGACGTCACGGGCGCCCTGCTCCTGGCACCATTCGATGATGCCGGCCAGGGTGTGGCCCTCGTCGAGGATGTCGTCGGCCAGCAGCACCCGACGGCCGGCCAGCGGCGTCGCCGGCCGGTGCTTCCAGACCAGGTCGCTGCCGCGCGTGTCGCCGCGGTAGCGGGTCGCGTGCAGGTAGTCGAATTCCAGGTCCAGGCCACGCGCACCCACTTCCATCGCCAGGCGGGCGGCGAACGGCAGTCCGCCATGCATGACCGTCAGGTAGACCGGTGCCTCCTCGTAGTCGCGACGGATCTCGTCCGCCATGCGCGCCATCGCCTGCTCGAGCGCCGCCTGCTCGACAACGACGTCGGCGTTGTCCAGCGCCCAGCCAAGATCATGTCCACTCATCAAACCAGACCCTCCAGTTTCCTGCGGCTTTCGTTGTAGCGACCGTCGGCCAGCAGGCTTTCCCAGTCGCGGGTGCCGCGACCGAGAAGGCGCTCGACCGGTCGTGGGTCGAGGCGCCGGTCGCGCACGGCGACCAGGGCATCCTCGACCAGCTCGGGGTGGCACACCAGCACCGCGTCGCACCCCGCATCCAGGTGCGCGTCCACCCGCGCGCCGACGCCGCCGGCGCTGTCGGCGGCCTTCATGCCGATGTCGTCGCTGAAGACCACGCCAGCGAAGGCCATGTCGCCGCGCAGGATGTCGCCGATCCAGCGTGGCGAGTACCCCGCCGGCTCCGGCGCCACCGCCGGGTAGGTCACGTGCGCCATCATCACCGCGTCGGCGCCGGCCTCGATCCCGGCCGCGAACGGCACCAGGTCTCGTGCCTGCAGGACCTCGAGCGCGCGCGGGTCGGTGGCCATCTCGAAGTGCGTGTCCTCGAGGACGGAACCGTGTCCAGGGAAATGCTTGAGCGTGGCGGCCATGCCGGCACTGTGCATGCCGCGCACGTAGGCGCGGGTGAACGCAGCCACGACGGCGGGCGTGTCGGAAAACGCGCGATTGCCGATCGCGCGGTTGCCCCAGCCCAGGTCGACCACCGGGGCGAAGCTCAGGTCCACGCCGCTGGCGCGGATCTCGCTGGCCATGAGCCACGCGTGGTCTTCGGCCAGCGCCAGCGCGGCAGCGGGGTCGAGCGCATGGCGCCGGCTGAAGCCCTCCAGTGCCGGCAGCGCGCTGTAGCCGTCACGGAAGCGCTGGACGCGTCCGCCTTCCTGGTCCACGCAGACCAGCTGCGGGCGCGGCGCGGCCTCGCGGATGGCCGCGGACAGGTCGGCGACCTGTTCGCGCGAAGCGAAGTTGCGGCCGAACAGCACCACGCCCGCGCAGGCGTCGTGTTGCAGCCACTCGCGCTCGTGGACTTCGAGGCGGGTCCCGGCGATGCCGATCAGCAGCATGTGGGGCGCTCCGTCATGGGGCGGTCCCGGCGCGCTCGTCCGCGGTCCACTGCGAGTACGGGCGCGAGGCCAGGGCCAGGTTGTAGTAGCGGACGGCGTGGGTCACTTCCTCGCCCAGCCAGTCCGGGCGGTCGAAGGCCTCGTCGGCATCGTCGAGTTCGATCTCGGCGACGACCAGCCCGGCGTTCTCGCCGAGGAACTCGTCGACTTCCCACTCGCGCGTGCCGGCGGCGATGCGGTGGCGGCGCTTCTCGATGCGCCCGCCCACGCACAGCGCCAGCAGGTCGCGGGCGTCGGCCACCGGAATGGCGTAGTCGAACTCCTGCCGGGTGTGGCCGAGCTCGCGCGACTTGATGTTGAGGAAGGCGGCGTCGCCGGCGATGCGCACCCGCACCGAAGCCTTCATCGCCGCGTCGGCGCCGTCGACGGACGCCATGGCCGCCAGGTCGTTGAGGTACCCCTGCGCCATCGTCTCCACCTGGTGCGCCTGCGTCCGCCAGGCGTCGCCGCGGACCAGGAACTTGCGTTCGATCTCGATGCCCATGCCCGCTCCTCAGCCCGGTTCGAACAGTGCGATGGATTCGACGTGGGCGGTGTGCGGGAACATGTCCATCACCCCGGCCGCCTGCAGCTTCCAGCCCTTCTCGTTGACCAGGTAACCGGCGTCGCGCGCCAGCGAGGCCGGATGGCAACTGACGTAGACGATGCGCTTGAACTGCTTGAGCGGCAATACCGACAACACGAAGTCGGCGCCCGAGCGCGGCGGGTCGAGCAGCAGCTTGTCGAAGCCTTCGCGCATCCACGGTTCGGCCGACAGGTCCTTGGCGAGGTCGGCGGCGTAGAAACGCGCGTTCCCCAGGCCGTTGTGGGTGGCGTTCTCACGGGCGCGCTGGACCAGGCCCGCCTCGCCCTCCACGCCCACGACCTCGCGCACGCGGCGCGCCAGCGGCAGGGTGAAGTTGCCGAGGCCGGCGAACAGGTCGAGCACGCGCTCGTCGGCACCCGGCTCGAGCAGGTCGAACGCGTGGTGGATCATCTTGCGGTTCAGGCCGGCGTTGACCTGGATGAAGTCCAGGGGCCGGAACTTCAGCTCGATGCCCCAGTCCTCGAGGTGGAACGACAGCGGGACTTCATCCGGATACAGCGGATGGACGCTGTCGACGCCGCCAGGCTGCAGGAAGATGGCGAAATCGTGCGCCTTGGCGAAGGCCACCAGCGCGGCGCGGTCGGCCTCGCCCAGGGGCGAGAGGTGGCGGAAGGTCAATGCGACGGCGGCGTCGCCGGCAATGAACTCGATCTGCGGGATGTCCCGGCGCGCTTCGAGGCCATCGACCAGGGCCGAGAGCGCTCCCAGCCGCTCGCCGATCTGCGGGATCACCGTGTGGCACTCGCGCAGGTCGGCGACGAAGCGCGGATCGGTCTCGCGGAAGCCGACCAGGGTCTTGTCCTTCTTTTCGACCCGGCGGACCGACAGGCGGCCCTTGCGGCGATAGCCCCAGGCCGCATCGGTGAGCGGCGGCAGCCAGCGCGCGGGCGCGACGTGGCCGATGCGCTCCAGGTTCTCGGCCAGCACGCGCTGCTTGGCGAGGATCTGCCGGTCCTCGGCGTAGTGCTGGAGCGCGCAGCCCCCGCAGGTGCCGAAGTGCGGGCAGCGCGGCGACACGCGCTCCGGCGCGGCCTCCAGTACCGAGTCGGTGCGCGCTTCGTCGAAGCTGCGATGGCGGCGGGTCTGCACCGCCATCACCCGTTCGCCGGGCAGTGCGCCGGCAATGAAGACCGCCTTGCCGCCGCCCTCCGGATGGCGCGGATCGGGGCGGCGCGCCACGCCGCGACCGTCGTGGGTCAGGTCGGTGATGACGGCTTCGAAGGGGGTCTGGTCGATTCGGGCCACGGGCTGGCTACAGGCTCGCTGGGGGCGGAGCCGCCCATTGTCGCAGATGACGCCGGGCGCGAGGCAGACCGGCCGGGCCGGAACGCAGACGGCCCGCGGGTGCGGGCCGTCGCCTTGCATGCCGTGCGGGCCGGATGGGCCTACTTCTGCTTCCAGCTGCCGCCGCTCTGGTACCACCAGCCCTTGCGGGCGCTGGCGATCCACTGGCGCGCGAACACGTCGCGGATCTGCGACTCCCACTCGGGATGGCCATTGGCGACCGCGACTTCCCGGTAGACGGCCTTGCGGTCGCGGTTGTCGTCGGCGACCGCCTGGTTGATCGCGACGCGGTCCTTGAGCGGCAACTTCCCGGCGTCGCGCACCACGATCATGCCGTCGGCCGCGAAGCCCAGCGCGCCGGCGTCGAAGCCCGCGCGCAGCTGCGACTCGAAGCGCGACGCCATGCGTGACTGGATCGCCTGGATCGCGGGCGTCTTGATGGTGATGTCCGGCTGGCCCTGCGCATGGGCGCTACCCACGCCAGCCAGCGCCCACCAGTCGATGCGCGAGGCCAGCGCAAGCGCCGATGCGGCGTTGCCCGGCTGCAGCGAAGCACCCGGCGAAGTGCCCTCCCCGGCCTCGTCGGCCGGCACGGCCGCGTCGTCGCCGATCACCTTCTCGACGAACTCCTGCGCGGCCTCCCGCGCCTCGGCCGCGGGGAAATACACGTTGATCGTCACGCATGCCGTGAGCATCACGGCGGCCACGGGCAGTCCCATCCAACGACGCATTCTCATCTCTCCTGCTCTTGCACGAAGTTCATTCGACCACCGGCGCTACATCGCCACTGCCGATGGCCGCGAGGCGTTCAACCAGTGTCGGCCAGTCTACACGGCGGTTGAAACCGACCACCGTGAGGTGCGGGACCCAGGCGCCGTCGACGATAATAAAGCCACGACCGGCTGAACCCAGGCCGTCCATGGTGCAGACTTCGTCGGCGAGGACGCAGGCGATGCCGATCCGCGAGTAGCGGAAGTCGTCGAACAGGCCGATCAGCTGCCCCTGCAGGCTGCCCATGAACGATGCGTCGCCGACGCTGGACAGGTCCTGCACCGCGCGCTGGCTGATCCGCTGGCGGACGCCGCGTTCGCGCTCGGTATGCAGTTCGGCGTCGAAGGCCACCGGCGTCCAGTTGACCAGGCGCAGCCTGTCGATGCTTCCATGCAGGCGACCGCTGATGCTGCCGAAGCCGAACACGCCGGTCAGCGCCTCGAGGTCCAGGCCGACCATGCCGATGTCGGCCGACAGGGTCGGCGCGACGCCGAACGGCCGCTCCATCGACAGCGATGAGACCTCGACTTCGCCGTCGAACAGCCGCATCACCAGGCCCCCGTCGAAATCCAGGCGGTCGTCGGCATAGTGCGCCATCGGGATGCGCCCGCCCAGGCGGCCGGTGAAGGGTGGCCAGTCGAGGGCCGTGCTGAGCGCGGCGACGTCGAGGTCTTCCAGCGCGAGGCCGAAACGGACGTCGAGCCCCGAGGTCGCACCCGGCGGCTGGATGCGCACGTCGTCGAGGACGACCTGTCCCCCGAGCATCGCCAGGGGGATCGCCTCGCGGCTGCGCAGGCTGCCGCCGCCACTGGCGAAGGGCAGCCGCGCCGGCCCGAAGCCAAGGCCGTAGAGCGTGCCCGAATCCCACTGCAACTCGCTGTCCACCGGGCTGGCGCTGGAGAACGCGAGGTCGCCGCGCAGGCCCTGGAAGCCGAAACGCTGGCGCGGATCGACGACGCTCACGCCCTCCAGGATGAGGTCAGCATGCTCGAGCTGGCCCGCCTCGATGCCCAGGCCCAGGGCGGCGCGGCCGCCCAGTTGCAGCTCGGCCAGGCCGGCGACGCCGAGCCAGCCGCTGAGATAGTCCGCGCCGAGAGCGCCCAGGTCGGTACTGCGCATCTGGAGTTGCAGGGCCTGGAGGCCGGCATCCGCCGCCAGGCGCGCCCGCCCACGGGCCTGGAGCCTGTCACCGTCCTGCCAGTCGAGTCGCGAAAAGTCCCAGCCGCCGTCGGGGGCTTTGCGTGCTTCGCCCGACAGCGCGACATTGCGGGAGCCCAGCGAGACGTAGGTCGTACCGAACAGCAGCTCGCCGCCAAGCAGGTCGCCCTCGACCGCGATCACCGGCATCGACCCGAGGCTGGCACCGATGCCGAGGCGTGCGCCCAGGCCCTCCGCGGCGATGCGTCCGTCCGGCGTATCCACCGCCAGGCCCTCCACCTCGAGCCGGGCATCGACCTGCAGCGGCCGGTCGCCCGCGGCGTCGACCAGGACCTGCCCGGTCATGCGTCCGGCGCCGAAGCGTCCGTCTGCCCAGGCCTGGCTGGCGAGTGCCTGGGCCCATTGCACCGGCACGCGGGCCAGGTCGATGCGCGTGAGGTCGGGGCTGGCCGCGTCGCGGTCGAGTGCGAGTCGCGCGTCGCCGCGGACCAGTCCGGCCTGCGTGGACGCCGCGTCCAGTGCGAGCGAGAGGCGCGCCGAGCCAGTATCCGCCGCGGTCACCTCGCCCGCGCAGGACCACGCCTCGCCGTCGCGGCGCAACGGGCAGGACCAGTCCAGGCCGGAGAAGCGGTAACCCAGGTCGGGCGCCCGCGCCGTGCGCGCACGCACGCGCAGGTGGCCACCGGCCTCGCCGGGGGACCAGGCCAGGCGCACCTCCACGTCCTCCAGGATGGCCACCGGTGTCTCCACCCGCGCCACCCGCAATTCCGCGGCCCGCGCCTCTGCACGCCCCGGCAGCGCGAGGGCCACCAGTCCACAGGCACCGGCAAACAGGCTTACTATCCACGTGGACATGGCACGCAGCATACCGGCACGCGCGAGGGGGGTGAACGGCCGGACGCGGGATTCCAGGGAGACGATCACGACATGGACACGCCATTGCGCATCCTCCTCGTCGAGGATGACCCGACCTCGTCGCGCTTCATCGCCGCGGCACTGCAGGCCCTGCCCGCCCAGGTCGACCTCGCCGAATCGCAGGCCTCCGCGATCGAACTCGCCCTGGCGACCGGCCACGACCTGTGGCTGGTCGATGCGCGGCTGCCCGACGGCGACGGCATCGCCCTGCTCCACGCGCTGCGGGCGCGGGGCCTGACCACGCGCGCGCTCGCCCACACCGCCTCGCTCGATCGCCACGACCACGACGCGCTGCTGGCCGCGGGCTTCCGCAAGGTGCTGTGCAAGCCGCTCGCGGGCGCCGAGCTCCGCGCGGCGGTTCATTGCGCGCTCGGACTTCGCGAACCGCGCCCGCCAGCGCACGCGTCGCCCGCCGCGGCAGCAACGCACGCCCCGCTCTGGGATGACGACGCCGCCCTGCGCGCCCTCAACGGCAACCACGCGCATGTCGCGCAGTTGCGCGGTCTGTTCGTGGCCGAGCTGGAGGACACGGGCGCGGCGCTGATGGCGCATTGGCGCGACGACGACCTGGAGTGCCTGGAAGCCGGATTGCATCGCCTGCGTGCCAGCTGTGGTTTCGTCGGGGCTGTGCGCCTGGGGGCCGCGGTGGCGGCATGGCAGGCGGCACCTCGGGAAGTGGAACCGCGCTCGAGTTTCGAGCGCGCCCTGCGCGACACCCTGGCTCAGCCGCCCGGCTGAACCGTCTCCTGCGATGGGCTGCCGGCACCGGGCATCAGCCGCGCGAGCGAACCCAGCATCTCCCAGGACTTCAGTCCCCGCGGGCCGAGGTGGTGCGCCAGCACGGCGCGCATGGCCCGGCGCAGGGCGGCCATGTCCTCGGCCTCGGGTTCGCGGTCCGCCGCCAGCGCCAGCAGCGCGCGTCCAGTCGCGGCCTCGCTGCGATCGGCCTGGCCGCGGTCCATCAGCAGGCGACGCGGCCCGTGCTCGGGGTCGAGGCGGTAGCGCGCGGCCGGATCGATCGGCGCGCCGTCGCCATCGCAATGCCATTCGAAGCCGACGCCGAGCGCATCGAGCAGGTCGCGTTCGTACCGGCGCAGGGTCCAGGCCAGCGCGTCGCCCGCGCGAAGGCGCTCGCGGGCGGTGGCATAGGCCACGAACAGCTCAGGCTGCTGCACCTGCCGCGGCGCCAGGCGCAAGGTCAACTCGTTGAGGTAGAACGCGCCCAGGCTGGCCTCGCCCGCCAGCCGCGGCGCCACGTCGACCGCCTCGGCGGCGACCAGGCGCGCCAGTTCGCCGCGCCAGAGCGCATCGAAGCGGATGAACTGGAGCGGTTGCAGCGCTGCACGCAGGGGATGCCGCTTGGCGCCCTGCACGCCGCGCGCGAGCAGGCCGACACGGCCGTGCCCGGCGCTGAGCACTTCGACCAGCAGGCTGGTCTCGCGCCAAGGCCGCGCATGCAGCACGAAACCGGGTTCCGCGCTCAGGCGCATGGCCGCGCCGCCCGCAGGCAGGCCCTAGTCGTGGTAGCCGAAGGCACGCAGCGCGGCCTCGTCGTCGGACCAGCCTTGACGCACGCGGACCCAGGTTTCCAGGAAGACCTTCGCGCCGAACAGGCGCTCCATGTGCTGGCGCGCCTTGGAGCCGATCTCGCGCAGGCGCTCGCCGCCCTTGCCGATCACGATGGCCTTCTGGCCGTCGCGTTCGACCCAGATCACCGCGCCGATGCGCAGCAGCGCCCCGTCGACTTCGAACTTCTCGATCTCCACCGTCGTCGCGTACGGCAACTCGTTGCCGAGCTGGCGCATCAGCTGTTCGCGGACCATCTCGCCGGCGAGGAAGCGCTGGCTCTTGTCGGTGATCTCGTCCTCGCCATAGATCGCCGGCTGCTCGGGCACCAGCTTGAGCAGGGTCTCGACCAGGGCTTCAAGCCCATTGCGCTTGAGCGCGGAGATCGGGTGGACGCCCGCGAAGTCGCGACCCTCGCTCACTTTGGCCAGGTAGGGCAGCAGTGCGGTCTTGTCCTTCAGCCGGTCGACCTGGTTGACGATCAGCACCACCGGCAGGCCGGCGTTGCTCAGCGCCTCGTAGGCGAAGGCATCGGCCTCGTCCCAGCGCCCGGCCTGGACGACCAGCGCCGCGACGTCGACGCCTTCCAGGGCGCCGCGCGCGGCGCGGTTCATCATCCGGTGCATGGCCGACGCGGTCGACTTGCCCTGGTCCCGGTGCAGGCCCGGCGTGTCGACCAGCACCAGCTGGCCGGCCTCGAAGCTGGCGATGCCGAGCAGCCGGTGGCGGGTGGTCTGCGGGCGGTTGGAGACGATGCTGACCTTCGCGCCCACGAGGGCGTTGGTCAGGGTGGATTTGCCGACATTCGGCCGACCGATGACAGCAACGTGTCCGGCCCGGAAAGGAGGGGTGCTCATGCGGTGATTGTCCGCCTGTGCCGGCATCGGGGCAAACCCCGCGTGCCGTGGGGCACGACGGATCCGGCCGCGCGCCCGCGGCGGGCTCAGCCGGGCTTGCCGCGCGGGGTTTCGATCCGCTCGAGCGCGAGCTCGGCGGCGGCCTGTTCGGCCGCCCGCCGAGACGTCCCCGCGCCCTCGGCGCGCAGGGGCGGTTCGGCAAGCTCGCAGCTCACGTGGAAGGTCTTGGCATGCTCTTCGCCGCTTTCCGACAGCAGCGCGTAGACGGGCAGTGGCTTCTGGCGGCCCTGCAACCACTCCTGCAGCCGCGTCTTGGCGTCCTTTCCGACCTTGTGCGGCGGCGGCATCGCCGCCATCGCCGGTTCAAACCAGGGCAGCACGGTCAACCGGCAGGTCTCGAAGCCGGCATCCAGGTAGATCGCGGCCACGATCGCCTCCACCACGTCGGCCAGGATCGAGTCGCGGCGGTGCCCGCCGGATTTCATTTCGCCCGGCCCCAGGGTGAGTCGGGCCCCCAGGTCCAGGCTCCGCGCGATGGCGGCCAGCGAGGATTCGCGCACCAATTCGGCGCGCGCGCGCGTCAGCGCGCCCTCGTCGACCTGCGGCCAGCGCTGGAACAGGGCCTCGGCGATGATCAGGTTGACCAGCGCGTCGCCGAGGAACTCCAGGCGCTCGTAGTGCGGCGCACCGGCGCTGCGGTGGGTCAGCGCCTGCTGGAGCAGCTCGGGACGGGTGAATCGGTGGGAAACGCAGTCACTCAATGGAGCCGCCGCGTCCCATCACCTGGCTCGCGGAGAAGTTGCCCACCACGTCCAGGTTGCCGATCAGCGGCTTGCGCACCTCATACTCGACGTCGACGATGTAGCCGGCGTCCTTGCGCGCGATCTTGAAGTCGTCCTTTTCCACGCTTTCAACGTAGCTTACGTCCATGCGCTTGAAGAACAGTTCACGGATCTTCGCCGGATCGGCGTTGCGCACCGCGATATCGGTGCTCATTTCAGAAAGTGCCCGCTTGACCGCGTAATACTCGGTGTACATCGGGACCAGCTTCATGCCCATGTAAATGAACACACCGACCACCCCCAGGACGATGATGAAGCTGGCGAGGGTCATGCCACCTTGCGTGCGTTTCATGCTCGAACTCCCCTATATGACTTGAATGTGGCCAGGTGGCCGGCGAACTCCGCCCCTACTGGATGCTGCTGCCGATCCTGGACGTATCGATGCCCCCATCGATGTTCATCCAGATCAGGAACGCTTTCCCCCGCAGATTTTCCTCCGGAAGGAAGTGCGTCTGCCAGAAGCGGCTGTCCTCGCTATTATCACGATTGTCGCCCATGACGAAATAGTGCCCCGTTGGCACTTCCCACTCGCCGTCGCCCTGGTCGGGGAACGGCAACGCGATCCGCTCGAGCACCCGGTGCCGGCGGCCCTCCAGATTCTCCTCCAGCTCCTCGGCCCCTGTCATCTCGCGGCCGCTCCCCTTCCCCTCGTAGATGCCGATCGGCTGGTAGGGCAAGGGGGCACCGTTGATGAACACGGTGTTGTTGCGGTACGCCACGGTGTCGCCCGGCAACCCGACGACGCGCTTGATCCAGTCCTGGTCGGGGTGGTGCGGCGGCCGGAAGACCACGACATCGCCGCGCCTGGGCTCGCCGATCGACACCACCTTCTTGTTGGTGATGGGCAGGCGCAGGCCGTAGGTGAACTTGTTGACCAGGATGAAATCACCGGTCAACAGGGTCGGCATCATGGAGTTGGAGGGGATGCGGAACGGTTCGGCGACGAAGCTGCGCAGGATCAGTACCACCAGCAGCACGGGGAAGAACGCCTTGGAATAGTCGACGTACCAGGGCTCGCTGCCGTCGTCGAGCAGGCTTTCCCGGGCTGCCCGGTACTTGGCGAGATAGAGCTTGTCGAGAAGCCAGACCAGCCCGGTGACGAGGGTGAGTGCCACCAGGGCGATTTCAAACCAACGCATGTGCGCTCCTTGGATAGAGCCGGGAAGTCGGCCCCGAGATCGGCGAGGGCCGGCAAGCCCCGCCTCCCGGCGAGTCTGCCTGCCCTGCCCCCCGTACGGACCCGCCGTTGGTCACGGTAGTTCCCCCGGGCGGCCGCGAAAAGCGCCTGCCTTCGCCGCCGTTGTTCGAGTCCTTCGTCCCCGCCTTATTTGTTGTCAGTCTGCAAGACCGCCAGGAAGGCTTCCTGCGGGATTTCCACGCTACCGACCTGCTTCATCCGCTTCTTGCCGGCCTTCTGCTTCTCCAGCAGCTTCTTCTTGCGGCTGATGTCGCCACCGTAGCACTTCGCCAGCACGTTCTTGCGCATCGCCTTGACCGTGGTGCGGGCGATGACCTGCGAGCCGATGGCGGCCTGGATGGCGACGTCGAACATCTGCCGCGGGATCAGTTCCTTCATCCGCTCGCACAGGTCGCGGCCCCGGCGGTCGGCATGGCTGCGGTGGCAGATCACGCTCAGCGCATCGACCTTGTCGCCGTTGATGAGGATGTCGACGCGCACGAAGGGGCCGGGCTCGAAGCGCAGGAAGTGGTAGTCCAGCGACGCATAGCCGCGGCTGACGGACTTGAGCCGGTCGAAGAAGTCCAGCACCACTTCGGCCATCGGCAGCTCGTAGCTGATCTGCACCTGGCTGGCCATGTACGTGATCCCGATCTGGCTGCCGCGCTTTTCCTCGCACAGGGTGATGATCCCGCCGATGTAGTCCGGCGGAGTCAGGATGTTGGCGCGGATCAACGGCTCGCGGACTTCCTCGACCTGGTTCACCGGCGGCAGCTTGGCCGGGTTGTCCATGGGGATGATGCTGCCGTCGGTCTTGAGGACTTCGTAGACCACGGTCGGCGCGGTGCTGATCAGGTTGAGGTCGTACTCGCGCTCCAGGCGCTCCTGCACGATCTCCATGTGCAGCATGCCCAGGAAGCCGCAGCGGAAACCGAAGCCCATCGCCTCGGAGCTCTCGGGCTCGAAGCGCATCGCGGCATCGTTCAGGCGCAGCTTCTCGAGCGCTTCGCGCAGGTCGGGGTAGTCCTCCGCGTCCACCGGGAACAGGCCGGCGAACACGCGCGGTTGCATCTCCTGGAAGCCCGGCAGCGGCTTGGGCGCCGGATCCGCGGTCAGCGTGAGCGTGTCGCCCACCGGCGCGCCGTGCACGTCCTTGATGCTGGCGTTGACCCAGCCCACCTCGCCCGCGCCGAGCCGGGCCAGTTCCTTGCGCTTGGGTGTGAACACGCCCACGTTGTCGACCTGGTGGCTGCGACCGGTCGACATCACCGTCAGCTTGTCGCCGGGCTTGATCTCGCCCTGCATGATGCGCACCAGCATGACGACGCCGAGGTAGTTGTCGAACCAGGAGTCGATGATCAGCGCCTGCAGCTTGTCGGTGTCGCGCGGTTTCGGCGGCGGAATGCGGTGGACGATCGCCTCCAGCACGTCCTCGACGTTCAGGCCGGTCTTGGCGCTGACCGCGACCGCGTCCTCGGCGTCGATGCCGATGACCGCTTCGATCTCGGCCTTGGCCTTCTCGATGTCGGCCGTGGGCAGGTCGATCTTGTTGAGCACCGGCACGACTTCCAGGCCCTGCTCCACCGCCGTGTAGCAGTTGGCGACCGACTGCGCCTCGACGCCCTGGGCGGCGTCGACCACCAGCAGCGCGCCCTCGCAGGCGGCCAGCGAACGGCTGACCTCGTAGCTGAAGTCGACGTGGCCAGGGGTGTCGATGAAGTTCAGGAAATAGGTCTGGCCGTCGCGGGCGGTGTAAGGCAGCGACACGGATTGCGACTTGATCGTGATCCCGCGCTCGCGCTCGATCGGATTGTTGTCGAGCACCTGGGCTTCCATCTCGCGCGCCGTCAGGCCCCCGCACAACTGGATGATGCGGTCGGCGAGCGTCGACTTGCCGTGGTCGACGTGGGCGATGATGGAGAAGTTTCTGATCTGCTGCATGCGGGGCTTCGAGGCCGCGGAAAGCGGCTCTACGGGAATCCAGGGGTTAACGGGGCATTATCGCACACCGCCCCGCCCCCTGGCCGTCGCCCCGCGCCGGCGCAGCCGCGCGGGTTCACGGACCCGCCGGCCCACCGGCGCCGCCGATGGGCCGGCCAGGCTCAGCCTTTTTCGGGCGTCACCGCCACGAACTGGGTAGCCCCGCCGCGGCGGACCAGCAGCATGACCGTATCGCCCTCGCCGACGCCCTCGAGCTCGGCGTCGAGCTCCCGGGGGTCGCCGACCGACTCGCGGCCCACGGCCAGGATGACGTCGCCGGGCTGGATGCCGCTCGCCCGGGCCGCTTCGTCCACGCCGGTCACCACCACGCCCTCGTCGGCCTCCAGGCCCGCGCGCTGGCGCTGGGCGTCGGTCAGCGGCCTGACCTGCAGCCCGAGTGCATTGCCGGCGGCGCCCTGGTCCCGCGCATCGTCGCGGTCGCCGCGCGCGGGCGCCGCCGCCACCGCATCGCCATCGAGGGCGTCGAGCACCACGGTAACGTCGCGCGGCTTGCCCTCGCGCAGCACGGTCAGCTTCACGCGTGTCCCCGGCGCCTTGGCGCCGATGAGGGGCGGCAGGTCGGCGGAAGTGTTCACCGGCCGGCCGTCGACCGACTGGATCACGTCCATGCGCTCGATCCCGGCCTTCTCGGCCGCACTGCCCGGGCTGACCACCGACACCAGTGCGCCGCTGGCACTGCCGATGCCAAGCGCGTCGGCCTGTTCGGCGGTGATGGCCTGCACCTGCACGCCCAGCAGGCCGCGGCTGACCTTGCCGGTGGCCTTGAGCTGGTCGGCGGCGTTCATCGCCAGGTCGATCGGGATGGCGAAGCTCACGCCCATGTAACCGCCGGAGTTGGAGAAGATCTGCGAGTTGATGCCGATCACTTCGCCGCTGGTGTTGAGCAGCGGGCCGCCGGAGTTGCCGCGGTTGATCGCGACGTCGCTCTGGATGAAGGGCACGTACTGCTGGCCGGAATACGGGTTGCTGCGGCCGACCGCGCTGACGATGCCGGCGGTGACCGAGTGGTCGAGGCCGAATGGCGATCCGATCGCGACCGCCCACTGCCCCGGACGGGTGTTGCCGGCATTGGCCATCCGCAGGAAAGGCAGGCCCTTGGCATCGATCTTGAGGACGGCGACGTCGTACTGCTCGTCGCTGCCGACCACCCTGGCCTCGAACTCGCGCCGGTCCGACAGGCTGACGGTCACCGTGTCCGCGCCGTCGACCACATGGTGGTTGGTCAGCAGGTAGCCGTCGTCGGAAATCAGGAAGCCGGTGCCCAGCGAGGTACCGCCCCCACGCGGACCGCGCGGCCCGGACGGCGGGAACTGGTCGCCGAAGAACCGGCGGAAGAACTCCGGGATCTCGGCGTCGTCGGGCATCTGCCCCCGGGCGTTGCGCTGGGGCGTGATCTCGGCGCGGATGCTGACCACGGCCGGTCCGACGCGTTCCACCAGGCGGGTGAAGTCAGGCAGTCCCGAGACGAGCGGCGGGGCCGGGGTATTGGAAGGCGGCGGCGCGATGGACGTCGTCGGCGTGGCCTGCGCGGCATCGGCGGGCGGCTGCGCGGTGCAGGCCACCGGCAGAGCGGCGGCGATGAGTCCGGACAAAGCAAGGGCGCGAAGCGGTCGGTTCATGGAATCGGCCTCGAGTGTGGGAGGAAGTCAGGGCGCCCGGGACGGTTCGCTGCCCCGGGCGGGGCTGTACGGTCAGTGCGGCCTGGGGACGCCGGGGTCCGGCAAGGCCTGTTCGGGGACGGGGTCGCCCGACGGCGCATCCTGGACCGGGGGCTGCTGCAAACGGGGTTCGAACGGGTAGAACGACGGCGACGGCGACGCGCCGGTGTCGTAACCGACCGCATAGCCTTCGCGGGCGCCATAGCCAGGCAGCACCGCGCGGGGCCAGGGTCGCGACTGCACCTGCGTCTCGGCGGACACGGCGTGTGGGTTGAAGGGATTGGCCACCGGGGCGGCGTCACTCGCGACCAGGGCCTGCGTGGCGGTGCTCGCGGACGGCGTGGCCGCGCGAGACATG
>NZ_VICE01000087.1 GCF_006546775.1 Marilutibacter aestuarii
CGGCCATGTTGCGGGTCACCGTCGACAGGTCGAAGTGCAGGGTGCGCTCGTAGCGGGCGTCGGCGAGGCTGTCGGCCCACAGTCCCGCCTCGCGCGCGTAGGTTTCCACCAGGCGGACCTGGGCGTCGTCGCGGCCGGTCAGGCGCAGGTAGTCCAGGGTCATGTCGTCGATGAAGAACATCGCCGCGGTCGCGCCGTACTCGGGCGCCATGTTGGAGATGGTCGCGCGGTCGCCCAGGGTCAGCGCCGCGGCGCCTTCGCCGCGGAACTCGAGGTAGGCGCCGACGACCTTGGACTGGCGCAGGAACTCGGTGAGCGCGAGCACCACGTCGGTGGCGGTGATGCCGGGGCCGGGCCTGCCCGCCAGTTCGACGCCGACGATCTCCGGCAACCGCATCCACGAGGCGCGGCCCAGCATGACGCTCTCGGCCTCCAGGCCGCCGACGCCGATCGCGACCACGCCCAGCGCGTCCACGTGCGGCGTGTGGCTGTCGGTGCCGACCAGGGTGTCGGGATAGGCCACGCCTTCGTGCGCATGCACCACCGGCGACATCCGCTCCAGGTTGATCTGGTGCATGATCCCGTTGCCCGGCGGGATCACGTCGACGTTGCGGAACGCCTTCTTCGTCCAGTTGATGAAGTGGAAACGGTCCTCGTTGCGGCGGTCCTCGACCGCGCGGTTCTTGGCGAACGCGTCCTTGTCGAACCCGGGGGCCTCCACCGCCAGCGAGTGGTCGACGATCAGCTGGGTGGGGACCACCGGGTTCACCTGCGCGGGGTCGCCGCCCTTCTCGGCGATCGCGTCGCGCAGACCGGCCAGGTCGACCAGCGCGGTCTGGCCGAGGATGTCGTGGCAGACCACGCGCGCGGGGAACCAGGGGAAATCCAGGTCGCGGCGTCGCTCGATCAACTGGCCCAGGGCCGCCTTGAGCAGGCCGGGGTCGCAGCGCCGGACCAGGTTCTCGGCGTGAACGCGCGAGGTGTAGGGCAAGGTGGCCCAGGCGCCGGGCTGGATGGCGTCGACGGCCTCGCGGGCGTCGAAGTAGTCCAGGTCGGTCCCGGGAAGTGGCTTGCGATGATCGGTGTTCATTGCGGGCTCGGCGATGGCGGGGCCGCGACAGCCGGGGCGGCGCGGCGGGTGGGGCGGACGTCGTCGCCCCGCGGAAGGTGGCCGGTGCCGGCCCGCGGGCGGCCGGTTGCCGGTCTCCCGGGACGGAAGGACATGGCGGACATCCGATTTTAACGTGCCTCGCCGCGGCGGGTCGGACCGCCGTCCGGGCGATCGCTGTCCCGCGCGGACAATTTGCTGTGATGCAGCATCGCGCCGCCTCGCCGCGCGTGGTCCCGGTGAGGGTCCAACGGCGTTGAAATGCCCGACAACGTGTTTTCATTCAATCACTTGTGGGTGACGCGGCGACGCCGGCGCGGCCTGGCGCAGGCGCCCCCGCCCGTCCCGGCGCGATGCCTGCCCACCCTCGGCCCAGTCAATTTGACAGCGCTGCCATTTTGCGGAACGGTACGCCGCACGATCGCTGCCCGACCGGGCGGCGCCGTTCTTCGCAGGCACCCGGGGAGGGACAGGTTTGAAGAAGGCAGCAGACAGCAAGGCAGCATCCATCCGACGGCCCCTGGGCCTGGCCCTGGCCGCGGCGCTGGGCCTGGTCGCCTGTGGCGGCGCCAACGACGCGGAACCCTCGACGCCCGCCCCGCTCACGGAGGCCGGCGACGCCAACCCCTGGCCCGCGGTCGAGTGGCCGTTCGCCGCCGATCCCGCGCTCGAGGCGCGCATCGATGCGCTGATGGCGCGGATGACGGTCGAGGAGAAGGTCGGCCAGCTGATCCAGGGCGACATCGGCACCATCACCCCCGAGGACGTGCGCAAGTACCACATCGGCTCGATCCTGGCCGGCGGCAACTCCGACCCGGGCGGCAAGTACAACGCCGACCCCGCCGACTGGCTGGCGCTGTCGGATGCGTTCTACGAAGCATCCATGGACACCCGCGACGGGGGCGTCGCGATCCCGGCGATCTTCGGCATCGACGCGGTACACGGGCAGAGCAACATCGTCGGCGCGACCCTGTTCCCGCACAACATCGGCCTGGGCGCCACCCGCAATGCCGAACTGATGCGGCGGATCGGCCGCGTCACCGCGATCGAAACGCGCGTCACCGGCATGGAGTGGGCGTTCGCGCCGACCGTCGCCGTCCCGCAGGACGATCGCTGGGGCCGCACCTACGAAGGCTATTCCGAATCGCCCGAGGTCGTGGCCTCGTTCGCGCCGGCCGTGGTCGAGGGCCTCCAGGGCAAGGTCGGCGAGCCGGGCTTCCTCGACGGCGAACACGTGATCGTGTCGGTGAAGCACTTCCTCGGCGACGGCGGCACCACCCACGGCAAGGACCAGGGCGACACCGTGCTCGGCGAGGCCGAACTGGCCCGCATCCATGGCGCCGGCTACCCGCCGGCCATCGCCGCCGGTGCGCAGTCGGTGATGGCGTCGTTCAACAGCTTCAACGGCCTGAAGATGCACGGCAACAAGCACCTGCTGACCGACGTGCTGAAGGGCCGCATGCAGTTCGGCGGCTTCGTGGTCGGCGACTGGAACGGCCACGGCCAGGTCGAGGGCTGCAGCAACGAACGCTGCCCGGCGACCTTCAACGCCGGGCTCGACATGCCGATGGCGCCCGACAGCTGGAAGGGCCTGTACGAAAGCACGCTGCAGGCGGCGAAGTCGGGCGAGATCCCGATGTCGCGCATCGACGATGCCGTGGCCCGCGTGCTGCGCGTCAAGATGCGCCTGGGCCTGTTCGAGGCCGGCAAGCCTTCCTCCCGCCCGCTGGGCGGCAAGTACGAACTGCTGGGCTCGGCCGAGCACCGCGCGGTGGCCCGCCAGGCCGTGCGCGAATCGCTGGTCCTGCTCAAGAACAACGGCGGGATCCTGCCACTGGCGCCGGGACAGACCTTTCTGGTCGCCGGCGACGGTGCCGACAACATGACCAAGCAGGCCGGTGGCTGGACCCTGAGCTGGCAGGGCACCGGCACGACCCGCGCCGACTTCCCCAATGCGACGACGATCTTCGAGGGCATCCGCGACCAGGCGCAGGCGGCTGGTGGCCAGGCGGTGCTGTCGGTCGACGGGCGTTACGACACCCGGCCGGACGTCGCGATCGTCGTGTTCGGCGAAGATCCCTACGCCGAGTTCCAGGGCGACATCCCGAACCTGCTGTACCGCTCGGGCGACACCGCCGACCTGGACCTGCTCAAGCGCCTGAAGGCCGACGGCATCCCGGTGGTATCGGTGTTCATCAGCGGTCGCCCGCTGTGGATGAACCGCGAGATCAATGCCTCCGATGCGTTCGTCGCGGCCTGGCTGCCCGGCTCCGAGGGCGCGGGCGTCGCCGACGTCCTGCTGCGCGATGCCAAGGGCGGGGTACAGCACGACTTCAAGGGCACGCTGTCGTTCAGCTGGCCGCGCACGGCCGACCAGTACGCCAACAACGTCGGCCAGGACGGGTACGACCCGCTGTTCGCCTTCGGCCATGGCCTGACCTATGCCCAACCGCAGGAACTGGCGATGCTGCCGGAAGATCCCGGCGTGGCCGGCGGATCGGAGTCGCGCGGGCTGTGGTTCGCGCGCGGCACCCCGGCGCTCGGCGTGATGCAGGCCTTCGAGGGCGCCGATGGCACGCGGCAGTCCATCCACGACCTGCCGGCCGCACTGCCGGACGGCAGCCTGCGCATGACCAGCGTCGACCACGGCGCACAGGAGGATGCGCGCCGGATCGAGTGGACGGCCGCTGGCAGCTGGCGCCTGGACCTCAACACGGTCTCGGACATCACGCCCGAGAGCGAGGAGGGCCGGGTCCTGCAGTTGAACGCACGGCTCGACAAGGCGCCGACGGGCGCGGCCAGCGTCGCCATCGGCTGTGGCGAGGCTTGCCTGGGCGAGGTCGCGGTCGGCGACTGGCTGCGTTCGCTGCCGGTCGGGGAATGGACCACGCTCGCGATCCCGCTCCAGTGCCTGGCCGTTGCCGGCACCGACATGCACAAGGTCGCGATGCCGATGCGGATCAGCGCCGACGGCCCGATGGCGATGTCGGTCTCGCGCGTGTCGCTGGCAGCGGGCGGCGACGCCGCGCACGTGCTCGACTGCGTCGACTGAGGCACCACCGCACCGACGCGGGCGCACGCGCCCGCTGATCATCGCGCCGGCGGCAGGGGGCCCCGGCGCGTCCGCCCGGAGCCTGCGCTGGCAGCTCCAGCGCACCGAACGAAGCAGAAAGCACTCAAGGGGATACCGTGAAGCTCGAACCGTTGGACCTCGCGATCGTCGTCGCCTACCTGGTCGGCATCTTCATCCTTGCGCAGTGGGTCTCGCGCGAGAAGGCCGGCCACAAGAAGTCGGCCGACGACTACTTCCTCGCCAGCAAGGCCCTGCCCTGGTGGGCGATCGGTGCCTCGCTGATCGCCGCCAACATCTCCGCCGAGCAGATCATCGGCATGTCCGGTTCGGGCTATGCGCTCGGCCTGGCGATCGCCTCCTACGAGTGGATGGCGGCGGCGACCCTGATCATCGTGGCCAAGTTCTTCCTGCCGGTGTTCCTGCGCAATGGCATCCACACCATGCCGCAGTTCCTGGACAAGCGTTACGGCGGCAACATCCGCACGCTGATGGCGGTGTTCTGGCTGGGCCTGTACGTCTTCGTCAACCTGACCTCGGTGCTGTGGCTGGGCTCGCTGGCGATCGCCCACGTCGCCGGCATCGATCAGGTGTACGCCCTGGTCGGCCTGGCCCTGTTCGCGATGGCCTACCAGCTGTACGGCGGCCTGAAGGCGGTCGCGCTGACCGACATCGTGCAGGTCGTGCTGCTGGTGGGCGGTGGCCTGCTGCTGGCCTGGATCGCACTCGACCGCGTCGCCGGGGGCACCGGCGCCTGGGCCGGCTTCCAGCGCCTGATGGCCGAGAGCCCGGGGCATTTCCACATGATCCTCAAGCCCGACAATCCCTTCTACAAGGACCTGCCGGGCCTGAGCGTGCTGATCGGCGGCATGTGGATCATGAATGTCAGCTACTGGGGCTTCAACCAGTACATCATCCAGCGCGCACTGGCGGCCAAGGACATCGCCGAGGCGCAGAAGGGCCTGATGTTCGCCTCCGGCCTGAAGCTGCTGATGCCGCTGGTGGTCGTGGTCCCGGGCCTGGCGGCGGTGCTGCTCGCCCCTGACCTGGCGCGCCCCGACGAGGCCTACCCGTCGATGATGGCCATGCTGCCCACGGGCGTCCTGGGCGTGGTGTTCGCCGCGCTGATCGCCGCGATCGTGTCCTCGCTCGCTTCGATGAGCAACTCGGTGTCGACGATCTTCACCCTCGACTTCTACGATCGCCACCGCAAGCACGACGAGCGCCACCTGGTGCGCACCGGCCGCATCGTCGCCGCCGCCGCCATGGTGATCGCGGTGCTGGCGGCCAAGCCGCTGCTGGGCAGCTTCGACCAGGCCTTCCAGTACATCCAGGAATACACCGGCTTCTTCACTCCGGGCATCGTGGTGATCTTCCTGCTGGGCGTGTTCTGGAAGCGCGCCAACGAGGCCGGCGCGCTTGCCGCGGCGGTCGGTTCGTTCCTGCTGTCGATCGTGCTCAAGCTGGCCTGGCCGGAACTGCCCTTCATCGACCGCGTCGGCCTGGTGTTCCTGCTCGCGATGGCCCTGGCGATGGGCGTTTCGCTGGCCACCCGCACGCCGGCGGGCAAGGACGTGATCCGCACCGACGACGTCAGTTATCGCACCGAGCCGGGCTTCAATGTCGCCGCGTTCGGCGTGGTCGCGATCCTGGCAGCGCTGTACACGCTGTTCTGGTGAGCCTGTCGCGCGGTCCGGCCGGAGCGGTCGGGCCGCGCGGGTGCGTCACTCGTTCGGGGCCGGACCGGTCGACTGCCGCAGCTGCAGCGCATAGGGCAGTTGCACGAGGGTGCCGGAGGCCGGGTCCTTGATCGCCTTCAGCAACTGCTCGGTCGCTTCGTGGGCCATCTCGCGCGTGGGCTGGTGCACCGTGGTCAACGCGGGGAAGACCTGGCGCGAGATCGGCGTGTCGTCGAAACCGCAGACCGAGATGTCGCCCGGGATCGACAGGCCGCGCGCGTGCAGCACGCTCATCACGCCGGCGGCCATGTCGTCGTTGGCCGCGAAGATCGCGGTCGGTCGCTGCGGCAGGGCGAGCAGTGCGTTCGCCGCGGCGACGCCGGAATCGAACGAGAACTCGCCGTCGATCACCAGCGCGGGGTCGTAACGCAGGCCCGCGCGGCGCAGGCCGCTCTTGTAGCCGGCCAGTCGCCAATCGCTGGCGCCGTGCGCGGGGTGGCCCTTGATGTGGGCGATGCGCGAATGGCCCAGGCCGACCAGGTGCTGGACCATCTCCTGCGCGGCGTCGTGCTCCTGCAGGGTCACGCCGATCCCGCCGCGGCGGTTGTTCGGCGAAATGCACGAATACGGGATCTGCAGCTCGTCCAGGCGGTCGAGCAGCGCCGGCAGGTCGGTCAGCGGTGGGGTCAGGATCAGGCCGTCGAGCTTGGAGAACGACACGAGCGACTCGATCGTCGGGATCAGCTCGGCATCGGTGTAGTCCAGCGGCTGCACCATCATGCCGTAATGGTGCGCCAGGCAGGTCTCGACCACGCCTTCGAGCGCCTCCATCACGTAGCTGGCCGAAGGATTGTCGTAGAGCAGGGCGACCAGGTAGGAGCGGCGCCCGGCCAGGCGGCGGGCGGACGGGTCGGGGCGGTAGTTGAGCGCCTTGGCGGCCGCCTGCACGCGCTCGCGCGTGGCTTCGCGGACGGTGGGCTCGTTGTTCAGGACCCGGGATACCGTTTTCATCGAGACCCCGGCGGCCTCGGCTACGTCCTCGATGCGCACACGCATGATCTTGTTCCCCCGCGACCTTCCACGTCGCGCCATGCCAGGTTCGACAGCGCTGTCAACCGCCCGAATCTAAGGGGATCGCGCGTCAACATCAAGCCGCACCGCCGCATGGACGGTCGCGGCCTCATGCCGGGCCCGCCGGGCAATACTGGCGGATATAGTCCATGTGCGCGGGCAGCGTGTCCACCGTCGTGCGCACCGAGCGCCGGATGTCGTCGAAGAAGCGCGCCAGGTCGGCCTCGCTCATGACCTCGGCGGCGGGGTGGTACTGCCGCGGCGTGATGCCCTGTCCCATCATCACCTGGATCCAGGAGTTCTCGGCGAACAGCTCCATCGGCGCGTGGAAGACGTTGCCGGTCTCGCGGAACAGGGCGATCCGCTCGCGCAGCGAGGCGGGGACCTCCATGTCGGCCAGCATCCGCCAGTAGGGCGTGTCGCGGCGCTCGGTGACGTGGTAGTGGAGGATCACGAAGTCGCGCACGTGCTGCAGCTCGTCGTCGAGCTGAGCGTTGTACGCGGTCACGTGCCGCGGGTCGATCACGTCCGGGAAGGTCTGCAGCAGGCGCACGATGCCGCGCTGGATCATGTGGATGGTGGTCGACTCGAGCGGCTCCACGAAGCCCGCCGCCAGGCCGAGGGCCACGCAGTTGCGATGCCAGCACTTGAGGCGCTTGCCCGGGCGGAAGCGGATCTGCAGCGGGTCGCGCAGGGGTTCGCCGTCGACGCCGTCGAGCAGGGCCTGGCGGGCGTCGTCGTCGTCCAAGTGGCGGCTGGAATAGACGATGCCGTTGCCGACGCGGTGCTGCAGCGGGATCCGCCATTGCCACCCCGCCGTGCCCGCGATCGAACGCGTGAACGGCACCGCGTCGCCGACGCTGGCGGTGGGCACCGCGAAGGCGCGGTCGTTGGGCAGCCAGTGCGACCAGTCCTCGAAGCCTACGTTGAGCGCCTGCCCGATCAGCAGGGCGCGGAAGCCGGTGCAGTCGATGAACAGGTCGCCTTCGATGCGGCTGCCATCGGCCATGGCCAGCGCGGTGATGTAGCCCGACGCCTCGTCGGTCTCCACCGCGGCGATGCGGCCTTCCACGCGCCGCGCGCCGAGCGCCTCGCTGAAGCGGCGCAGGTAACGCGCGTACAGGCCAGCGTCGAGGTGGTAGGCGTAGTTGATGCCGTTGCGCGGGAGGTGGGCGAAGCGGCCTTCCAGCGCTGCAAGGAGTTCCACGCAGTATTCGTCGTACGAGCCGGCCACGCCCTCGCGCCGTCCACGCAACCAGAAATGGACGAAGTTCGCCATCCAGTGGTCCTTGCCGGTCGTGCCGAAGGAGTGGAAATAGGCATGGCCGGGCTTGCGCCAGTTCTCGAACTGGATGCCCAGCTTGACCGTCGCCTGGGTGGCGGCCATGAACTCCTGCTCGTTGATCTGCAGCAGGCGGTGGAAGGTCATCAGGGTCGGGATGGTGGCTTCGCCGACGCCGATGGTGCCGATCTCCTCGGACTCGACCAGGGTGATGTCCACCACCTTGCCGAGCGCGCGCGCCAGGCCCGCGGCCGCCATCCAGCCGGCGGTGCCGCCGCCGGCGATGACGACCCGGCGTATGCGCCGCTGCCTGATGTCCCGGGCTTCTTCGGTCACGTCGCGGTCCTCAGCGGTTGAGTCGTTGCAGCAGGCGCGCGCGCAACTCGCGGGCGCGGGCGTCGTCCAGCGGGCCGAGCACGCGCCGCGCCGACTCGGGGATGTGCGCGGCGGTCGCGTCGCCGGCGTCGAACACGTAGTGCTCGAACACCTGCTGCCAGGTCGCGCGCTGCGCCGGTGGCAGGTCGCGCACCGTCATCACGGCGAGCATCAAGGCATTCATCGGCGTGTCCATCCAGGCGGGCGTCTGCCGCCACCAGTAGTTGACCAGCACGTTGAAGGACGCGAGCGCCTCCATGTGGTGCCACCACATGCTGGGAATGAAGACCGCGTCGCCCGGGCCCAGTTCGGCCACGCGGGCATGGCGCATCGCCTCGGCGAAGCGCGGGAAGCGCGCCAGGTCGGGGGCGCTGAAGTCCACCAGGCTGATCGCCTGGCCGGCGGGCGTGAAATCCAGCGGACCGATGTAAAGGTTCGGCAACTGTTCGGGTGGGAACAGGGTCACCCGGCGACGGCCAGCGACCACGCAGGCCAGGTTGTCGGGCACGTCCTGGTGGGCGGCGATGCGGGTGCGGTTGCCGATCCAGATGCTCGCCAGCGCCTCGCGGGGCGCCAGGGGCAGGTCGTTCTCGGCGCGGAAGCCCGGGAGCCAGGTGTCGATCGTCGTCGAGCCGACGTAGATCGCCGGCGGCGCTTCGTCCTCGACGTACTTCAACAAGGTGTTGAGCACGATGTGGAGCGGGACCTGCTCCTGGCGGAAATTGAAGCCGCTCAGGTCCTCGTTGTAGAAGAAGCGCCCGCCGATCTCCGGCGGGCCGACGGTGGCGACCACGGGCGGCGCGCGCGGCGCCTCGAACCGGCCGACATAGGCCATGCCCTCGCGGTCGGAGGCCTGCGCGGCCTTGACCGCCGGCCATTGCGCGGCCACGCCACGCAGGACCGCCGGGCGCTCGGCCGAGCGCAGCCAGGCGTCCAGGTCGCCCGGCCCGTCGAGGGCGACTTCTTCGATGGGTTCAGGTGGCGTCATCGGGCCGGTTGATGCGTTCGATCAGCACCCGCAGCTGCGCCAGCGAGGCGAGCACCATGTACAGCGGTTCCAGGTGGCCGTCGCGGTGCAGGGCCAGGAAGGCGTCGGCGTCGAGCGCGCGCAGGCGGTCCTCCTGAACGGTGTAGAAGCCGGCGAGGCGGTGCTGGGCGCCATCGTCGAGCTGGACGTCGAGCACGAAGGATTCCAGCAGCTCGTGGCGCAGCAGCGCGTCGATGAAGGCCGGCGTGGCCTCCAGCCCGTCGTGCAGGGTGCGCAGCATCGACGTCATGCGCTCGAGGTAGTCGCTGCTGCCGCCGTGCTCGCGGAACAGCGGCTCGCCGGTGGCCGTTCCCACCCGCGGATGGTCCAGGTCGATGTGCACCGCCAGCTCCGTGCCGGAGCGGCCGATCAGGAACGGTTGGCGCTCCATCGCCAGCGGCAGGTAGGTCGCGTCCCAGCGCTCGCCACGCAGGAACAGGTTCTGCCCCTGCCGGAAGCCGAACAGCGCGACCGGCTGGAAGCGGCCCTGGCCGTCCTTGTGGAAGACGATCGGATAGTGCGCCTGCACGTTGCGGAACTCGGCCGGGAAGGTCGGCGCGAACATCACGTCGTCGCCCATGCGGGCGCCGCGTCGCGGGTCGACGCGCAGGTCGCGGTGGTCGATGTTGTTGAGCGCGGTATGGCGGGTCATCGGGATCCTGGTCTAGAGGCGGGGCATGCCATGTTGGATGGCGTGGTCGATCATGTCGCGGTGCGAGGGCAGCCCGGCGATCATCCGGCGCGCGAGATCGGCCGCCTCACGGGAGTATCGGTCGGCCTTCGCGATCGCGTCCACCCGCCTGCGCGCGGTGGGCGCCGGCGCCGGCGGTGGCCGGAAGCCCATGCCGTAGAGCACGTACTGGTAGCTGGCCGAGGGGAAGATCTCCTCCACCCGCGGCAGGTCGTAGCGCGAGGGCGGATGGTGGCGCCAGAGTTCGAGCAGGACCTGCAGGCGCGGGGGAATGGATTCGGGACGGCGGTGGTCGCGCCAGAAGTCGCTGTCCTCGCGCGTCGACAGCAGGTAGTGCAGCTTCAGGAAGTCGACCACGCGCTCCCATCGATAGGCGAAGCTGTCGTTGAAGCGCGCGGCGACCAGGTCCATCGTCGCGCGGGTCGCCGGCATCTGGTCGCTGAGCATGGTCGAGGCCAGTTCGACCAGGACCAGCGAGGAGGCTTCCAGCGGCTCGACGAAGCCGCTCGACAGCCCGATCGCCACGCAGTTGCGGTGCCAGGACTGCTTCCGGTAGCCCGGGCGGATGCCGATGCGGCGCATCGAGGCGGGGTCGGGCTCGGCCCCACCGGTCGCCAGCACGTGGCGGCGCAGCACGTCCGCGGCCTTGTCGTCGCTGGTGTGCGCGCTGGAGTAGACGTGGCCGACGCCGCGCCGCGACTGCAGTCCGATGTCCCAGGTCCAGCCGTTGGGCTGCGCCGTGGACAGGGTCTGGCAGGCGATGGGCCCGCGCGGATCGGCGTAAGGCACCTGCACCGCGATCGCGCGGTCGGCGAACAGCACGTGCTGCTGGCTTTCGTGGGCGATGCCGTAGTGCTCGCCCAGCAGCACCGCGCGCATGCCGGTGCAGTCGACGAACAGGTCGCCGGCCAGGATGCCGTGGTCGCGCGTGCGCAGGCCGGCGATGTCGCCGTTGTCCGCGGCGTCGATCGCGGTGACGTGGTCGCTGACGTGTCGCACGCCCAGGCGCTCGACGCAGTGCCGCCGCAGGAACGCGCCGAGCTTGCCGGCATCGAGGTGGTAGGCGTAGTTCGCCACCGCCGCGAATTCGGGCGTGGCGAACTGCTTGGGCGCGCGACCGGCCTCGCACAGGCGTGGCTGGAAGCAGACCCGCTCGCCGAACGCCTCGGCGGGGTGCTGCAGCCAGGCGCCGACGAGGTCGGCCTCCAGGTAGCCCTGCGGCAGCACGAAGGGGTGGTGGTACTGGTCGCCGGCAGTGCCGTCGCGCCAGCCGATGAACTTGGAGCCCTGCTTGAAGCTGGCATCGCATTCGCGGAAGAAGTCGCTCTCCGACACGCCGATGCGGCGCAGGGTGTCGCGCATCGTCGGCCAGGTGCCCTCGCCGACGCCGATGGTGGCCACGTCGGGCGACTCCACCAGGGTCACGCGCAGGCCGCCGCCCGACGCGGCGCCGTGGTCGGCCGCGAGGATGCCGGCGACCAGCCAGCCGGCGGATCCGCCGCCCAGGATGACGACATCTCGGATCGCTTCAGACAAGGACGGGTACTCCAGTGGCGGGCCTGCCCGACAGCATAGGCCCTGGGCCGAGGGGCTGCCGCTCGTGGGCAGCCCCCGGTGCCGCACGACCCGGGGGCCGTGCGGCGATGCCCGCCATCGTCAGAACGTGTAGCGGAAGCCGAACATGTAGCGCGGCCCGGTCTGCGTGGCATACCGCAGCTGGTTGCTGTGGCGGGCGAACACGCGCTGGGTCTCGTCGGTCAGGTTGATGCCTTCGGCGAAGAGCGTCCAGTGGTCGTCGACCCTGTAGCTGACGTTCATGTCCAGCTGGCCGTAGGCTTCGGTGTAGTTCGGGTTGTTGCCCTGCCCGCCGATGCCGTTGAGGAACTCGTCGCGCCAGTTGTAGGCCGCGCGGATCTGCCAGTCGTACTTGTCGAAGAACGCCACCAGGTTCGCCGAGTCGCTCAGGCCGACCATCGGGTACTGGTCGCCCAGGCTCGTGTTGTCGAAGGTCAGGCCGGAATCGACGATGGTGTAGTTCGCCGCGAGGCCGAAGCCGCTGTCGCCGAACATGTGCTGGATGTTGAACTCCCAGCCATCGAGGTGGTCCGAGCGCTGGTTCGCCGGCTGCACGATGTCGAAGGTCGCGATCGGGTCGCCCGGCTGGCCGACGATGCTGCCGGTCAACTGGCCTGCCGCATTGGTGCCGGTGACCGTCACGCCGGGATCGCCTGCGTGGTTGGTGAAGATGTAGTCGCGGATGCAGACCAGGTCGGACGCGGCGCAGCCGGCGTTGATCGCATTGTTCCAGTAGGTGCCGCCCACCGGCGTGTGCAGGTTGAACGGCGTGCCTTCCACGATCGTCGTGCTGATGAAGTTCGTGATGTTCTTGCGGAAGTAGCCGACCGACAGGTAGCTCGCCTCGCCGTAGTACCACTCGAAGGACAGGTCGAAGTTGTCCGACTCGAGCGGCGACAGCGCCGGGTTGCCCTGCGAACCGTCGCCGCCGTCGACGCGGACGATGTTCGCCAGGCGCTGGCCGCCCTGGATGTCCTGCCAGCCCGGCCGGCCGATGGTCTGGCTGTAGCTGCCGCGCAGGATCATGCTGTCGGTGAGTTCAAGCGCCAGGTCCAGGGCGGGCAGCCAGTAGTCGTACTCGCCCTTGAGCGTGGTGAAGTCCTGGTCGTCGGCGTAGGTCACGTACAGCTCGTTGGCCGCGTCCCAGGAAATGCCGGTGCCGATGCGGACCAGCGCCGAGGAGGTGACTTCCGTCTCCTCGTAGCGGACGCCGGCGGCGACGTGCAGCGGCATCGACCAGTCGAAGGTCTTGTTCCACTGCAGGTAGGCGCTCTGGGACTTCTCCTGCGTGCGCAGGTCGTCGGTGTACTCGGTCGGCGCGCGGTAGAGCGAGTCGTCGCCGGCCACGCCCGCCGCCGCGTCGCGCAGGCGGTTGAAGTCGAACAGGAGGAAGCGGTCGGTGAAGTTCGGGCTGTCGTGGCCGGAGAACGCATCGAAGTAGTCGCCCATGTTGCCAGCGTAGAAGATGTCGTCGTCGTAGTCGGCCGGGGTGCCCACGCCGCCCCAGGTGTCGCGCTGCATCACCGCCGCGGCGGTGCGGTTGTGGACGTCGGTCAGCGACACGCCGAAGTCCAGGCCGGAGTAGTCCTCGAACCTGAACTGGCCGCGGGCCTGGAACTGCTCGACCTCGGCCTTGTTGTAGCTGTTCTGGAACACCGAGCCGGTGACGACCGCGTCGGATGCCTCGATCTGGCTGACGCCCTGCGGCAGCTGGATGTTCAGGATCGGGAAGTCGTTGCTGAAGTCCACGGTGGTGGTGCCGCGCAGGAACGCCGCCATGCCCAGCACGCCGGCCGAGCCCCAGGGGCTGTCCGGGCGCGAGGTGGCGGTGGAGTCGTGGTAGTCGAACTCCAGGTCGAGTGCATCGTTGACTTCCCAGGCGACGTTGAAGCCCAGCGATTCGCCCTTGTAGCGGGTCGCCAGGTTCATGCCGCCCATCGCGATGTCGGCGTTCGCCGCCGGGATGTCCTCCGAGTAGACCAGCGGGCCGGCGATCGGGCCGTCGGTCCAGGAGCTGGTGCCCGGCGCGTAGTTGAACCACACCGAGAGCTCGTTGCGCTGCGCCTGGATCTGGTTTTCCGAGTAGGTGTAGTCCAGGGTCGTGGTGACCCGGTCGGTCGGCGCGTACTGGAAGGTCAGCTGGCCGTTGGTGCGCTGGCGCTGGACGCCGTTGACGCTCAGGCCGAAGTTCTGCGGACGCCCGTAGATCGTGTCCGGGCCCGGGCGGTTGGTGATCTGGTCGTAGCCCGGTTCGCCCGCCATCGGCAGGCGGTTCCAGCTGTTGGCATCGTCGCCGCGGAACATCGCCCAGCCATCGGCCACCGCGGCCTGGCTGAAGCCCGAGTTGCGCTCCTGGTAGCTGCCGGTGAAGGAGACGCCGAACTTGCCGTCGCCGAAGGTGTTGCTGAAGATGCCCGAGATCTCGGGGGTCACCGAGTCGCCCGGGTAGGCATCGGGCAGGTTGTCGGCCGAGGTGTCGTAGACGCCCTTCACGCCGATGTTGGCGAGCGAGCCGGGGATGTCGAACGGGCGTGCGGTCTTGATGTTGATCGTCGCGCCGATGCCGCCGGTGGGCGTGCTCGCGCGGCTGGTCTTGTAGACCTCCAGCGCGGAGACCGCTTCGGCGGCGATGTTGGCGAAGTCGAAGGCGCGCGAGTTGCTGGTGCCGCCGCCGCCGGGGCCGAGGTTGGCCGCGGGCATCTGGCGGCCGTTGAGCAGCACCAGGTTGAAGTCGGGGCCGACGCCGCGGACGGTGACCTTGGAGCCCTCGCCGCTGGACGTGCGGTCGATCGAGACGCCGCTGATGCGCTGCAGCGATTCGGCCAGGTTGGTGTCCGGGAACTTGCCGATGTCCTCGGCGACGATGCCATCGACGATGCCCTGGGCATCGCGCTTGATGTTCATCGACGACGCCAGGCTTTCGCGGATGCCGGTGACGACCACCGTGTCGAGCTCGGCGACTTCATCGGACTGGGCCGCGGTGGTGGTGTCTTCGGTGGTCGCATCCTGGGCCATGACCGGACCCGCGAGTGCCACCAGTAGTGCCGTCGTCAACAGGCGTTGCTTCGGCAGGACGTTGCCTCGTTTCATTACTTCCCTCCCCTAGAAGGTCGCTTGAGCATTTCTGGTTATGGGTCGACGCGTCTCCGCACGCGCCGCGGTCGACCTTGGGACGCATTCCACGCATTTCTGACAGCGTTGTCAAACCTTGCGGGGCCTATTTTCAAGTCATTGAAAAAAAGGACTTTTTTTACGGAATATTATGTTGCGGTGCACGATAATTGACGGCCTTCGGAGACTGGCAGGCGCGTGGCCGGGAGCCGGGTCGCCTTCCGTTTCCGAGGCCGAGCGCCCCGCCGGGCAAGGCTATCGGCGCAAGGAGCCGGGCCCACGCGAAGGCGCGGGTCACGCGGTGTTCGTCGCCCGCGCAAGCGCAAAAGGTAAAGCGCTGTCCTCGGGCGCCTGCGTTGGCGGGCGGCCGTGGCCGGGGTCCGGATCAGGGCGTGGGAGTGCTGCCGCCGGGGGCCGTGCCAGCCGTCACGCGGAAGGGCAGGTTGGCGTAGGCGGCCCGGCCGGTGCCATCGCGGACCTCGACGAACAGGCGATAGGCGCCTTCGACCGCCGGCGCGGTGAAGCGGGCGGTCCCCGGCGCGGGTTGGGACAGGTCGACATCGATCCGGGCCGGTACCTGTTCCGGGTCGCCGCCGACGGTGGTGGCCTGGCTCTCGGCCAGGACGTACCAGCGGTAGTCGAGCGGATCGCCGTTGGCGTCCGTGGACTCGACCCGGGCGGTGGCGGCGCCGCCGGGCGGCAGGCTGACGCTGTCCAGCGCCCCCAGGCCGTCGATGAGGATCGGCGAGATCCCGGGGCTGCGTTGCTCCGGCCAGGTGCCGTTCCACAGGTAGTGCAGGGCATCCACGCTGGGCGTGGTGCTGCCATCCGACAGCAGCAGGCCATACCAGGTCGGCGTGCGCTCCTGCTTGTCGCCCCACAGGAAGGCGAAGGAGCCCAGGCCCCTGCCGGTGTCGGGCGCGATGTTGCGGGCATAGCGGGCCTCGATCAGCGCCGCCTTGCGCGAGGCGTCGTCCTCGATGGGGGCACCCCAGGCGGTCAGCGGGCTTTCCCAATGTCCGGTCGGACCCCACTCGGTCACGATGTACGGGCCGTCCCAGCCGGCGGCCAGCAGGCGCGCGTCGAAGCCGTCGATGTCGCCGTACAGCTGGATCCCGAGCAGGTCCAGGGTCGGCGCGCGCTGCTTGATCTCGCCGATCAGCGCGGCGTCGAAGCCGGCCAGGGTGGTCATCACCGGATGGTCGGGGTCGATGCCGTGGATCATGCGCGCGACCGCGTCGATGGCGTTCCACACCACCGGGTCGTCGTTCTCCAGGTTGAGCTCGTTGCCGGCGACCCACATCAGCAGGGCCGGATGGTCGCGCAGGGCCAGGACCTGGTCGCGGAGCCGTGCCTGCTGGCGCGCGACCGCCGCTGCGTCGCCATAGTCGAAGCCCTGCCGGCCCGGGACCATGCGCAGGCCCATCGCCACCTTCAGGCCGTGCGCCTGGGCCTCGTCGAGCAGGGCGCGGGCGTCGGCCAGGTCCGCGGGCACCTCCCAGGTGCGGAAGGCATTGCCGCCGTGGGCGGCCAGGGTGTCCAGCGCGCGGCCGCCGGAGCCGACGCCCTTCACCCGGAACGGGGCGCCGTCGACCTCAAGCACATAACGCCCCTCGTGCTCGACGATCCGTACCGTCCCCGCGCCGGGCGTGCCCGCGAACGCGGAGGGACTCGCGCCGAGCGCGAACACCACGGCCAGCGCCATCGCGCGCCAGGACGGGACGTGGCGCCATCGGGGCGCGGCTCGGACGGTCGGGTCGATCGGGCGTGCCATGGCGGCTCCTCGCATGTCGAATGAAGGTGGGCAGGGCCGGCCGCGTGGCCGGGCGGCCGCCGGCTCAGGGGTGGGCGCAGCGCCCCGTGCTCATCGCCGCCGCGCCGAGCAGGCCGGGCTGCGGATGGGTGATGGCCATCGCCGGCACCTGCCGCATCTGCTCGGACAGCCGGCCCTTGTGCTCGAAGCGCTGTCGGAACGGCGATGCTTCGAGCCACGGCGCCAGCCGCGGCACCAGGCCGCCGGTCAGGAACACGCCGTCCCATGCGCCCAGGGTCAGGACCAGGTCGCCGGCGACCGCGCCGAACACGGCGCAGAACATGTCGATCGCGCGCAGGCACAGCGCGTCGCCCTGCTGGGCGCGGGCGGTGATGTCGCGCGGCTCCAGCGCGAGCGTGGGGTGCCCGTGAATGTGCGCCAGTGCGCGGTGGATGTTCACCAGGCCACTGCCGCTGAGCAGGCGCTCGTTGGAAACCCGGGCGTGTTGCCGCGACAGGAAGCGCAGCACGTCGATCTCCTCGTCCGTGCCGGGCGCGAAACTCGCGTGGCCGCCCTCGGTCTGCAGCGGATGGAAGCGGCCCTCGCGGCGGAGCAGGCCGCCGACGCCGAGCCCGGTGCCGGCGCCGATGATCGCGTAGGTGCGGTCGCCTTCGTCCTGCCAGCCCAGCCAGGGCGCCCCGCCCATCGCCAGCGTCTGCGCCGGCTCCAGCACCGACACCGCCATGGCCTGGGCCGTGAAGTCGTTGACCAGTGCCACCTCGGCCAGGCCCAGCGCCTCGCCCATGCGTTCGGCGCAGATCGTCCAGGGGTGGTTGGTGATGTGGGCGCGCGCGTCCTTCACGGGACCGGCGACGGCGAGTACCGCGCGGTCCGGGCTGGCGTGCATCTCTTCAAGATAGTGCCGGGCGGCGTCGGCCAGCGAAGGGAAGTCTTTCACCGGATAGATGCGGATGCTCGAGGCGATCACGTCCGGGTGCGAGGCATCGGCGGCGGCGAGCGCGAATCGCGCATTCGTCCCGCCGATGTCGGCAAGCAGGGCGCCCGGGGGCGGGGACAGCGGCAAGGAAGCGGACATCGGCATTGTTCTAGGACTGTTCCCGGTCTGGTTCGCGCCTCTTCCGGGCGCGTCCTGCGACGTAAATGGCGCCCTGCTACGCGAGTCGTCGACGCGCTGTCCTGCGTCCCGGTCCGGTCTGGGCTGCCATCCCCGTGGCCGACTCTAATGCAAAAACCGCGCGGATGTCATGCGCTGTCATTTCTGTTCATCTTGGGATGGTAGCGCTACCCCGCAACCACTGTAGACCAAGCGAGGGCAGGCCGCAGCCCCGGCCTGTTCATCAGGCGCGGTCTGGTCATAATGGCCTTGGCCTGCGATGCGGCCTCGTCGCGACGTGCTGGCCAGGAAGGACCCCACCCGCCCGAACCGGGCGCTGCAGCGAGGCGTTCCCATGAATGCAAGTGCGACTCCCCGTCCCCATGCGGCCCACCGGCTGCTTCGTGCCGCCCTCCTGGTTGGCGTCCTGGCCGCGCTCGCGGCCTGCTCGAGCTCGCCGGAAGTCGCGGGACCTCGCGCCCACGTCACCGTGAAGCAGCCGGCGTCCAGCCTGCCGGGCCCGGCCTACGCCTGGGTCGACCTGCCGGGCCAGCGACGCGCCGAGTCGGACCCGCGGGTCACCGACGCGGCCTTCCGCAACAGTCTCCGGCAGGCACTCGATACGGTCATGGTCGAAAAGGGCTACCGGCTGGCCGACGACCCCGCCGCCGCCGATATCATCTTGGCCTATCGCGTCGGCGTGCAGGACGTCGAGAACGCCGCCCTGGTCAGCCGCGGCGGCCAGAACGCCGCCACCCCGCTGGCCGCGATCGAGTGCACGGGCGGCAGCTGCTCGCAGATCGTCACGCGCGACGCCGACGGCGTGCCCCTGATGAAGCTCAAGACCCGCGAAACGGTCGAAGGCGGCCTGCTGGTCGAAGTCCTCGAACCCCGCAGCGTCCGCGTGCTGTGGAGCGCGTACAACCGCGGCACCGTCAAGCAGGGCGCCGTCACCGAAGCCCGCCTGGTCGACGTGGCCCGCACGACCCTGGCGCAACTGCCGGGGCGGTAGCTCGGTTCGCGCGTGCTGGGCGAGCACAAGCGGAGGGCCGTCGACAAGACGGCCCGAATGCCTACGCCCAATCGGTACATGGTTCTTGCTTACCCAAGCTGTCTGATGGGCGCGCGTGTCCGACGAACCTGTCCGGGTTCATGTCTCTCTCCTGTTCAGTTGCTTTCGAGACCGTCGGAACGGCCCGACTTGATGAAGTCGACCATCATCTGCAGGTACCCCTCGGGCTGACGGGTGGACGCCCGCTCGCCCCGTGCATCGATCTCGAACTCGTACATGCCATGGTCCGCGTGCGGGAACACAGCCGTGGCGATCGGGAGACCCGCGCGCTTCAGTTCGCGCAGGCGCCGCAGGGTCTCGAAAGGCGGAGCATCGCGATCCTGTCCACCGAAGATCCACAGTTGGGGCACATCAAGATTGCTCAGCACGGGCATCGGATCGTAGTGGGCCGGCACACCTTCGAGCAGCGCGGGGAAATCGCGCCGCGCGACAGCCTCTGGAGTCGAGATCAGGTACGAGGTGAAGTTGCCTCGCACGAACGGGAACCAGGGTTCTGTCCCATACTTTTCCTTCAGGGCATCAAGTCTGCCGAAGCCCTCCGTGAAGTTGCTCTCGATGATCGCGGCTGTCGCGCTGGCGATTTCGTCCGCCTTGCGCTGTGCGTCAGGGCCAAAGCCGGCACGCGCCATGTCGAAGGCAATTGCCTCCCGGTCTTCGTCGAGCGGTGATACGGCAAGACCGAAGCTGACGATGACGAAGTCTACCGACTCGATCCTTGCGGCCAGCGGCGCCACCCATCCGCCTTGACTTCCGCCCTGGTAGCCGATGCGTCCTGCTCGCTTTCCGGCAAGGCGCTTCGCCTCGTGCATGGCATGGATGGCGTCGATGGCGAGCGTGAGGTAGTCCTGTGTATAGCGACCCTCCGAGCGGCCCGTGCCCCGCTTGTCGTACGCGAACACGCCGATGCCTTGACTCGCCAGTTCGCGCTGAAGTGAGTACGTGTCTATCGCCGACGATCGCTCGGCGCCGTGGACGAGCACCACGAGAGGTACCGTTGCATCGCCAGGCGGCAGGGTCAATCGTCCACTCAACGCGACGCCGCTTCCCTGAAAGCGGGTATCGATCTGGACGAGTGGTTCGCGCTGACCGGCGACGTTGTCGAAACGTATCCGACCTTGCTTGCAGTTCGACACGGTCAGCCGGTGGCCGTCCGGGCGCTCCGTCCATCCGAGCGTGCTGATCCACTCGCCATCATCTTGCCGCACCAGCGCACCGGTCTGGCCATCCGGACGCCTCCACCGGTGCGTGCCGGCCCCGGCCGCACCGATATCGAGGGTGCTGCCATCCGCCATTCGATAGCTGCCCGTAAGACAGGAGGAGGCTTGTGGAGTGGGCACTCCAGGATCGCCTGCCGTAGCCGCGAGAGGAATCGCGGCGAGCATGAAGGCCGCAGCGAATGAGAGCTTGCGCATGACCACTCCAATTAGGTTATCCTTTACGTAAATGTTGACGTTAATCGTCGAGGACGTCAACCCGCAGAAGGAGCACGACATGACTGACTTCATCCAGCAGCAAGGGGCGGCATTCCTGGCGCACCTGCTACGGCGACTCGCCGACGAGCTCGTGCAGGGTGCGGCCGATTGGTACCCAACGGTGGGAGTTACAGCGCCGCCGCGTACGATATCCACGCTCCTGGCACTGGATGAGCATGGGCCGCTGGGCGTGATGGAACTCGCGGGGCTGCTGCGGCAGTCGCACCCGCTCGTGATTGTCTGGATCAAGGAACTAACCCGTCTGTCACTGGTGAAATCCCGTGACGATCCCGCCGATCGGCGTAGGACTCTGATCGCCCTGACGACAAAGGGGCAACGTGAGCTGGTCCGTATCCGCGAAGCGCTCGTCGTCATGGAGCAGGCGTCCTTGGAATTACTGGAGCAGGCGGGAACCGATTCGCTCGAGATGTTGTGGGCACTGGAGCGCAAATGCCGCGAAGTCCCCTTCCTTGAGCGACTACAGAAAAAGTCAGGCTAGAGCGGAGCGCGCGTTGACCGACCGCATTGGGCCCGTCGACTCAGCCAGTTTCGGTTCGATGGCGCCGTGAAAGCGGAGCAAGGTGAGGAGGGCAGTTAGGATCGCCTGGTGTACTCCGTCCTTTCCGGCTCCCAAGGCATGACCACGCTGCCTGCGATCGGCTTCGCGCTTTCGGCCCTCGTTGGCGCGCCCGCCCTCGCGGTCCTGGCACGGGCTTCGCGCGACTTCGACCGTCGCCTTAAGTCCACGCACCCGCACGTCTGGGCTCGCATCGCGCCCGATCCGCGCCTGGCGCCTTCGCTGTCCTCGGCCTCGGCCCGTTTCATCATGCGGGGCGACGACCGCGAGGTGCCCGACCCGCTGCTGACGGCCCTGGGCGACCGTTGCCACCGGGCCGGGTACTGGGCCATGTCGGCGTTCCTGGGCGCGGTGTTGTCGACGGCCGTGCCCGCGATCCTGGGGGGCTGACACGGGGCGGACGCGGAGGCGTTCCGGCAAGGCGGCAGGCAGGTCCAGCCCCTGAAATGCAAAACCCCGCCGGGGGCGGGGCTGGCTTCGATCCGTCGGCTCGGACGGATGGTGGCTATGGGTGGACTCGAACCACCGACCCCAGCATTATGAGTGCTGTGCTCTAACCGGCTGAGCTACATAGCCACGGGGTGAACCGCGAATTGTTCCCGGATCGGGCTCGCGTGTCAATCACCTTTGGGGCGGCTTGTGGATAACCGGGGGGCGTGGCAGAGTCGAAGCCAGTGACGTAAGTCAACGACTCAGGAGTCCGCATCGTGATCGATCCGGACGGTTATCGCCCCAACGTCGGCATCGTGCTGATGCGTCCGGATGGACGCCTGTTCTGGGCCCGCCGCGTCCACCGGGACGGCTGGCAATTCCCGCAGGGCGGGATGAACAGCGACGAAACGCCGATCGAAGCCATGTATCGCGAACTTCGCGAGGAGACCGGCTTGCTGCCGCACCACGTTGAGGTGCTGGGCGAGACGCCCGGGTGGCTGCGCTACCGGCTGCCGCAGCGTGCGATCCGCCGCCACGAACGCCTGGTATGCATCGGCCAGAAGCAGGTCTGGTTCCTGCTGCGCCTGGTCGGGGACGAGTCCGAGCTGCGGCTGGACCTGACCGACAAGCCCGAGTTCGACCACTGGCGCTGGGTGGACTTCTGGTACCCGGTCGAGCACGTGGTCATCTTCAAGCGCAGCGTCTACGCCCGCGCGCTGATGCATCTCTCGCAGTTCGCCCGCGACATGGGCGAGGGCCTGGCGGTGCCGCCGCCGCAGGAGGTGGTCCAGCGCAGCCTGGGCTGGGACGGGAAGCGCGGCCGCAGCCGACCGCGTGCCCGGCCCCTCCAGCATCCGCGGGGGCAGGGCTCGGGCAATGCCGGGAGCGGGCGCAACGGGCCGGCCTGAGCCGGTCGCCGGGCGGCGCCGATCCGCCTGCGAGGCGCCCGGAGCCCTGAATAGGGCTGATGTTGACAATCATTCTCATTCGTAGTGCAATGCGGATGCAGCCAGTCCGGCTGCGAGATCCGGCGCCCCGGCGTCCCTGCCCATGTATGTCTGCATCTGCAACGGCGTCACCGACCACGACATCCGCCAGGCGGCCGAAGCCGGCTGTGGCAGCGTGCCGGAACTGACCATGCGGACCGGGGCCGGCGCCAACTGCGGCAGCTGCCTGGACCTGGCGGCGCAGTTGCTGGTCGAACATCGCCGCGCGCGCGAGCTGCCCCTGCCAGTGCTGTCGCAGGCCGCCTGAGCCCGCCTCCGGGACCGCCGTCCGGCGGGACCCGTCGCCCATCCCCCCTGTTTCCGTATCGCCACTGATTCGCGTCTGCGGCTGCAGCCGATTCGTGTTTCGCCATGGCCGCGCGCAAGCGGCTAAAGTGCCCGCATTGCCGCCACACGGAGCACCGCCATGAAGGGCGACGCCAAGGTCATCGAATTCCTCAACAAGGCGCTCTTCAATGAGCTGACCGCGATCAACCAGTACTTCCTGCACGCCAAGATGCTGAAGAACTGGGGCCTGAAGGAACTGGCCGACCACGAGTACCACGAGTCCATCGACGAGATGAAGCACGCCGACAAGCTGTCGGACCGCATCCTGTTCCTCGATGGCCTGCCCAACTTCCAGGCCCTGGGCAAGCTGCGCATCGGCGAGAACCCGAAGGAACTGCTGGCCTGCGACCTGGCGCTTGAGAATGAGGCCGTGCCGCTGCTGCGCGAGGCCATCGCGTACTGCGAGTCGGTGTCGGACTACGTCAGCCGCGACCTGTTCGCCGAGATCCTCGATTCCGAGGAAGAGCACATCGACTGGATCGAGACCCAGCTGTCGCTGATCGAGCGCATCGGCGAGCCGAACTACCTGGCGCAGAAGCTCGAGGGCTGAGCCACCACCCCCGGCGCCGGCCTCAGGCCGGCGAGGGCGGTCGCGGCGTGCGGCGGAACAGCTTCCGCCAGACCCACCAGATCGACAGCGCGATCGCCAGGCTGACCAGGACCACCAGGCCCAGGGTCAGCCAGGGATAGGCGAACACCAGCGCGAGCGCACCGACCACCGCCACGTCCTCGCCGACCGATGCGGTCCAGTTGGTCACGGGTTCGGGCGAGGCGTTGAGCATCGCCCGGGTGCCCGACTTCAGTGCGTGGCTGGTGAGGGCCACCCCGGCGCCCGCCGCCAGCGCCCCGGCACCCAGGTCGCCATCGGGCGACAGCGTGGCCGCGGCCAGGAAGGCGCCGGCCGGCACGCGCAGCAGGGTGTGCAGCAGGTCCCAGCCCGAATCGACGCCGGGGATCTTGTCGGCGAAGAACTCCACCAGCGCCAGTGCGCCGGCGACGCCGAGCACCCAGGGCGACTGCGTGGCCTGCAGGGCCTCGGGCAGGTCCAGCCAGCCCAGGGCACCGGCCAGGCCGACGCCGAAGACGGTCAGGTAGACGCGGATGCCGGCGAGCCAGGCCAGAACCACGCCAATTGCGAACAGGTGCGCATCAGTCATCGTCGCGACCCCGCTAGAATGTCCCTCGAGTATAGAGGCAGGAGCGTGCCGTAATGCGGGCGGCCCGGACATGACCCCAACCCCCCATCGCGAGCCCCCAGCGCGTTATCGCATCGTCCGGGACGGTCCGGACCGGCGTCCGCTGTGGCTGGTGTTGGCGCTGCTGGCCTGGGCCGGCAGCCTGGTGGCGGTCTGGCAGTTCACCCGCAGCATCGCCGCGCCGAAGCTGCCGGAAGTCAGCCAGGCCCTGGGCCAGGCCGAGGGCACGCTGCGGCGGCAGGGCTCGGAACTGGAAGAGCTGCGCCAGCGCGCCGCGATCCTCGAGAAGTCCGACCAGATCACCCGCGACGCCAACAAGCAGATCCAGCGCACCCTGGCCGAGCGCGAGGAGGAGATCGCCGGCCTGCGCGCCGACGTCGCCTTCTACGAACGCCTGGTGGGGGCCACCAGCCCGCGCAAGGGCCTGAACGTGCACTCCAGCCAGTTCGTCCCCGAGGCGGGTGGCACCTGGCGCTACGAGATCGTCCTCACCCAGAACCTCAACCGGGGCGCGGTCAGCACCGGCCAGCTCAAGTTCCAGGTCGAGGGCGTCCAGGACGGCAAGCTCGCGGTCGTCGACTGGGGACGCCTGCACCAGAAGCAGGAGGCGGCGGGGCAGGCCTACTCGTTCCGCTACTTCCAGCAGCTCAGCGGCAGCATCATGTTGCCGGTGGGCTTCACGCCGCAACGCGTCCGCGTGCGGCTGAACACCGGGGAAAAGACCGTCGACCAGACACTGGCCTGGCAGGTCGGCAATGCCGGCGACGACGCGCGCGCGGTCACGTCCACGGCCGTCGCGGCCACCGCTTCACAAGGGGAATCCTGAGCATGTTCAAGAACAAACCGGCCCAGCTCGATGGCCACGTCGACACCCTCATCGGCCCGCAGGTCGTCATCCGCGGCGACCTGGAGTTCAGCGGTGGGCTGTTCATCGAGGGCCGCGTGATCGGCAAGGTGATCGCGCTCGAGGGCGAGAAGGCGATGCTCACGCTGGCCGAGAGCGGCGTGATCGAGGGCGAGGTGCACGCCCCGCTGGTGGCGATCAACGGCACCCTCAACGGCGACGTCCACGCCGCCGAGCGGGTCGAGCTGGCGAGCAAGGCGAGGGTGCGCGGCAACGTCCACTACAAGGTGGTGGAGATGTCCGCCGGCGCGACCCTCACCGGCCGCCTGATCCATGCCGACAGCGTGATGGGCGAGCAGGTCAGCGCCTACGCCGAACGCGAAGCCTTCACCGAAGCGGCCTGAGCCCCGTCGCCGGCAACTGAACCGCCCCGACACGGTCGGCGCGGTGGCGGCTTGACGCCCCGCGGTCCGCCTCCTATATCAGGGAGATGGACGACAAACCGCTGGACGACGCCGCGCCCGACGCCCCTCCGCCCGCCGCCGCGCCCGGCGGGGCGGCGTCCTCGACATCCCACCCTCCGCATCCCCCGCTGTCGCCGGAATTCCGGCGCCGCGCCGCGTGGGCGGCCGCCGGCGTGTTCGTCCTGGCGCTGGTCTTCGGGGGCTGGGGCCTGTGGCGGGTGATCGCACCGGCCTCGGGCGACCTCAAGGGCCAGCTGGCGAGCAGCGAAGCCAGCGTCCAGCGCCTGCGCGAACAGAACGATGCCCTGGCCCAGCGCGTGGCGACCCTGTCGCGCTCGGACCAGATCAGTCGCGATGCCAACCGCGACGTGCAACGCACGCTGGCCGAGCGCGACGAGGAAATCGCCGGCCTGCGTGCCGACGTCGCCTTCTACGAGCGCCTCGTCGGCGCGACCGCGCAGCGCCGCGGCCTGAGCGTGCACGGGATCCGCTTCCAGCCCCAGGGCGACACCGCCTGGCACTTCACCACCACCCTGACCCAGAACCTCAATCGCGGCTCGGTCAGCAGCGGCGGCCTGCAGCTGCAGATCGAGGGCACGCGGGCGGGCAAGCGTGAGGTGCTGGCCTGGTCGATGCTGCGCCAGGACCCCAGCGCAGCGGGCCTGCCGTACTCGTTCAAGTACTTCCAGCAGGTCGAGGGCGATGTATTCCTGCCCGAAGGCTTCGAGCCGGTCCGCGTACAGGTCCAGCTCAGGCCGCGCAACGGTGCCGCGGTGGAACAGTCCTTTACCTGGGCCGACAGCACCCGCGATTCACCGCTCAACGGCGCCGACGCGGACGCGCCACCGAAGGCCGGCGGCTGAAGCGCGGCTGCGGCCCGCGCTTGAATATGCGGCGTGCGCGCCCCATCCTGACCGCATGGACATCACGCCCCTCCCGACCGCCCCGGCGGACGCCGCGCCCGGCTACCAGTCGCTCGATCGCCCGCTGCAGTTCACCTCGGCGGCCGCCGCCAAGGTGCGCCAGCTGATCGCAGAGGAAGGCAACGAGGCGTTGAAGCTGCGCGTGTACATCCAGGGCGGCGGGTGCTCGGGCTTCCAGTACGGCTTCGAGTTCGATGAAGCGCAGGCCGAGGACGACCTCGCCGTGCAGACCGACGGCGTCACCCTGCTGGTCGATCCGCTCAGCCTTCAGTACCTGATGGGCGCGGAAGTCGACTACACCGAGAGCCTGCACGGCGCCCAGTTCGTGATCCGCAATCCGAACGCCAAGACCACCTGCGGTTGCGGCTCCTCGTTCTCGGCCTGAGCCCCATGGCACGCGGATGCCCGACCCGCTCGCGATCCACGGGGGCGTCGGCATGACGGCACCCTTCGCCTTCACCCCGACGGCCGCGGGTGAACTGCCCGAGTCCGGCTTCGATCGCGCCGACCGCCTGCGCGGCGACAATGCCGCGCTCGATGCCCTCTGGCCGGATGCGCGGGTGATCCTGCTCGATGACAGCGGCCACGCGCTCGCCGATGCGACGGGCGCGCTCGCCGCGCCGACCGGGCGCACGCTCAGCCAGGGGCCGGGCGGCAGCGGCCTGGCGATCTTCCTCGGCCTCGCGCCGGACGGCGAGGCCTGGTTCTCGCTCGACGCCGGGCTCGTCGCCTTCCAGGCGCCGGAGCGCGTCGACCTGCGCAGCGCCGCGGCGCACTGGCCGGCGGCGCACGCCGCGGTCTTCGCTCAGGCGCGCGCCCTGCAGCACTGGCACCGTCAGCATCGCCATTGCGGTGCCTGTGGTGCGGAAACCGCGATCGAACGCGGCGGCTGGCTGCGCCGCTGCACCGGCTGCGGACAGGAACACTACCCGCGTACCGACCCGGCGGTGATCGTCGCGATCAGCGATGGCGAGCGCCTGCTGCTGGGCCGGCAGGCGAACTGGCCGGCGCGGCGCTGGTCGGTGATCGCCGGCTTCGTCGAGCCGGGCGAGTCGCTGGAACAGGCGGTGGCGCGCGAGGTCGCCGAGGAAACCGGTCTCCACGTCGTCCGCTGCCGCTACCGGGCCTCGCAGCCCTGGCCGTTTCCCGGACAACTGATGCTCGGCTTCATGGCCGAGGCGACGCCCGCCGATCCGCGCATCGACGATGAGCTCGAGCAGGCGCGCTGGTTCTCCTTCGAGGAAATCTCCCACGCGCGCCAGCAGGCCCTCGATGGCGTCGACGACGGCGAGGGCCCGCTGCTCTCGCCCGCGATCTCGATCTCGCGCTGGCTGATCGAGCAGTGGTGGCTGGAGATGCGCGCTCGGCGCGACGCGCGCTGAGCGCCGGTGCGCGCGCTCGGTTCGCCGTTTCGCGGTCCCGCAACATGAATCGATCACGCCGGGCAGGCTAGAATCCCGGCACGCACCAACGCGTCGTGCCGGAGCCCCCGTTCCTATGTCCGTTACCCTGATCGCCACCGTGGTCGCGCTCGTGCTGGGCCATCTGGCGCAGCCGCTGGCCGCGGCCGTGCGTTCCTACGGCTGGTACGGGGACTGGCTGCGCTGGCTCGACGGACGGTTCGACGAGGGCAGCCTCTGGCGCGGCAGCTGGGGCATCTTGATCGCGTTGCCGCCGCCGCTGCTGCTCGTCGCGCTGTTCCAGCAGGCGCTGGACGACACCATGTTCGGTCTGGCGTCGCTCCTGTTCGGCATCGCCGCGCTGTTCTATGCCTGGGGTCCCCGCGACCTCGACGTCGACGTCGAGGCCATCGTCCAGGCGCCGGACCTGGCCTCGCGCCGGGCCGCCGCCGCGCGCCTGTGGCCCGACGGCGAGGCCCCTTCGCTCGAGGGCGGCGTGCTGGTCGACGCGGTCTTCTACAACGCCTTGCGGCGCTGGTTCGGCGTGCTGTTCTGGTTCCTCCTGCTGGGGCCGTTCGGCGCGCTGATGTACCGCCTGGTCGAAGTCTCGGCCCATGGCGAGTTCGCGCGTACCCTGCCGGCCGGGACCGCGGAGGGCGCGCGCACCCTGCTGACCGCGCTGGAGTGGCCGGTGGCCCAGCTGATGACCCTGGCGCTGGCCATCGTCGGCAATTTCGACACCGTGCTGGCGGCCTGGCGCGACAACGGCGGGGCGACGTTCGCCTTCCGCATCGGCTTCCTCGGGGCCGTCGGCCGCGCCAGCGTGCGCAGCGAGCTGGCCGAGGAAGTCGGCGACTATGCCGACGTCGGCGCGGACGGCGAGGGCGCCGTGCCGCGGCTCGAGGTGCTGGGCGAACTGCCCGAGCTGCGCGATGCGATGAGCCTGGTCTGGCGCACCCTGCTTGCGTGGCTGGCGTTGC
Source organism: Marilutibacter aestuarii (assembly GCF_006546775.1). GTDB lineage: Bacteria > Pseudomonadota > Gammaproteobacteria > Xanthomonadales > Xanthomonadaceae > Marilutibacter > Marilutibacter aestuarii. Next base: position 28,551 of record NZ_VICE01000087.1, read on the forward strand.
TGGCCCTGCTGGTGATCGCCGGCTACGTCAACTGAGGTCCGTCGGGGCCGCGCCCGGCATGTGTGCACATCGGGGGCGCGTAAAGGCCGGCTTCAGTTGCCGAACGCGGCGCTCAGTACCGCCATGCCCCCGGCGAATACCATCCAGATCGCGATCAGGACCGGCGTGATGATCGCCGAGGCCAGCGCCCAGTTGCGCGCGCTGTCGGCGGCACTGCGCGCGCCGGCGATGTCGCCCGCCGCGCGAAGTCCGTCGACGCGGGCGGCGTAGACGATCGACACGATGCCCAGGGGCATGCAGCAGAACAGCGTGGTCAGGATCGCCCACACCAGGTTGTTGGGGACGTACTCGCCATGCGGTGCGTTCATCGGGGCGCTCCAGGAAGCGTGATCGTGTCGAAGCGGTGGCGTGGGCTCAGCCCGGCGCCAACCAGGTGAAGGGCCACCAGGGCAGGTTGCGCGCGACCCAGTAGCCCAGCAGCCCGACCAGCCACAGCCGCGGGCTGTTCACGGCCTTGAGCACCGGTGCCGGCAGGGGCAGCGGTCGCCCCATCCCGTGCAATGCGATCACCGGCGTGGCGAGCATCAGCAGCGGCAGCAGCGGGTTCATCGCCACCATGCCGGCGACATCGCCGTGGAGCAGGGCGTGCAGCGCCCGCGTGGTGCCGCAGCCGGGGCAGTAGAAGCCGGTGAGCGCCAGGAACAGGCAGCCCATGAAAGGGCTGTCCGCGGCGTTCGGATCATGGCTGCGCAATGCCCAGACCCCGAACGCGACGAAGCCCGCGAGGGCCGCGAACACGGCCCCCCGTTGCCAGCGCGACCGGGGCAGGGCGTCGAGGATCACTGCGCGGCTTGCATCTGCTGCAGCATCATCATGTACTGCTCGTTGGCGCCGGTCATGAAGCCCCAGACGTTGAGCAGCAGGCCGAAGATCGCCAGGCCGGTGGTCACCCAGCACCAGGTCTTGGCATTGGCCGAGGCCTGCAACGCGCCCTGGGTATCGCCGAGGTTGAGCTTCTTGTTGACCTGCGCGGAGTAGACGATCGCGACGACGCCCGGGATCGCGCCGACGACGCAGCACAGGCAGAAGGCGACGACCGTGGACACGATCGCCCAGGCCAGGTGGTTCGGGACCGGGCCGGGTGCGGCGGACGGCGTGACGGGCGGTGGCATGCTCATGTGGAACTCCCCTTGCTCTGAAGTGTGTGAATCGTTCGGGCCGGACTTCGCCGGCGCCCCCCGGACATCCTAGCAGCGGCGCGCGCGATCCGTATGCCCGGGCGCCGCGACGCGCCGCAAGCGGGCAGCGGGCCCCGGCACTGCCGCCGGCCAGGCGGCCTCGCTACGCTGCGTCGCCCCGCAAGGCCCGCACCTGCTGCTCAAGGCCGGCGGCAGTGACGGCGCTGCCGTCGAGCGGTGGCCCGGCGACGACCTCCACGTGCGCGCGGAAGCGACGCGGCACGCGCATGCGGCCCAGGCGGCTGTCGCGCCGGCTCCACATGCTCGCCCACATCCCGCGCAGGGCCATCGGCACCACCGGAACCGGGCGACCGGCGATGGCGCTGCGTTCGAGGATGCGCTCGATGCCCGCCTTGAATGGCCCCATGCGGCCGTCGCTCGTCAGCCGGCCCTCCGGGAAGATGCCGACCAGCTCGCCCTCGGCGAGGGCGGCGTCGATCTCGTCGTAGGCCTTCTGCAGCAGGACCGGGTCTTCCTTGGCGCTCGCGATGGGGATCGCCTTGGCGTGCCGGAAGATCCAGCGCATGACCGGGATGTTGAAGATGCGGTAGTACATGACGAAGCGGACCGGACGCGGCGTGCTCGCGGCGAGGATCAGCGCGTCCATGTAGCTGACGTGGTTGCACGCAAGCAGGGCCGGCCCCTCGTCGGGCACGTGTTGCTCGATCCCCTTGGCGCGCAGCCGGTAGAGCGCACGCACGAGCACCCAGCTCAGGAAGCGCATCAGGAATTCGGGCACGATGCTGAAGATCCACAGCGCCACCAGCGTGTTGAGGATGGCCAGGGCCAGGAACACCTGCGGGATCGACCAGCCCAGCGCCTTCTGTGCCGCCAGCCCCGACAATGCCGCCAGCACGATGAAGCCGGAGTTCTGGATGTTGAGGCCGGCGATCACGCGCGAGAGTTCGTCGCGGGGCGTGCGGCTCTGGATGAGCGCGAACAGCGGCACCACGAAGAAGCCGGCGAACAGGCCGATGCCGACCAGGTCCATCGCGATCCGCCAGCTGCCGTCCTCGCGCAGGAAGTCCAGCACGCCCAGCCCGGAGGCACCGGCGACGCCGGTGCGCGCGAAGTACAGGTCGAGGATGAAGGCGCTCATGCCGAACGCGCCCAGCGGCACCAGGCCGATCTCGACCGTGCGCCCGGACAGCTTTTCGCACAGCAGCGAGCCCACGCCGGTGCCGATCGAGAACAGCGCCAGCGCGAAGATGTACAGCGTCGCGTCGCCACCCAGGTGGACTTCGGCATAGGCCGGCAACTGCGAGGTCAGCACCGTGCCGACGAACCAGAACCAGGACACGCCCAGCACGGAGTTGCGCACCGCCAGTTGCCGGCGCGCCAGCCGCAGCATGTGCAGCGACTCTGGGATCGGGTTCCAGTTGATCTTCAGTCCGGGCGCGCCGGCGTCCACGCGCGGGATCATCCGGCTGACCAGGTTGCCGGCCACCGCGAGCGCGATGATCGTGGCGCCCGCCGCCAGCGGTCCGTGCGCGCCGGCAAGCTTGAACAGCAGGCCGCCGACGATCATGCCGGTCAGGATCGACAGCGAGGTGCCCATCTCGACCAGGCCGTTGCCGCCGGTCAACTCCTCGGGCCGCAGCACCGAGGGCAGGATCGAATACTTCACCGGGCCGAACAGGGTCGACTGCATGCCGGTGCAGAACAGGGCGACCAGCAGGATCGGCAGGCTCTGCAGCCAGAAGCCGATCGCGGCGATCGACATGATCGCGATCTCCATCGCGGTGGTGATCCGGATGAGCCTGGACTTCTCCAGTTTCTCCGCCACCTGGCCGGCGATCGCCGAGAACAGGAAGTAGGGCAGGATGAAGATCGCCGGCGCCAGGCTCGCGTACAGCGCCTTGTCGTCGCTGCTCGCACCCAGCCAGAACAGCATGCCGATGATGGCCTGCCGGTAGACGTTGTCGTTGAACGCGCCCAGCGACTGCACCAGGAAGAACGGCAGGAAGCGACGCTGGCGCAGGAGCCCGAACTGGCTGCGCGCGACCGGCAGGTCGGCGTGCGAGTCGGGGATCTCGGGGGCGTGCGGGGGGGTCTCGGCCGTGTCCTGCGCCATGGGCTCTCCTCGGGTTTCGCCGGAGTGTATCCGGAACCCGTGTCGCGGCGGGCGGCGTACGCGGTGGGTATCGCGAAGGAGAAGAAGGTGCTTCTCCGACCTGAGGGGAGCGTGGTGCATGGCCGACCCGGTCAGCCAGCGAGTGGCGATATCCCAGCGCGCTGCGCTGGGCAGGAGGTAGGCCTGCCGGCCATCGGTCGCCCCAGGGCCGAAGGGTGGGTCGAGCCGAAGGCGATACCCACCATGGCTTACGGCCACGACGGACGATGGGTTTTGCTTCGCGCAACCCATCCTACGGTGCTACGCCACTACGTTTCGTCATTCCAGCGAATGCTGGGATCCAGCTCTTGGGCCTTTGCGCTGACGAGGATCCGCATGCGCGTTTCGATGCGCCCCGACCTCGCGCGGACTCTGCCGGCCGCGTAGCCCGGGTAAGCGAAGCGCACCCGGGGACCCGGTATGGCGGGGACAACCGCAAAGCGCGCCAAGCGCCTCGCGCCAACTCTCGTGCCGACCCGGTGCCCAGGGTGATGGTCGAGGACCAGGGCGAAGGCAAAGGCTGGATCCCGGCATTCGCTGGGATGGCGCCGTGTGCGGGCTGCCTGACGGCGGTCGTCCTGGGCGTCGCCTCGGGTGGTCGCAGGCTGCCTGGGCCGGCCGTGCACCCTGTTTCGTTCGGTTGGGAGAGGAACCAAAAAAAAGGCCCCGCGTCGCCGCGGGGCCCTGGGTGTTGCAGGCGTCGGACCGGAACGTACGGTCCTCAGTAGTCCTTCTGCAGGTTGAGCATCACGCCATGGTCGTCCTGGTCGTCGCTGCCGGTTTCCGCGCGATACTCCACGCGGGTGCTCCAGCCGCCGTCGCCATCGAAGCCCAGGCCCAGGCCGAGCATGAAGCGCGAACGGTCGAGGCCGCTGGGCGACAGCGTGTAGAACGGGCCGCTGGCAAGGTCGGCATACCGCACCAGCGCGTTGCCGTTGCCCTCCAGTTCGCGCTGGTACTCGATGCGGAACTGCGGCGTCAGCCAACCCGGGGTGATGCGATGGCGCCAGTCGACGCGCAGGCCGAGGTTGCCGGTGCTGCCGTCCACGTCCATGGCTTCGTAGCGCAGCGCCAGCACCGGGTGGCCGGTCTCGGTGAACGCATCCAGCGAGCCGCGGGTGACGTCGAAGCGGGCATACGGCGTGAAGCGCCAGCTGCCCTCGCCCAGGTCCGCGCCGATCGACAGCGAACCGAACCACTGGTCGCCGTCGCGTTGGCCGCGCACGGTACCGGTGTCGGCGCTCAGCTGGCGACGCATGTCGAAGTCCAGGGTCTGGTAGCCCACCAGGCCATCGATGAACCAGCGCTCGCCGGGGTGGAAACTGCCGTAGCCGACCAGTGCCTTCGCCACGCCTTCCATGCGGCTGCCGGCGTTGCCGACGTCGTTGTCGTCGCGGCCGTAGCCAAGTCCGGCACCGAGGGTGAAGGCCGGACCCAGGTCGACGTCGACGCCGACGCTGAGGCCATCGCTCTCGAAGCCCACCGAGGAGCCGCCCTGGCCGTCGAAGCTGCCCGAGCGGATGGAGCCGCCGATCCAGGCGCCGAAACCACGCGGCGCCTGCTGGTGGCCCAGCGGGGTTTCGTCGGCGCCCGGCGCCATGCCCGCGGGTGCCGGGATCGGCTGCGCGCAGTCATCGTTCCGGGCTGCCAGCGGCGACGGCATGCAGCTGCGCTGCATCGCCACGCTGACGCTGCTGTCGACGCCAGTCCCGCGACGCCCCGAGTGCAGTCGCTCGAGGCGCTGCTGGAAGTTGCCGACCTGCGTGCGCGCGAAGCGGCGGGCGGACTGCAGCTGGGCATCGACCAGGCCGCGGACTTCGGCGTCCTGGGTCGGGTCGGGCCGGTCGGTGGCCTCCAGCATGTAGTCGCGCGCGCCGGCGAAGCCCAGGGCGTCGGTCGCGGTGAGTTCGAAGCTGAACTCCCCGGCGGCCTGCAGGGTGCCCGACAGCGTGCCGTCAGTGGCCAGTTGCAGACCGGCCGGCAGCGCGCCGCCGGTGACCTCGAACGTGTACGGCGCGGAGCCGCCCTCGGCCTGGAACACGGCGGTGTAGTCGACGCCGTAGGTGGCCGAGGGCAGCGCGTCCGGGCCGATCGTGATGGTCGGCGCGTCCACGTCCAGCGCGTAGGACTGGGTGATGCTGGCCGCGGTGCCCGCCGTGGCATCGGTCGCGGTGATGCCGAACTCGAAGCGGCCGGCCTCGGTCGGCGTGCCGGACAGCGTGCCGTCGGCGGCCAGGGCCAGGCCGGCGGGCAGGGTGCCGCTGGCCAGCGCGTAGCCATACGGCGCGATGCCGCCCTCGGCCGCGAAGGCCTGCGCGTAGGCGACGCCCGCGGCGGCGGTCGGCAGGTCGCCGGCGGCCGGGGTCATCGCCAGCGCCGGGGCCTGCACCACCAGCTCGAAGCTGCGGGTCAGGGTGGCGCGGTTGCCGGTGGTGCTGTCGTTGACGGTCAGGGTCAGACTGAAGGTGCCGGACTCGGTCGGACGGCCGCTGAAGCTGCGACTGTCGCGGTCGAACTGCACGCCCTGCGGCAGGGTGCCCGCCAGGGTCACGGTGTACGGCGCGATGCCGCCGTGGATCGTCAACGCCTGCCGGAACTGGGCGCCGGCGACCACGGCCTCGAGCACGCCCGGGGTGACATCAAGCGCCGGGGTGGCGATCTCCAGCGCATGGGACTGCATGCCGGTCTGGCCATGCGCATCGGTCGCAGTGACGGCGAAGTTGAAGCTGCCGGCTTCGGTCGGGGTGCCCGACAGCGTGCCGTCATTGGCCAGCGACAGGC